>DCKY01000012.1:9334-15912 GCA_002320775.1 Planctomycetes bacterium UBA1662
AGTTAAGCGATCAGTTAAGCGATCGGTTGAGCGAGTTGGAAGGCCGAGAGGTTTTTCAGCCCATTCCATGCACCAGTCCATGTACCAGGCTTTTTATCTGGCTGAAAACGGTTTTAAAATGACAGACCGGCAAGCACAGCCCACAGTTTTGAGAATTATCGAGGAATATTCAGGAATTGAGCACAGGTAACTGCCCATGCGAAAAATACTTACCACTACGTTAACAGCTTTTTTTCTTTTCACGTCTTCCCTTGGCTACGCTGATCCCATCAAGGACGCGCTCGATAAGGGGGTCAGATTCCTGGCAAAGAACCAGAATCCGGACGGAGGCTATGGTCCTTTTGGCAGCGAATCACGGGTAAAGAATGTTTCCGATGTGGGAATAACGGCCTTCATTGTCTACACCTGCGCCATTCATCCGAGGAAGTACACGGTGGTTGATGGGCCGTTCATGTCGAAGGCCGTAGCCTATATTCTCTCTCATCAGCAGGCCGATGGGGGGTTCTATCACACCAAGGATCCCGTATTGAAAAATTATCGAACCTCGGTCGCTCTCATGGCCCTCGTCAAGCTTGACAGGGTCGCATACTCCGATGCGATCAGGAAAGCCCGTGCGTTCATCGTTACCCAGCAGAGGAATGAGCGCGGCAATTATTCCAAGGACGAACATCTCAGCTTCGGATCTGTGGGGAAGAGTGGTTCCCTCCGAGGCGATCTTTCCAACGCGGCTTACGCGGCTGAGGCGATGCGGGAGGCTGGCTTCTCGGCCAGCGAGCCCTTCTGGAAAAAACTGGAGCTCTTCGTATCTCGCTGCCAGAACAACCCGAAGGGCGATGCGCTCCTGGGTAAGTCCGGCATCGGGTCGACCAAGGATTGGGGCTTTCGATACGCGCCCAATGATACCAGGGGGCCCAGCGAGTCCCTCGACGATGGGAGCCTGGCCTACTCTTCCTACGGAAGCATGACCTACCAGGGTTTGAAGAGCCTCCTTTACGCAGACATCGATAAGAAGGACCCGAGAGTACAGGGAGCCTTCAAATGGATCTCAGACAACTTTACCGTGGTGGAAAATCCGGGGATGCGGACGCCGGGCAACCCCAAGGCGGGCCTCCAGGGACTCTTTTATTACTACCACACCATGGCCAAGACCCTCTCGGTGTATGGCGAGTCCGTCCTGGTCGATTCCAAGGGGGCGAAGCGCATCTGGGCCGCCGAGCTTTCCGATCATCTCATGAAGCTGCAGGCTGAAGATGGTCACTGGAAAAATACCAGCGGAAGGTGGTGGGAAAACCTTCCTACCCTCGATACCGCTTATGCGATGATCGCATTGTCGCTTTGCCGCGATGATCTTTCCCGCCAGGCGGCCAGCAAGGCTGGCGCTGAGAAATAGGATTGGCTCGGTTTTTCGGCTCGTCGGTTCTCGGGAAGCCGGTTGAGGGAGATACGGGAAGCCTGAAGAAGACAGAGACTTGATCTATGGATATCGCTCCCTTCAGGGGCTTGAGGTTCGACCTCGGTAAGGTTGCCGAAAAGGTTGGCCAGGACGCGCCGGTGGTGACCGCGCCACCTTACGATGTTCTCTCGCCCGAAGCTCACCAGGCCATCCTGGATGCTTCCCCGTGTAATATCGTTCAGCTGACTTTAGGTGACCGGCCCGGGGAGATCCCTTCTTATGATGGCCGGGCGCAATTGCTCCAGGACTGGATTGAATCGGGTGTCCTGGCGTACGAGGACAGTCCCGTTTATTACGTCTGTACGGTCGAATATACCGTTCCCGGGACCGACACCCGGGCCCGAATGGTTTCCTTCGTCGCCCTGGGACGGCTTCATGAATTCGACGAGAGAATCGTCCAGCCTCATGAGCAGACCTTTCCAAAGGTGGTCCAGGACCGCCAGAGCTTGCTGGAGGCGACGCGCTGCGATCTCGAGAGCATCATGCTTCTTTACAATGATGCATCCGGCGAGATCGATTCTCTTCTTGATGAGGTTTCCAATGGTGAACCGGTTATGGAGGTCGAGGCGTCATTCGGGGAGGTCCACGCCCTCTATCCTGTAACCGACCCCGCCAGCGCGTTGAGGTTGACGGAGCTCATGGGTGAACAGCGGCCGATTATCGCAGATGGGCATCATCGTTACACTACGGGCCTTCTCTACAGGAAGGCCCTGGCTGAATCCGGACAGCAGGTACCCGGGACCGATTGGAAGATGATGACCTTCGCGAACCTCCGCAGCGAGGGGGTCTCGATTCTTGCGACCCATCGTCTTCTCAAGCTGCGGGATTCGGGCGATGTTCCCCAGGCGCTCGCGATATTGGATGAATGGCTCGACCCGGCCGGAGACGATGATTGGGAGATAAGGGTGGAGACAGCTGATACAGCGAGGAGCTATCGCCTTGGTGAGAAAGCTCTCAGCGGCAAGAGCGGAGCCGCAGCTACCAGCTACGGAATCGTGCAGGATGAGATCATCGGATCCTGGCTTGCGCCTCTGGCAGGCGAAGAGCCGGAGGTCTCCTTCTACAAGGAGGGGACGGGAGAGGATGAAGCTCTACGGGCCGGCCGCGGAGACCTGCTCTTTCGAATGCGCCCGGTGGGCAGGGGCGAATTCCAGGAGGTCATCGATGGCGAGGAGGTCTTCCCGCATAAGACCACGTATTTTTATCCCAAGCTGTGGAGCGGACTGGTGCTCTGGCGTCTTGAAGACGCGGCCTCTCCGGCAGGAGACTGATTTACGTCTGGTCGGCCGGCCGGGTTCCTCAGCGCGGCGTGCGGTCCACCATCCATCTCTTCCATTCTCGGACCTCCTCGTTTCTTTTCGAGGTGGGAGCCGAGGTCCAGAAAGCCGGGCTGACGATGGTTGGCTTGGAGGCCATTTTCGAGAGTGCTGACGCTGCCGCCGCACGCACGATGGGGCGAGAGTCTTCGAGTGTGTCGACCAGCAGGGGGATCCAGTCGTTTTTGATAGTGCGGTGGCTCTCGAGATTGGCCACAAGACGGGCTCTCAGCAGGGGGCTGGCTTCGCTGTCTACGATGATGTCCTGGAGGCAGGTGAGCGCCTTCGCCGTCTGTTCAGGCGCGAGGAAGGGAGCCTGGGGATGGTTCGACAGCAGCCGCAGGAAAGAAACATAGGCCTCCTCCCGGATTTGCGGACAGGGAGTTCCGAAGAGCTTCACGAGGGTCTCCAGGGAACGCCTGACAGCGGTTCCGCGGACCTTGCAGAGCTCCTTGATGGCCCACGCCGAGGTCATCTTCTTCTCGGGGGCGGCAAGGCTGGCGAGCCGGCTGAGCTCAGCGACCAGGTCAAGCCCAAGGATGTTCTTTCTCCATCCCATCTCCAGGGCCGAGATCTCGGTTTTGTCCATGAAGTGAATCCTGTTGATTCTTTCCTTGAGAGATAGCGTCGCGGGTAGCTCCCTGGTGAGCAGATGGTAGACGATGGACCAGGAGAGCGCGTAGTTCATCTCACGGGTTTCTTCGTTATGGAAATCTTTCCAGTCGCTTTGCAGCAGCTCTGTGAGCAGCGGGCGGTTCTTGTTTTCCGTGATTTCACGCTGGGCTATCTTGAGCAGCACGGGATTGAGCAGGGGGAACTCCGCCCGGCCTTTCTCGATGACTCCAACCTCGAGGTTCCCGGCAAGTCCTTCGTTCAGCCAGCATTTGCCTGAGATTCCCGGCAACTCGTTGACGATAAAGTGGTGGGCTATCTCGTGCAGGAGCACCTGGTCGAGGTCGGAGACCAGGTTGGAGGCGGCGGCCCGGCTGTCGATCCGGATCATCTGCAGGAAGGGTACGTAGTATCCCAGCAGGTCGGGGTTGTAGGAATAGTCGAGGACTCCTTCGGCTTGTCCATCGAGAAAGATCCTCGTGGTCCAGGGGAAGGGTTTCGGAATCTCAAAGACCTCCGCGAGAGAATCATAGATGGTCTCGATCTGGTCACCGGTTTTTTCGAGGAAGTCCTGCCCATCGTTTGTATAGACGATAAAGCCATCCCGGCTGAGGCGATTCTTATAGGCGAGGCCGCATCCGCAGGAGACCAGGCAGAGGATGATGACGGCTGCTAGCCTGGTTGCGTGAAGGGCGGGGTCAATGATTCGGGATGACATGATCGGAGATGGTCCGTTCAGTAATAGATGTAGGTTCTCGATTTGAGGGAGAGCTTCAACCTCTCCTCGTCTTCACAGCCCGCCAGCGAGGTCGAGATCTTGACCCTGGCGACTCGTTCAGGCGCTCCGCCGCCTTTCCCGGATACGAAAAATTCACAGAAGACCTCATACACCGGATGGTTTGTGGGGGAGGGGGAACTGAAGAATCTCATCGCCTCGACTGTCGCGATTCGCCTGTACTCCTCCAGGTTCAGCTTTTTCGATAGACTGATGGATGCCACCACGACATCTTTCTGAGGCCATGATGTACGTAGTGGATACGAGGAGACGGCTTGACAGCCTGCTATGCAGGATATGGCAATCAGTAGGATGGGGAGGCCGCAGAGCCGGGAGGAAGCTCGCATGAGGTACTCGATCAGGTTGGAAGCCTCGGCCGGGAACTTTCTCAAGCAGCGTGCTGCTCCTGAATCCGTAAAGCCGAGTTTGATTTTTTTCAGTGTCGGGCGCCGCCTGGGCCGCCCATACACCGATTGTACCACCCACACCCTCAAACCCTGTTGCCGTCTGGTTCCGGGTTTCCCGATGAAAGGGAAATGTTCGGTTCCTGGAGGTGGCAGGTCAGGGAACCGGAGCTCCCGCCCGGCGCGAGCGGAGCCGTACTCAGGCGTTGATCAGCATACCTTCACGCAGGGCATCCGCGGTTTGCTGGTCTTTCAACTGGGCGACCAGGCTCAGCGAAAAATCCAGCGAAGTTCCCGGCCCGCGGCTGGTCGTGATGTTTCCGTCCACGACCACCCTCTCCTCGGAGCATTTGGCGCCCTCGAGCCCTTCCTCGAAGCCCGGGTAGCACGTTGCCCGGCGTTCCTGGAGGATCCCTGCGCGTCCGAGTACGATCGGGGCGGCGCAGATGGCCGCCAGCATCCCTCCCCTTGAGTGGGTCGACCGGATCAGCTCGATCACCCGGGGATTGTCACGCAGGTTGGTAGCTCCGGGAAGACCGCCGGGGAGCACGAGGGCATCCCAGTTTTCCTCCTGTCCGTCGGCAAGTGATTGGTCTACAGCTACCTGGAGGCCGTGCGCGCCGCTGATGGCGTCGCCATCGACTCCCAGGATGATGACATCGAGTTCAGCGCGACGCAGGACATCGATGATGGTGACAGCCTCGATCTCCTCAAATCCCGTGGCCAGCAAGACTCCGATCCTGGACATAAGCTCTACTCCGTGTCTTCGATCTGCGGTGGATAGCGCCGTTTTACTGAAACTAGCTCGAGCCTTCCACCTCCCTGGTGATGAAAAATCCGGACATCAGCCGAGTCGGCCTCTTATCGTCTCAACGCTCGCGGCCTCGACAAGCTCAAGCACCTCCTTTTCGGTGTCGAGAGATTTCTCGGCGGCTTCCAATTGTTCCGGGGTGGACCTTGTCGCGGGTCTCGGAGGCATCAGGAATGAACAGCAATCGTCGTGCGGCTCGATCGAGGTGTTGAAGCTCCCCATCCCCCTGGCGTCCTCGATGATTTCCGCCTTGTGCATGCCGACCAACGGCCTGAGGATCGGCATGGTGGCGACACTGTCGATGGTGTGCAGGTTTTCAAGGGTCTGGCTGGCCACCTGCCCGAGGCTGTCGCCGGTTACCAGGGCCTGGGCCTCGTCCTTCCTGGCGATGGCCTCGGCTGCCCGTACCATGTAGCGGCGGTAGAGGATGACTCTCAGCCTCGAGGGGCATTCTGTGATGATCCGGTTCTGGGTGTCGGCGAAGGGAACCATATAGAGCCTGGCGCTTCGACCGGGCGGGATGATGCGTTCGGCCAACTCCCTGACCTTGTCCTGGCTGGCTATGCTGGTATGGGGGTAACTGTGAAAATGGATGAAGAGAGCGTCCGCTCCTCGCCTCATGATTCTCGCGGAGGAGACGGGTGAGTCGATCCCGCCCGAGAGCAGGCAGGCCACCCTTCCCGTGCTTCCTGTCGGCAGACCGCCGAGCCCGGGGAGACGGTCGAGGGCGAGGAAGCAGTCGTTGTTGACGAAGAAAAGGTAGAGGGAGAGTTGTGGTTTTTTGAGCCGCACCTTCCAGCCAGTCCGCTCTTGCACGTGGGCGCCGATAGTTGCGTTGGCATCTGTGGAGGTAAAGGGCAACTCCTTGTTGGCCCGACGGGAGACAACGGCGAAGCTCTCCGGTTGTTCGCCGCGGGCAAGCAACTGGTCGATGATGGTATCCATCGCGGCCCTGACGCTGTCGAGGTCCGCCGAGGTGGAAATGCAGGGCGAATAGACCGCGATTCCCGGTATTCGTGAGAGCCGTTCGCAGACCTTGTCGAGGGGAGTTTCGCTTGAGAGCCTGAGCAGGAAGCGGCCGAAGCGGGGCTGCAGATGCGATCCGCCGAGATCCTTGATGGCGGCGCGGATGTTTTTCAGCAGCCGGGACTCAAAGTGTCGCCGGTTGCCTCCCTTAAGGGCGATCTCGTCGTAGTTGATCAGCAGG
>DCKY01000104.1 GCA_002320775.1 Planctomycetes bacterium UBA1662
GCCGGGACAGTTGCGCCGAGCCGCCACAACAGTCGAGGGCAAGGAGAGTCTGTTAGCTGCGGCGCGATCCTGAAACCAGGTCCTGTTGTGCGCCGTGAAAATAGAAGTGTCCGGAATCAACCGGATTGCGAAGTATAGGGGGCCATCCTCCCTGATGCGAATTCAATCTGCTCCAGGAGCGAAATATCACTGAAAACAGCTCTTATGGGAACTCGCCCGCGTTCGGAAGCCGGTTTGAGAGGGATGCTGGCGGGTTTCCTGTCATTGAAATGGTCTTCCAGCTGGTGCTACCCTCAGTCTCGCGGCCGGCTTGTCCATCCAGGGTTCATTTTTCTGCCAGGGTACATTTTCATGAATTGCACGATCCGGATCAGCTCGTTGCTTCTTCTCGGCGTTCTGCTGACCGGCCGGCCGGCTGTAGCGGAAGCGCCATCCCCGGAGCTCCTGGCTGGTCATCCGAGGTTCTCCTACGAAGGGGTAAAGAACATAGCTGAGATGGAGGAGGCCCTGCGCAAGTCGCTGGTTGCTCACGAGCGCTATTCTTTCTCACGCAGCTGGTGGAAATGGGATCGCCTGCGGGCCCGCTTTGTCGATGGCGGGCGCAAGGACCGCAACGCGCTGCGGATCCTGAGAGCTGTTCTGCGGGGGCTGATCCTTGACTGGTACGCCAAGGCTGAGGCGAAGGGCGAGGGAGACATGTTCTACATCTTCTTCACCACCAACAGCGGTAACAAGGTTGCCCGCAAGGCGGAGGATGGCCGGACCCTTCAACGAGACTTCCACGGCGGCGGCTACCACGGCGGCTGGGGCAGCGCATCAAGGATGAGAATCTACGAGGAGCTCTCGCGGCAGAAGATGCTGACCCCGGCTGAGGAGAAGCTCTTTCGCAAGATCGTTCACCAGAGCCTCGAGCCGAGGTTCCTCGATTTCAAGAAGGGAGCCCAGTCTGCGAACAACCACTCCTATGGAAACGGCGGGGGGGTGGCGCTGGCGGTGAAGCTCTTCCCTGGCGCGCCGCAGGCCGGGGCAGCCCGCGCCTGGCTCGACCGGATCTGGGCCAGTCTCTCTGATTTCGGCGACTGGAAGGAGTGGAACTACTATCCCTACGGGCCGATCTTCCTGCACGGGTTGCTCGATGTCGCCGAGGCTACCGGCAGGATCGAGAGCGACAAGGTGCTGATCAACGCGGTGGGGCGGCGGGCCCTCGCCTTCATCCACGGTGGCGGGGTGCGGGGGAATCCTAACTCCGGAGCCCGCGGGCGTGAGGACCAGTCTGCGGTCTACGCCGACCCGTGGAATGTCGGCTACTACCAGGTCGAGACCTCGAGTCGCGATGGGAACTTCTGGTACCGCCTGGCACAGCACTACAAGGACCCTGAGTATCTCTGGGCGGCCGAGCAGGTCGCCCTTGGCGGTCGCGCACCGGGGGGCGTCGCCTCGCCGGAGTACCTCGATGCCTACAGGCGGCGCTTCGGCTGGTTCGTCGAGCGCGGCATCGAGCCGAGAGAGCCGGTGGGCGGGTCTGCCATTGGTCTTCTCAGCCCCCTTAAGAGAAAGATCCCCGAGCGCATCTACCTGAACCCGGGCCTTGGCGCCGGCAAGCCCTTCGCCGCCTTCTTTCTCTACCAGGAGAAGTCGGGTCATCTCGACAACGTCGCCGGGCACCTCTACGAATATTCCTTCAAGGGCGCCAAGCTCCTGCACTCCTCCGGCAAGTACAACAACGTCTACTCGGGCGATACGCTCAGGGGCGGTGGTACCGGGGAGGAGAGCCTCGACCTGCTGCTGGCGCTGCACAAGCGGCATGCTTTTCCGCTGCATCCTGATCGAAAAGGGGATGAGCGCGATTTCATGCGGCGAGGATCCATTCGCCACCTCGCCGGGCTTGCACGGGCGGAGAACAACAAGACCGCTGACTCCTTCGGACAGTTTGGATATGAGCATTACTACGGTAAGGGCAGCCGTTGGACCCGGCGGGTTGTCCTGACAGCAGAGGGTTGCCTGGTGGTCGCCGATGAATATGTGCCGGGCAAATCGCTGGGGAGCGACTACCAGGCCGGTCCGGTCTGGCACCTGGCTCCGAAAGCGGGTGTCGTGCCAGGGCGCAGTGAGAGCAACTGGTTTGCCGCGCCGGCCTTCGACCGGGCCTGGTGGCAGAAGGATGCGATAGGAGTGCTGCTCTTCTTCCATGATGATGGGGTCCTTCAATACGGCTCGCTCAAGCAGACCCATTCACAGGATACCGACCCAAATGTCACCGTCTTCGCCTTTCGCCCGGTCAAGGCAGGGGAGCGAGAGCGTTTCCTCAGTGTGCTGGTTCCCCATGCTTCCAACAGCCCCGCTGCCGGGGTGGCGGCGAAGGTGCAGACCTCCATCACGAAGGAGGGTGTCTTTAAGGCCACCATCGCCGGGGCCAGGATCCGGATCGGGGCTGGCAGTTGGAGCGTAGAGCGCTGAAGACCTCGGCGGGACTCAGCGCTTCGAAGCCGGCCGCCGCTGCTTCGAGAGCCAGCTGAAGGCTGCGCCCGTTACAATCTCGTGGCCGCCGTCAAAGATCGTGACCCGGGCATTCTTCGATATGGCCCTGAAGAGAGGGCGCTTCTTTCCATAGGCCGGATCCTTGATCTCACGCTGGAGATGTTCCGGCACCTTCGCGGTTTTCGTCATGGCAAGGATGTCGGCCACGGCGACCCGGTCTTTTTTCTCGGCGATCCGGTTGAAGGCGAGCAGGGAATGGCTGATGGGAACGCTGCCGGTGTGTCCATCGCGGATCCCTGCGTTGATGTCGATGGCCGGGCCCTGGTAGTCCTTCAGCCAGGTGAGCGGTGAGCGTTGGCTGTATTCTCGATCAATCACGGCGCTCTTGCCGGGAGGGCCACCGCAGGAGGCCTCGATGTCGCGCCAGTACCTGCGTTTTGAATTTTTGCACTCGCGGTGCCAGGCCGAGAGATCAGAGATGCCGACCCAGGCGGACACCCCGGCCCAGAGCCCGGGCAGTCTTCCGGCCAGGAGCAGGGCCGCGTGGCCTCCTCCTGAGGTCCCGACGAGATAGACACGGTCGCGGTCAACNNTTCGCGGTTTTCGTCATGGAGAGGATGTCGGCCACAGCGACCCGGTCTTTTTTTTCGGCGATCCTGTTAAAGGCGAGCAATGAATGGCTGATGGGGACGCTGCCGGCGTGACCATCCCGGATCCCGGCGTTGATGTCGATGGCGGGACCCCGGTAGTTCTTCAGCCAGGTGAGCGGTGAGCG
>DCKY01000234.1:0-7240 GCA_002320775.1 Planctomycetes bacterium UBA1662
GGTCTGCTCAGGCAGCTCTTCGAGTCGGGCTTCGAGGTGATGATGAAGATGGTTGAATTCATCCTCAAGTTTATCCCGATCGCCGTTGTCGCCTTGATTGCCAGGGTGGTTGGGAAGACCGGCCTGGATGTGTTTGCCGACCTCCTGGTGTTTATGGGCTGTGTGGTGCTCGCGATCGCAGTTCATTTCTGTGTTACCTTGCCGTTGATTCTCTTGCTGCTCGGTCGTATCAACCCGCTGGCCTGGGCCAAAGCCATGTGGCCGGCGCTTATCACGGCTTTCTCGACCAGTTCATCTTCGGCAACCTTGCCGGTAACCATGCGAACGGTCAAGGAGGGAGGTGGTGCCAGCAACAGGGTCTCGTCTTTCTGCCTGCCGCTTGGGGCGACCATCAACATGGACGGTACGGCGCTGTACGAGTGCATGGGGGTTATCTTTCTCGCCCAGTATTATTCGGTCGCGGCCGGATTTGAGATCACCCTGGTGATCCAGTTGACCGTGGTGATAACGGCTCTGCTGGCATCCATCGGGGCGGCGGGGATCCCTTCGGCGGGCCTGGTGATGATGCTGACGATTCTGAACGCGCTCAACCTTCCGACGGAGGCTGTGATCCTGCTGCTGGCAGTGGACCGTCCACTCGATATGCTGCGCACCGCGACCAACGTCTGGAGCGACACCACCTGCGCGGCGGTTGTGTCACGCAGCGAGGGTGAAGTCGGGCTGACAGGGGCTATCGAGAGTGGCTCCGAGGCGGCTCCGGGCGAGAAATAGATTCTCTGATGATCAGGACAGGCTTTCGCCCGCCGCCTTTTTCATGTGTAGAATAGGCGCTTTCCTGATGGGTCTCTCTGCTAGGGTCTGAAGATGATGTTCGCGACGACTTTTCCATCGCTTTTCGAAGAGGCTGCCCCAGCCCGCGCGGTTGACGATCCCGGGACGGTCAGCCTCCCGGATACCGAGACCGCCACCCGCCTTGACCGGGTCTGGAACGTAATTGTCTGGGATGATCCGATCAACCTGATGTCCTACGTGGTGTATGTGTTCCAGAAGGTCTTCGGCATGTCGGAGCAGTTGGCCACCCGCCATATGATCGAGGTGCACAAGGCCGGCCGGTCTATTCTTACCAGCTGCGAACGCGAAAAGGCTGAGCTGTTCGTCAGCCGCCTGCATCGCTACGGACTGCAGGCGACACTCGAGAAACAGACAGGTTGAGTTCAGATGGAGCCCGTTCAACGACAGGAAGATGGAAGCTTGAGGGTCAGCCTTCCTCATGGAGAGGGGCTGGTCCTCTACACCTTGCCGCAGCGTATCGAGGAGCTCCTCTCACGCGAGGATTTCAACCGCCGGGTGGCCGAGCGTCTGTTTCCGGTGGCCTACGAAGATGAGGGCAAGGAGGCCGAATATCGCAAGCTGCTCGGAGATGACCTTCGCAAGAGCAAGCTCGAGAGCCTGGAGGTCTTTCGAAAGACCTTCGAGGATTGGGAAATCCTGCAGGAGGGGGTGGAGGTTACCATCCCGGAGCGGTCGGTCGAAACCTGGCTGGGCTTTCTCAACGACACCCGTCTCTATCTTGGCGTCGAGCTTGATATCACGGAGAACGATTGGAGTGCCGGGCTGGATCCCGACGAAGAAATAAGCGAGGAGCTGGCCCTGCTTCATCTGCTCACCTGGCTGCAGCAATGCGTGCTGGACGCGCTCGGCTTTATCCAGGAGCGCTATATGCCGGAAGATGAAGAAACCGCTGGAGACGAGCCTGGAGAGGGCTGAGCGTATCCGAGTCGACAGGTTCCGGTAAACGCCCCCGAAGGCAGCCTGGTTTGCCGCTTTTGGCCCCGCAGGCGATACTTATCTGGGGGCTTTAGGTTTTCTTATCCGGGTTGGGCAGCAGGGTACTTTGCCGGTACAGGGGTTAGCTATGAACCTGGACAAAATGTTCGCATGGGGATTGATCGTCGTGGTGGCGGTCGGCATCTTCGGAGGTTTTCTCCGTAAAGAGTCGCAGTGGCTCGGTGAGCTGACCTTCGATGTGCCATCGGAGTGGGAACGTACTGGGCAACCGTCGGCTGAGGGGGGATCGCTCGAATACTATCTCGATAGCGCTGACGGGGCGGATATCCACCTGCGTTCCAGCAGGCTGCCCGGACGAATCACGGTGGCCGAAGAGGGGCTCTGGGAGATCCGGGAAGGAATTGAAAACGAGCTGCAGCGTGATCCCGCCATCCTGGGCTATCGGCTCGACCAGGTGGAGGTCGCCGAGCGCGGCGGCTTGCCGGTTTTTCGCGTGGTCAGCACCCTGCAGACAGGGGATGGGGTGTTCGATCAACTGCAGTATATTGTCGATGGAACAGCCGGGCACCTCTTCACTTTCAGCGCGCCTTCGAGACCGGAATACGATCTCGACACGGTGGCGGAGGAAATCATGGGGACCGTCGGGAAGAATCCCTACGCCCGCTATATGGGCCTTTTTCCGATCCTCCTCATCGCCGCCTTCGTCGGATTCTACCGTCTTCTGCCTGGCGGAAGCCGCAGCTTCTGAGGCAATCCGGTCTTTCCCGCAGGCGTCTCCGGCAGTATAGTTTGCGAACCGCGCAAAGTGTTCAAGGAGAGGTGGTGGCAACGATGAATCGCGTACTGATCAACGCGGAGGCGCATCCGGACGCGCTGAAGATACTGGCTGATAACGGCCTGGAGCCGGTGTACGTTCCCGAGGCGGATGTCGAGGGCAGCTTCGAGGCGGCCCGCGACTGTGTCGGCGTTGTCGCCAACGCCTCGCTGCCCTTCGATGAGGCTTTTTTCGAGTTAGCTCCGAAGGTGAAGGTCATTGGCCGGATGGGCGTCGGCTACGACAATGTCGACCTCGATGCCGCGGGCCGGCGCGGAGTCCGGGTGGTCAACACTCCGCTGTCGATTATCCAACCCGTAGCCGAGCACACCATGATGATGATGCTGGCGCTGGTTCGCCGGGTGGTGGCAGGCGACCGGGAGGCCCGCGAGGCGGTCTTTCGGCAGCCCTCCAACAACCCTGACTTCGAGCTCCTCGGCAAGACGCTTGGAATCATCGGCCTGGGACGGACCGGCCTGCGGGTGGCCCGCACAGCCAGGCTCGGATTCGATATGAAGATTCTCTACCACGACCAGCTTGTCAACACCGAGGCCGAGACGGAGCTCGGAGCCGAACGGGTGGAACTCGATGAGCTTCTCCGGCGGAGCGATATCGTCACCCTGCACGTCAACCTGTCCGACAACACGCGGCACCTGATCGATTCGGAAGCCCTTTCAAAGATGAAGACCGGAGCTTATCTCATTAATGTGTCGAGAGGTCCTGTGGTCGACGAGGCGGCGCTGGTAGAGGTTCTCAGGAGCGGAGGTATCGCCGGGGCCGGTCTGGACGTCTACGAGGAGGAGCCGCCCACTGCCGACAATCCTCTCTTCGAGCTGTCCAATGTGGTGGTGACGCCGCACCGGGCGGGCTTCAGCCGGGAGGGAGTCTACGGGTGCTCCATGGTTGTCGAGGACATCGTTCGCATTCTCAATGGAGAAGAGCCCCGGTTTCCGGTGAATTGAGGGCTCCCAGTCTCTCAGGGACGCTCCAGCCCGGGGATTCCCCCCTGGCTCTGCAGGCGCTGGAGCGCCTCGGCCTGGCGGTATTGTTGCCAGGCCGCCTTGGCCTCAGCTTCCTGCCCGAGCTCCTTGTGCAGGCTTGAGCGGAACTGGAGCAGCAGGGGCGCTCCGGGAGCCAGCTTCTCAGCCTGTCGTACCGTGTCGAGGGCGTCCTGGTACCGCTTCATGTCCCGCAGGATAGTGGCGCGGGTGTAGATGTAGTCGACGTTCCGGGGCTCGATCTCTTCAACCCTGAGCAGGGCATCGATGGCCTCCTGGTTCTTGCCGAGACGATTGCGGGCCAGCGCGAGGTTGTACCAGGCGCGGGTGAATTCCGCATCGAGCTGGACGGTGAGCTCGAGGTATTTTTCGGCCTCCTCGAAACGCTCCATCTCAGAGAGCCCGAGGGCGAGATTGTAGGCGTACATCACCTGCTGGGGCTCGAGCTTGTGGGCCCGCTCCATGCTTTCGATCGCCTCTTTCTGTTGTCCTTTCCGGCTGTAGGCGATGGCGAGGGACTGGTGCAGGAAGGGAGAGTTCTTGTCCCAGCTGACGGCCTTTTGCATCCATCTGATCGCCTCGTTGACACCTCCGGCGTTTGGGTTGTCGAGGTGGTAGGCTCCTATCTGAAGGGCTCCGGTAGGCTGGTCGCTGTTGTACAGCAGGTAATCGTTCAACTCGCGGGCGACATCACTGTACCGGGAAAGTGTTCTTCTGAGTGTCCACGCCGCATCGATTCGAACCGAGCGGACAGGGTCCTTGAGGAGCTTGGAGAGCAGGGCCTCAATGTTGCCCCTGACCTGCGGCGGGAGAGCCTGGTTGGCCAGCAGCGTCTCGGTCATCCGGGCGGCGGTGGTGCGCAGCAGTGGATCTTCGTCTGTCAGGGAGTCAAAGAGTATCTTCTGCAGGTCGGGGTTGCTCTGCAGCCAGGGACCGCTCAGTCCCAGGGCCGCGCTCCTCCAGAACTTGGAGTTCTCAACGGCCAGGATGGCCGTGAGATCTTCGTCAGCGCCGTCCTTCGCCCTTCTCGCCTCGGCGAGGGCGCGCGCGCGCCGCTGGGTGTGGCGGTTCATTCGTTTCCCATACCACCTCTCGGTCCACTCGATGGCCCAGTCGGTTTTCTTGTCGGTATGGCAGCGATTGCAGGCGTTGGGGATGTCGTAATCCCGCGTCAGCGTGGGGTCGGGGATCGTGAAACCGTGGTCGCGGCGCGGATGGCGCTGCATATAGGTCGTCAGCGGCATGTGGCAGTTGGCGCATTTTCCGCCGGCCTGGGCGACGTCGTGATGCGAGTGGGTGGCGGGGTCAATCTTGCCCTCGTGGCAGCCAAGGCAGAGGTCGTTGTCCTGGGCTCGCAGCTTGGAGGTGTGCGGGTCGTGGCAGTGAATGCAGCGCACTCCCATGTCGTGCATTCGGCTGGAGATGAAGGATGTGTATTCGTAGTCCTCCTCGTGGACCTGTCCGTCCTCGTAGTAGACCTCGCTCTCGTCGGGGATCACCGGGCGGTAGTGGTCGAGGAACTTGTCTCCGGGGCGGAACTTGCCGGTCAGATCGACTCGCCGAGCGTGGCAGGAGCCGCAGGTGTCGAGGATGACGTCGAGGCGGGTTCGCTCCTTGCCGCTGATGGCGGGTTGCCCCTCGGGGCGTTTTTCGAGGAAGGATTTCGGCGGCCAGCTGACGGCGACGTCGGATGAGTCGCCGGCCCCGGTTTTGCCCTCGGCTTCCATTTGCGTGACGTGATCCTTGTAGGGGCCGTGGCAGCCTTCGCAGCCGACGCCGAGCTCGAAGAACTTCGTGTCGTAGGTATCCGTCCCCGGGTCGTAGTTCTTATGGTAGTCGGTGGTGTGGCAGCTGCCGCACATGGAGTTCCAGGTCATGCCGCGGTTTGCCCAGAAGCCCCATTCATGCGGCCGGCGGTCCTCGTCGCCGTAGACGTCAAACCATTCATGCTTATGGGGGTCGTAGGACAGGGCCATGACCTGGTAGCGCCCGCGTTCACCGGGTACGACCGCCTGCCAGAGGGGGCTCTTTCCGATGATCCGCAGCGGGGTGAAGGGGGTGATCTTTCCATCCGCTCCCTCGGTGATGACAGCGTATTTTCCGTCCTTCTTTCCAATGACGGATTCACGCTTTCCGTGGCGGACCGTCTGCCCGGGTTCAAAGGCCGGGCCGTGTTTCTCCGGATCGAAGGGAACCTCCGCCAGGGCGTGGTGCGAATTCATCCATTTCACGTATTCCTTTTCGTGGCAGCGTTTGCAGGAGAGGGAGCCCGCGTAGTCAGGCTTGGCGGCGGTCTTCTCTTCGGCCTGGCCGTCCGGCTGGATTTCCGGCGGCTGCCGCCGGCAGGAGACGCAGAGGGGGGCAAGGAGAACGGACAGGATCAGGAGTCTTTTATGGAAGGTCAAGCCGCGGTCTCTACCAGGGGTTGCTGACATCTGCCGGTACAGTCCGGCTGGGGGGAAACCCGTATTATAGCCAGCGAGGTCGTCTTCAAAAAAGCACTGTGCTGCCACTCTTTGAAATTTTGTTGGGGTGTTGTGAAGGACATGAAATGGGCTCTAAAACGCTCTCGCAGTACCGATAACGCTGCTTTGAAGCGGCTGCGGTTACTTGAAGTTTAGGGTTGGAGAGATTAGTAGGTTGCCTCTTTCTCGAGGCCATCCGGGCTGTGGCCGCGGCGCGCGCGATTCTCATCGACACCGTGGTTTTCTACAACCAGACCCAGCACCTGCTGTACTACAGGGTGCGCGGCGCTTCCTGGAGGCAGGCCGCTGAGTAGGCCCTGTCTTCGGCAGGATCTTTTCAGCGATCAAGGAGGTGGACGCAGTCAAGGAGCTTACTTTCGCCGCCTTCGTTGACGGCGTATTGCCTTCCCTTGTAGATCGAGCCGGCGGCGTGCCGGCCGTCCTTGTGGAGGGCGTAGAGCACCACCTCGAAGTCCGGGCGGCCCTTTTTGTCGAGCAGCCTCGGGTCGACAGTCTGCTTGACGATTCTCTTCAGGACATCCTTCACCGCCGCCTCCGGGCTCATGCCATGGCGCATGTTTTCCACCACGATCCGGGAGCCGCAGGAGATGATGACAGCCTCGCCGCGGCCAGTCGCGCCGCAGGCGCCGACGTCGTTATCGACGTAGAGGCCCGCGCCGATGATCGGGGAGTCTCCGATCCGGCCCGGGATCTTGTAGGCCAGCCCGCTGGTCGAGGTGACCCCGGAGAGCTCTCCGGCCGGGTTGAGGCCGAGGCAGGTGATGGTTCCGGTAGGCCGGGCCTCGTGGCCCGTCTCCGCCTCCTTTGGCGAGAGCCAGTCGTCTTTATCGGAGAGGTTCTCTTTCCACTTCAGCCACTTCCGGCGCGCGGCGTCGGTCAGGAGGTTTTCCGCCTTCATGCCGTGGGCCAGGGCGAATCGACGCGCTCCTTCTCCCACCAGCATTACGTGGTCGGTTCTCTTGAGCACCAGCTGGGCGACGCGTGATGGCAGCTTGATGTCCCTGATCGAGGCTACCGAGCCTGCGTTGGAGCTGGGTCCGTGCATGCAACAGGAATCGAGCTCGACGATTCCATCCTCGTTCGGCAGTCCTCCGTATCCCACGGACATGTCCTTCGGGTCGGCCTCGACAATGTTCACCCCGCTGATGACGGCC
>DCKY01000234.1:7550-7720 GCA_002320775.1 Planctomycetes bacterium UBA1662
GCTGATGACGGCCTCGAGGGTGTCATCCTTCGCGTCCATCAGCTTCACGGCCCTGGCGGTTGCCGCTAGTCCGTTGGCACTCGAAATGGAGACCGGCTTCGCCGGCGGAGCGGGCTCGATGGCTTCGAGGTTCGTGGCGGCCGGTACGGCCGCGGCGGCGGCGGCCGCCG
>DCKY01000234.1:8019-12173 GCA_002320775.1 Planctomycetes bacterium UBA1662
CGCCTCCGCCGCGGCGGCGGCCGCCGCTGCGCCTGCGCCTAGGAAGCGGCGTCTTGAGAGAGCGCTTTTCATGGTACTTTTCTCCGGGTTCTCAGGTTTGGCTATTCGCGTTTCAGCGTGAGGGGATCGGCGAGGGGAATCTTCTCGATGGTTCTTCCCCCGGCGAGCTTCCTGATCGAGAACTGGGGCTTGTCGGGATCCCCGGCAAGGATGTCCTTTGAGTTGCCCACGATCAGGATGATGAGCTTCTCCGGCACGAGGTGTTTTTTTGCCACGCGCATGATCTCTGCCGGCGTTACCGCCCTGATCCGGTCGCGGTAGGTGGCGAAGAAATCGCTGGAGCGACCGGTGAATTCTTCGTTGGCGAAGGTCCCGGCCACCTGGCTGGCGCTTGCGAAGAAGCGCGGGAAAACCTCGACCATATAATTTCTCGCGTTGTCGATCTCTGCCTGCTTGACCGGGGTCGTACGGATCTTTTCGATCTCCTCGAGCACCAGGGTGGCGGCATGTGCCACCGATTCGCTCTTGGACTGGAAGTAGGCACGGAAGATTCCAGGGTAGTAGACACCGAAGTCGTAGCTCGACCGGGCCGTATAGGCGAGTCCTTCATCAGAGCGGACCCGGGACATGATGCGGGAGACGAAGCCGCCGCCGCCGAGGATATGGTTCATCACGCGCAGGGCGAAATAGTCCGGATGGTCTCTCTTGACTCCGATGTGTCCGATGCCGACCCGTCCCTGGTTGACATCGGGTTTGTCGACCATGTAGACCCCGGGACTCGCGGGAGCTCCGGGCGCGGGGATCTTCGCTGGCTCGCCGCCCTGGCTTTTCCAGTCGGCGAGGTGTTTTTCCAGCAGGGCCAGTACGCGCTCACGATTCACATCGCCCGAGACGGAGATGATGAAGTTGCCGGGATGGAAATGTTTTCGATGGAAGGCCGTGAGGTCTTCGCGGGTGATTCCCTCAACCACGTCCTTCGTTACCTTGTCGTTGGTGAAGTGCCTGGGGCCGCGCAGCAGTCGCTGCCATTCTCTGCTCTCGATGGAGTCCGTTGAGTCGTTGCGGCGCGCGAGGTTCTGGAGCACCTGGCTGCGGTAGATCTCGAGCCGTTTCTGGTCAAAGGCTGGCTTTCTAAGCATGTGGAAGAACAATTCCATTACCTGCTCGAGATCCTTGGCCAGGCAGTTGAAGCTTGCGCTTCCCTGGGTACCTCCGATCGAGGTGCCCATTTCGGCCGCGAGGAAGGCGACCTCTTCGTCGAAGGCTTCGGGACTCTTGCCCTCGACTCCAGCGGCCCTGATCTGGCTGCCGACCGCTCCGGCGATGCCCTCTTTTCCCGCCGGTACGAGGTAGGCTCCAACCCGGATCATTACCTGCAGATCTACGAGTGGGAGGCTGGGATCTTCGACCACATAGACTGGTGTGCCGTTGGAAAGCACGCTCCTGGCTTTGGCTGCCTCGGGCGGAGTGAAGCTGAGCTCGGAGAACTTCAGCTCGGTCGGATGGGCTGCGATATCCGGATCCCCGGGGGTTGTGGCGCAGGCTGTTGTCGGCAGGATGCCGACGAGTGCGAGGAGCGAGAGTCCGCGGCGGACCGCGCTGGTCTTCTTCTGTCGTTGGTTTCTGTCTATGAGATATTTCATGTTGGTTATTCCTTCCCCTCAAGGTGCCTGTCGATGATCTTCAAAAGAGCCTTGAGGAAATCCTGGCTCTCTTTCGGCGCGTTGAGCAGGCCGGTGGAGATGTTCTCCCGCAGCTTATCCGTGGTTGCGCGGTCCATGGCGGGCAGGTTGCTTTTGAGCAGCGTAGCCTTCTGCCGTTCCTCCGGGGAGAGTCCCGCGAGGTCGGGATCCTCCTTTTTCGGGGCCGCTCCCTTTTCAGGGGCGGGTTTCTCCTTCGTGTGGAAGACCAGGACGGCTCGGTTCTCGCGGGTGAAATATTTCGCGGCGACGCGCTTGATATCAGCCGCGGTGACGGCCTGGAGCAGGGCCGGGTCGGAGTTGATCGTTTCCCAGCCCCTGTAGGAATCCCGGAGCAGCAATTGCAGCATGAGGGAGAAGTTGCTTCTGAGCTTACGGAACTCGCTGGCGGCGCGCTGGTTTTTCACCTTCTGCAGTTCGCGAGAGCCTACGTCCTTCTCCTTGAGCTCCTCGAGGATCGTCTCCAGGGCTCCCTGGACCTCCTTCGGAGTGTGGCCCTCGGCGGCGGTCGCGGAGACCTCGAAGTAGCCTTCGTATTTGCGTCCTTCCTGTCCGCCTCCAGCCGAGGTCGCAATCTTTCTGTCGAGCACCAGGGACTTGTAGAACCGCCCCGTTCGTCCGTTCAGGATGTCCTGCAGGACGACCAGCGCCGGCTCGTCGACATGCCCATCGGCCACCGAGTGGTAGCGCAACCGCACCTGCGGCTTGGTCTCGGCATAGCCGGTCATCTTTTTTTCAGCCAGTTGTTTGATCTCGATCGTGCGCACCGCCGGCGGGGGCTTCGGGCCTCTTTTAAGCCGCCCGAAATATTTTTCCGCCAGCTGGCTTGCCTGCTCCGGCTCAAAGTCACCCACCAGGCAGGCGGTGAGGTTGTTCGGGGCGTAATAGACTCCGTAGAAAGACATCGCCTCCTCCCTGGTGATCCCCTCCACGTCGCTTGGCCAGCCGATCACCGGCCAGCTGTAGGGGGAGGAGCCCCAGAAGAGAGCGTCGAATTGCTCCTCGAATTTACCCGTGGGGGTGCTCTCCACTCGCAGCCTCCGTTCCTCGCGAACCACGTCCCGTTCAGAATAGAATTCGCGGAAGACCGGGTTCAAGAGCCGGTCGGACTCCATCCAGAACCATAGCTCGAGCTTGTTGGCAGGTACGTTCACGAAGTAGATCGTGAAGTCGTAGGAGGTCCCGGCGTTCATTCCCGAGGCGCCGTTACCCTTGTAGATCTTGTCGAACTCGTCTTTGACGATGTTGGCCTTCTGGGCCTTGAGGAGCGCCTCAAATTTTTTTCGCAGCTCCTGGTGCCTGGCGGAGCGGACCTTCGGGTCGCGCGTATCGGAGATCTCGCCTACGCGCAGCCGTCGAGCGAGCTCCTCCTCTTCCTTCTGCATCTCGCCCTTGATGGCATCGAGCCTGGCGAGAGTCTGCAGGTCCTTGTCGATGTCGGAGGTGCCTATCGTGCGGGTCCCCTTGAACATCATGTGCTCGAAGAGGTGGGCGATGCCTGTGATCCCGGGGCGTTCATTTACAGAGCCGACCTTGGCGATCCAGCCGGCCGTGATGTTGGGGTCGCCCCGGCGGGGAACCATGAGCACCTTCAGGCCGTTCTCAAGTGTGTGTACTTTGACGTCGACGTTCTGTGCCGGTGCTGTTGCGGGGCTCGCGAGCAGGGCGGCGCAGAGAAAGAATACGCGTCGGTTCATGGGTTACCTCTGGTAGCAGCCTTCAGATACGGAAATCAAAGAGCCCATTGTACGCAATAGACCCTTCCGTCTGGAAGCCTGTACCAGAAAGGAGACGGAGCCTAGCGGCTCAGGAATTCGACCACCTGGTTGATGTTCACCGGGACTCCGATGTCTTCGGGGCTCGGGTCGCTTACGACCTTGGCCATCATCTCAGCCGGTTCAACGGCGATGAAGGTGCATTCCGGAGCATCGCTTCCTTCGAGACGCTTGGAATAGATCTTCTGGAGGTTCTCCCTCGCGCGCACCTGGATGGTGTCGCCGGTTTTGCAGATGTAGCTGGGGATGTCGGTCTTGCGGCCGTTGACCATGAAGTGGCCGTGGGCTACCGCCTGGCGGGCCTGCGCCCTGGTGGTGGCGAGACCGGACCTGCTGACTACGTTGTCGAGTCTGCGCTCGCAAAGCAGCAGGAGGTTCTGACCCTTGTTGCCGCCCTGCTTCTTGGCGAGCTTGAAGAACCGCTCGAGCTGGGTCTGGCTGAGTCCGTAGTAGTGACGAATTTTCTGCTTCTCGATGAGGGCCCGGGCATAATCGGTGGGTCGTCTCCTCCTGGTCGGTTGCTTACCGGGAGGGTGGGGGCGACGGTGGGTGGCGCGCAGGGCGCCTGCGGAATCATAGATATCCAGTCCCAACCTTCTGTTGATTCGGGCTTTTGGACCTGTGTAATGTCCCATATTGAAGAAGCTTCTCTGGTTGTGTGATTTTGCAGCGATGAATT
>DCKY01000234.1:12492-30630 GCA_002320775.1 Planctomycetes bacterium UBA1662
ATTTTGCAGCGATGAATTACCGCGTGAAACGAACAAAAAGACCGTGTTTGGGGTCTAATTTCAAGCAGTTTTTTCCCGGCACTGTTTCGGGAAGTCGAGAATTTCCATAAGGTTGGCAATTCTAAGGTCTGCCTGTTCCGAAAACATTGAATTCTTTGGATTAAGAAGGAGGACTGATACCGCCCCAGCTCTTTGAGCTGACTCGATATCGAAGATGTAATCGCCGATGACATAGGTTTTTGCGGCATCTACTCCCATCTTTTCGCAGAGCAGCAGGACGGGCTCAGGTGATGGTTTTATGGCGGCTTCCTCCCGGCTGAGCGATGCGTCGACTTCCAGCTCGTGCAGTTGAAGAACCGTGTCCAGGGAGAGGCGGCTGTTACGGGTGAGGATGGCTGTGGGGTGGTTTCTGCATCTGAGCTCAGAGAGAACCCTCCGGGCCCCGGGCTGGAGAACCGCCGTGCTGGCCGCTTTTTCTTCGTGTCTCTCGAGCGCCTTGCGGGCAGGCCCGGCCGCCTCGGCATCGAGGCACTCGAGCTGCTCGAGGATGGGACCCTCGGAGATCCCCATGTCCCGGCGAATCTTGTCAAAGTCGAGATGGGGGATGGTCAGGGTTCCATCCAGGTCGAATATAAATGCTTCCGGCGCCGGCAGGCGATGCCCAGGTCTCAAGCCGTCAGCTCTTCGGCTCCGAGGCCGCGGCTCTTTTGACCAGCCCAAGGCCGAACTGCAGGAGGTCATCCTTTTCCCGGGCTGTCTCCAGGAGCTGGGAGTAGTCTCCCGCCAGGGCGCTCAATTGGAGCAGGCTCGGGCAGACGGACAGGGGGCCGGGGGCATCCTTGAGGTGCTCGATGTAGACCGCGATGGCGTCCTCTGGTCTACCGACCTGCGCGAGCAGGAAGGTGAGAACCTCGGCGGGGAAGTTGTTGCCATCTTCATCCGGGTCGGTGCGCTCCATCTTGGAGGTGTAGTAGCGGATGGCGCCATCTACGCCTTCTCCCGAGAGGGCCCGCAGCATGATCCGGTAGTCGTTATAAAAATCTTCAAAGGGTGGACGCTCGGTGACCTGGTAGTCCCGTCCCAGGCGGCGGCCATAGTCGCACATCTGGATGGCCTTGTTGACCGTCTCCGGGTCTTCCAGGGTGGCCGCGGCGCGGACACAGGACTGGAGATGGGAGATGTCGATGTGGTAGCCGAGGCTCTCGAACAGCCACTCTCTCTCTGAGATGAGCGTGCCCACATCATCTTCTTTCGACGGCTCCTTGTTCTCGGTGGTCTCGATGTCGTTGCGCAGACTGTCGAGCAACTCCCCGTAGAGTTGGTCGATAAGCAGCTTACCGCAGGCTTCCCTGGTTTCCCCCTGGTAGGGGAACTGGTGCTCAAATGTCGTGATCGCCCTGCAGGTTCCGTAGTGCGAGAGGATCAGCTCGTAGCCGCGCACCGGATGGGCGCCCTGGTTGAAGGCGACCTCGATGATGCCATCCAGATCGTCCTCGTCGGTTTCCTCCTCGTCCTCCTTGTATTCACCCCAGTCCTCCGGTGGTTCCCAGGATGAGATAGCCTCAGCGATCGCGGCCGGGTCATCGATGGCCCTGAAGTAGGGCCAGGCTAATCCGATCTTACCTTCGGCGAGAAGGTGTCCGCCGATGATCCCGCAGACCTCGACGTAGTAGTCCTCAACCTCCTGGCGGTGCTCCTCGGGAATGTCCCGGATCGAGTCGCTGCCTTCGAGCGCGAGTCCGAGCTGGTGGCGTTTCTTCATCAGGAGGGCTTCAAAAAGCTGCGGAAATTTCTTTTCGCTCTCGAGTGTTTTAGCCAGGAGCTCGATGGTGGCCTGTACGCCGGACTCATCCAGGGTCTCGATCAGGGGCTGGAATCGGTCGGTCTCGGCTGTGGATTCGGCTTTCTGGTTCTCGGTTGTGCTCATGTAATTTGTTCCATGGGGTGTTGGGGCAAGAGGCTAAGGTTAACCGAGCGGGCCCCGGAATCCAAGAGGTCAAGGTTTCAGGCCCTCTTGACGTAGATATTTTTTTCACATTCCTGTATTTTGGGGTCTTCAATTTTACTTCAACAGGATCTTTTAGGTAGTTTCAGAATGACAAAAGAGGCTGTAACCATTACCGACCATCGTACCGGCGAGTCCTACGACATCGACCTGGTGGATGGCGCTTTGCCAGCGATCGCGCTCAGGCAGATCAAGACGCCGGATGACGACTTCGGGCTCATGACCTATGACCCGGCTTTTTCAAACACAGCATCCTGCAAGAGTACGATCACCTACATCGATGGTGACAAGGGTATTCTCGAATACAGGGGGTACCCGATTGAAGAGCTGGCCGAGAAGAGCAGCTTTCTCGAGGTCGTGCATCTTCTTCTGCATGGCGAGCTTCCAAGTGACGATGAGCTGGCCCAGCTGGCTGGCACGGTCGGCGAGAATATGGCGGTCGACGAGAGCATGCAGAAGTTCTTCGATGGCTTCCTTGAAGACGCTCATCCCATGGGAATGCTCATCAGCAGCCTTGCCTGCCTGGCGACCTATTACCCGGATGCCAAGAATGTCAACGACCCGGAAAATCGCCTGCAGCAGATCCACAGGCTGGTGAGCAAGGTTCCGACCCTGTCAGCCTACGCCTTCAGGCGTAACGCCGGACTTTCCTACCTCGATCCGGATCCGACCGAGAGCTTCGCGGCAAATTTCCTGAGGTTGGTTTTTGCCGACGATGACGGCACCTACACTCCGAACCCGGTTCTCGAGCGCGCTATGGATGTGCTCTTTACCCTGCATGCCGACCATGAGCAGAACTGCTCAACCAGCGCCATGCGCGGCGTTGGCAGTTCCTACAGCGACCCCTATTCGAGCCTGGCGGCGGCCGCTGCCGCTCTCTACGGACCGCTGCATGGCGGTGCCAACGAGGCCGTGCTCAGGATGCTCAACGAGATCGGTGATAAGGACAATATCCCTGGCTTTATCGAGCAGGTGAAGGACAAGGACAGCAAGATACGTCTCATGGGCTTCGGCCACCGGGTGTACAAGAACTACGATCCCCGGGCCAAGATCATCAAGAAGCTCGCCTACGAGGTCTTCGAGGTCCAGGGAATGAATCCTCTGCTGGATATCGCCCTGGAGCTTGAGAGGATTGCTCTCGAGGATAACTACTTCGTCGATCGCAAGCTCTACCCCAATGTCGACTTCTACTCAGGGCTCATCTACCAGTCGATGGGTTTCCCGACGCCGATGTTCCCTGTCCTCTTCGCGATTGGCAGGACATCAGGCTGGCTGTCGCAGTGGAATGAGTGTTTAGACGACAAGGACCAGCGCATTGCCAGGCCGAGGCAGCTCTACCAGGGTAGTCCGAAGAGGTCCTACGACAAGTAGAGCCGGGACTGTTCCGGAGAGCCTCCCGTGCGCCCCGGGTTTTTGCAGGGCCGTTATCAGGCCAGCTTCCGGAGCCTTCGGACCCTCTCCTGGATGGGTGGGTGAGTGCTGAAGTACGGAAGCTCCTCGATCCGCAGGTTGTTCTCCAGCGGCTCGAGCATACCCAGCTTCTCGAGCAGGTCGGCAAGGCCGGCCGGATCGAAGCCGGCCCGCTTCGCCAGCCGCGCTCCCTCGATGTCAGCCTCGAATTCCTGGTCCTGCTGGTAGCCCCGGTCGATGAGAACTTCCAGGAGCTCTGCGGCCTTGCGCAACATGGGCCCGCCAATATTCAGGAGCCGCTTTGCCGCGAAATCTTTAGCGATGGTGTTCAGCGCGTGACGGCGGTCGATGTGCTGGATCTCGTGCGCGAGCACCCCCGCGAGCTCATCCTCGCAGGAGCAAAGCTCAACAAGCGACTGCGATATAAGGATACTGCCTCCCGGTATTGCGCAGGCATTGGGGGCCGGGTCGTCGATGATGGTGAAGGAGAAGGGCAGCTGCTGCCTTGTAGCCTTCGAGGCCAGCCGGGAACCCAGCTTTTCCACCGCGGCGGCCCGGGCCGACCCTGGCACCTCGGGGTAGTTTGCGAGGGCTTTCTCGAGCAGGATTTTTCCGGTTCCGGCTTCGAGGTCCGCGAGCACGCTATCCGGAACCTCGACGCCAGTGGCCAGTTCCTTGCCGAGCCGCCCGGCCTGGCCGATCCGGATGCCGAGAAACCGGAAGAGCCTGGGGAGATATTGTGGAAAATAAAAGAGAGCGGCGATGACAAGGAAGAGAATCAGCAGCTTGATGATCAAGGGGTTTTTTTCTCGCGAAGCGCCCGGGCCGGCTCTCAGGCGAGGCCGAGCTCATGGTTTGAGAGTCGTTCAAAGCCATCGTCGGTGATCAGGTAGTCGTGTTCGAGACGGATGCCTCCGGTGGGCTTGCCGTAGATGCCGGGCTCGAGGGTCAGCACCATGCCGCTTTCGATGGTCCTGTCGCTTTCGAGGACCAGCTCCGGCGCCTCCGGATGTCCGAGCCCGATGGCGTGTCCTGCGTGGTGGACCAGCTCCTCTCCCTCGGCGGCGAAGGTTTCGATGATCACCTCGCTGAAGGCGCTGGCGGAGGTGCCGGGCCTGAGCAGGGCCTCCGCCCTGTCGAGGCTGACCGCAACCAGCTCAAAAAGCTCTGTTTGCTCGCTGGTTGGATTTCCACCGGCCACCAGGGTGTTGGTGATGTCGCCGCGATAGCCCTTTACATAGGGGAAGATGTCATGGATGACCAGGTCGCCTTCTTCGATGATTCGCTCTCCAGGCGCGCCGCCACCACCCGCGGCTCTCTGTCCTGAGGCGAGATCACACATCATCACGAAGGGCACTCCGGCCTCGCTGGTCGCCTGGGCCACCAGCTGGCCATAGTAGTCGATCTCTCTTACGCCCGGCTTGAGAAGCTCCCGGGATGCGCGGTGTACAGCCTCGGCTGTTTTCACGCCCTGGCGGATGACCTCGAGCTCGTCAGGGTATTTTCTCTCTCGCATGCTCAGGAGCGTCGGTTCGCAGTCGATGATCGAATCAACGCAGGCCGCGGCCTGGCGGGGCAGGAAGGCCGTCTCGGCGGCCAGCCGGGTGATCTTTTTTTGTTCGAGGGTTTCGTTTACGAGCTGGGCGACCACCGCGCCGCGGGGAACGGCCGGCTTGACGCAATCGTACCAGGTAGCCGAGAGGACCAGGTCCGCCGGGCTGGAGTCCTGCGGCGGCGTTTCGACAGCGTCACCCCCCAGCCAGTTGTCGGTGAATAGCGTGCAGGGGCCGTCTCTCTCGATGAGCAGGTAGCCGCTGCCATGGAGGTTGAGGCTGTTGGGAAGAGGGTAGAAGTTTCCCAGGTAGAGGAGATGCTCCGGCCGACAGATCAGGGCAGCCTCGACATCGCTGTCGAGGGTTTCCCGAAAACGGGCCAAGCGCTCCCTGGCGCCTTCTTGGGTTGGCATGGCTTTGTCCTTCGTGCGTGGTTATTCAGCTATGAGAAAGATCGCCTCGATCTCCGTGGCGATGGCGCCGGGCAGCGAGCTGAAGCCGACCGCGGAGCGGCTGGCGCGGCCGTGCTCTTCTCCGAAGACATCGACAAAGAGGTCTGAACAGCCGTTGATGACCTTGGGGTGTTCGAGGAAGTCAGGGGTCGCGTTCACCATGCCGAGCAGCTTGATCACGCGCTCAACCTTGTCCAGGCTGCCGAGACTTGAGCGGACCGTGGCCAGGATGGAGAGGCCGGTCTGCCGGGCAGCCACATAGCCGGCTTCTACATCGAGGTCGGCACCGACCTTGCCGGTGAGTTTCGCGCCCTCCAGCGGCGCGGGGCCGTGGCCGGAGACGTAGAGGCATCGGTCGACGATCATATTGGTGACGTAGTTGGCCACCGGCTTTGGAGGTTCTGGCAACTCGATGCCGAGAGCCTCGAGACGTTCTTCTGCGGACATGTTTTTCTCCATTGTTTCCAGGATTCGATCCGTTGCAGGCCGGGGCAGCATGTTACGCAATTTCTCAGCGGGCGTAAACCGGGCGTCCGTTTGGCTGGAGGATGATCTTCTCTGTTTTCGCAGGTTTCTGGGTTTTTTGCCGTTCCTTCGTTACACTACTCTCTTGCTACTTCAGCTTCTGCGTCACGCAGAGAAACAGTTCCGGAGCATTCCCTTGCCTCTTCTGAAACTTCCTTTCCGCGTTTTACCGATCCAGGTCTGCTCTGCCCTCTGCGCGATCCTGCTGGCCGCGGGTTGCGCCAGCAAGGGGACGACGGTAGTCCACACCTTCGCGAGCGCCCCTCGTAACTGGATGGAAATCAGCCCGGACGGGGAGAGGAAGAGCTTGAGCGGGCTTCGGGTTGAATCTCATTACCTGGGAATTTCCGGAACGCGTGTCCTCATGGAACCCGCGAGCTTTGGAGATTTTCGCGGAATGGTTGACCTCGCGGTTGCCGGAGGGGCTCCAAAGGGTTTCGCGGGTGTGTTTCTCAGGAGAGATGGAGATGACCATTTTTACTGTTTCGCTCTGCGGCCCTGGGGAGCCGGTGAATTCAGGTATTACGCTACCATGGACCCCCTCCGGCCGGCAGGCGGATCGGGCTGGCAACTCACCAGACGCAACAACCCCGCGGGCCACGCTCGCATCGGTTTCGAGTGCGTGGAGGGCCGAGTCAGCTTCAGTCTGGATGGGCACCGCTATTCTCCCTCCTTCGAAGGGATCCTCGCGCGCGCGGAAAGTCCGGGGGCCTGGCAGGTGGGGTTGTTTTCCATGGACCTCGATACCCGCTGGAATAATTTTATCGTCTCTGATGATCCGAAGCTGGGCGAACTTCGTGACCAGGTCGATTGGGGAGACCGCTCTACGGGAGCCGCTCTTGAGCGGGAGTTTACCAGGGGGGCCGACGCGTTTATCGACAAGCCCAGCCGCGCGAGTATTTTCACCCTCACGGCGGCTCTCTCAGGTGCGCAGCAGACCTATCGGAACGCAGGGGCGGATGCCGAGCATGCGGAGCTGAGTGGCCGAGCCGCGAAGCTTCTCGGCCCTCTGAAGGCTGCGGCGAAGGTTCTCGGCGAGGAGGATCTTCTGGTGAGATGTTTTGCGATGGGAGCTTCCTCCGGCAGCGACCGGCGAGAGATTCTCGGGGCCGGCGATACGGATTTTGCTTCCCTGGGCGACAGCTCGGTCTCCCAGGGAAGGTTTGCGGAGGCGGCGGTTTATTACGCGGCCGCGGTCTCACTTGAAAGCACTTCCGAACTGGTGAGCAAGCTGGCGGCAGCGAAAAAGAAGATACCCGTTCCGTCCTATTCCCTCGAGATTGACGAGAAAAAGGTGAAGAACAGGGTCGTGGCCCAGTCGAGGTTTCGCACCGCGGTGCAGAAGGACTATGGAGGGCTGCCACGACAGGAAGAGGGGGACCTGGAAATCCGTATACAGATCAAGCGTTCGAGCGCGACGCGCGATTCCGAGGAAGCCACCAGGCGAGTCCCTGTCGTTGTCGGAGGCAAAGGGATGAGCGCCGCGGAGCGAGGGGAGCTTGAGCGTCTTGAGCAGGAACTGCCGGAATTCCTTCTCGATGCCGCGGCCCGTGCCGAGGTGCAGCGGGTCAGTGCCCAATTGGGCGGAAGAAAAGATCCCGAGGGAGCGCTGGGTGCCTTTACCCTGGGCTCCAAGGAGTACGAGCTTCACGTAGATGATGGAAAACGCGCCCTGGAGGATTATGCCAGGCTCTCCGCTCTGAGGACCAAGTGGGATGGACTGGAAAGCAAGCTGCGCTATGAGGAGATCAAGGCCGAGAGAACGACTGTCTCGATTACCTTTTCGGCGACCGTTGATCTTTCCTACAAGGGGAAGGTCCTGGTTGAGAACGAGGAGATCAAGGCGTATCGGGGGCTGGTGCTCTGGCGTCACGAGGGACATGCCGACAAGGGAATCGAGGCAAGCGAGCCTTCTAATCTGGATATTCGTCCGGCGGCGGAGGCTATACGTCGACGTGTGCTGGGCCAGTTTTCCGGACAGGTGTCGAAGGCGAAGCTCCTGGCCCGGCTGGATCGGTCCAATCGCCTTGTCCTTCTGTTGCGCCTGGCCCGGGCCAGCGGCAATGCCGGCGATGTGCTGGGGCTGCGCTGGTATCTCGACAAGGATTTTGGTTTGAAGGAGGTGCTCTGCGACGAGGTGACAGAGCGCCTGTTGAATTAAGCTGGAGGAGTCTGGTCTTGACTGAGAGCTCAGGAAAAAAAGAAGCGAAGGATAGGTTTCCTTCGGACTATCTCCAGGTGCTCACGCATTTTTACAGGGGAGAGGTCCAGCGGGAAACCGAGTGGCGCCGCCGTCTGGACCTGACCACAAACTGGGCCATCATCACCACGATGGCGGCCTTTTCATGGACCTTCAGCTCCTGGGATGTGGGCACCTCCGGATCGCACGTGATTCTTATTTTCGCGAGCTTTCTTGTTTTTCTGCTCATGTGTATCGAGGCTCGCCGCTACAGATATTACGACATCTGGCATACCCGGGTGAGGATGCTCGAGGTGCATATCCTGGTTCCCGCTCTGAATCCCAAGATGGAGCTTCTTGAGGGTAATTGGCGCCAGGTTCTCTCCGAGGATCTGCTCATGCCGTCCTATAAGATCAGCTTTCACGAGGCCCTGGCACAGCGCCTGCGAGCGAATTACATCTGGCTCTTCCTCGGTCTTTTTGGCGGCTGGGTGCTGCGTGTATTTATCGACAGCTCCCTGGGCGGGATGGACTTCTTCGAGGCCTGTGCTTATGGCCAGGCGATCTCCGGGGGCTGGGTTCTTTTTCCGCAGGTCCTCTTTTTTCTCTACCTGAGCTTTGTCATTCTGAGCACCTGGAAGGTCAGGGGAGTAACAGGGGAGATCCGGCGACGGGATCCGAATGCTCGAAAATGGCCTATTTGATACGGATGGTCGTGAATGCTGATTCTCTGGGTCGTGATCATTCTCCTTGCGCTGGCTGTGACCATATCGAGCGGTATGTGGATCCCCGCGATCGTGGGAGGATGTTTACTTTTTGCCTTTCTCCTTTGGATACTAATTTCTACACTTTCTCCGGCGGTCCCATGTAGAATCTGCCCGAACTGTGGTGAGGAAGGCCTGGTTAAGATACGCCGCGGGGTTCCCGGGGTGCGTTGTGAGAAATGCGAGTTTGTCGATGAGAATTTACACGTTGCCTATCTTGATGAGTGGTGAGCAGAAATGAGTAGCCTTGTAATTACAGCCCTCGTGGTGAATGTGCTGGTGGTCGCCGGACTGTGCTATGGAATCTCCAGACGGCGCGAGCCGGCGGTCCACATGAAGGTGATGACCACCTGTTTCGTTGTTGATCTCCTCAACGTCATCCTCGTCGAGGTTACCGCCAGGGTCACCCACAATGAAAGCCAGGGGGCTGTTGAGCAGGGGCTGAGGTCGTTTTACGACAACCTGTTCTCGCTGCTCAATTTCCACATCCTGGTTTCGGTGATCTCGATCGTCTGCTACATCATCGCGATCCGCACCGGCCGCCGTCTCTATCGTACCGGGGAGGGACGAAGCCTCCACAGGAAGAACGCCCTGGTCTTCGTGGTCGTTCGCCTGGCGAGCTTCGTGACCTCGTTCATGGTGAGCTGGGAGAAGGTCAACGGCAGCTGATCGGTTATTTTCCTGGCCGGGCGCGTCGGGCTTTGCGGGCCTCTCTTCCGGCGGTCAGGAGCATTCCGATCTTCTGAAATCTCGAGAGGGATGGGCGGCGGCTGAAGACGTCATAATCCCGGTTCTCGATCTTGTCCAGGATCTTGGTGTACAGCCTCTTCAGCAGGACCGGGCAGTAGCGGGTTTCCGCCTCGATGAGAGGGAAGAGGGGTTCGGCTTTATCGAAGTAGCTTCGGGCTCTTTCAACCTGGAACTTCATCATGTTCTTGAAGGCGGGGTTCAGCTCGTTTCTCTCCAGCTCCCCGGGACTGTAGCCGAAGCGATCGAGATCTTCGAGCGGCAGGTAGATGCGCCCACGGGTCATATCCTCGCTGATATCGCGCAGGATATTGGTCAGCTGCATCGCGATTCCGAGCGCCTCGGCGTGTTCGCTCGGATCGCCCTGGTAGCCGAAGATCTCGATGCAGAGCAGGCCGACGGCGGCTGCCGCGCGGTAGCAGTACCTGTAGAGCTCTTCGAAGGTCTGGTAGCGCTGGTTGTGAAGATCCATCTCCATGCCCCTGATCAGCTCTTCAAAATGTTCGAGGGGAACACCGAATCGTTCAATCGTGTCCTCGATGGCAGGAGCAAGCGGGTCATCCGGAGCCTCTCCTCGCAGAAGTGCACGTAATTGTTCGAGCTTCGCCTCAGCCTCCTCCGGGGTGGTCTGCAGCTCTTCGACTGAATCGACCGCATCGTCGGCCCGTCTGCTGAAGGTGTAGACCGCGTAGATCGCGTTTCTCCGAGATGGCGGAAGCAGGCGGAAGGCGTAGTAGAAGTTGGTCGCCTCTCGCTTCGTGACTTGTTGAGCGTATGAGTATGATTTCGCTGCAAGTGCCATAATCGAGGTTAATATAACTTGTGAGCCCCGTGGGGACCACAGCGACATAAATGTTTATTCTGTAAGTGTTTCCATACGCCTACCTCATTTTTCGGGCAAACGTGGCCTCTTATTCGGCTTCAGGAGAAGCAATATCGGTACTTAAGGAGGCTCTCAAGTCGTTCCATTCAATGCCGACGGTGCATTAAAATCGGGGGGTTATGAAGATCTTTTTGACCTCGGTCGGGAACTTCGGAATTTTTTCCGGTTCAGTTTTCACTCGGATCTCCAGGAAGAAAGTGAGATTCGGTGAGCTGATCAGGCAGATGTATCGAGTCGGAGTCGATTCACTCAGTGTCGTGGATCTATGCGCCCTCTTCATCGGTCTCGTTCTCGTATTACAGACCAGCTCTTTGCTTGCGCGTTTCGGGGCGGAGGGACAGGTTGCGACGATAGTCGGGGCTGCCTTTGTACGGGAGATCGGTCCTGTTTTTGCGGCGATCATGTTTGCCGGCCGTGTCGGTACCGGCGTGGCGGCGGAGATCGGTTCCATGGTTGTTACTGAGCAGGTTGATGCTTACAGGGCCTTTGGCCTCGACCCGGTCGCCAAGCTGGCGCTTCCCCGGGTGATTGCCATGACCGTCATGCTGCCTGCCCTGACGGCGATCTCCTGCCTGGTGGGAATTACCGGCGGATACCTGTTGGCCTATTCGGAGACGGGAGTGCTGGCGGCGGTTTACCTGGACAAGGCACTCGCCGCGGTGACGCCCGTTGATGTCCTGGGGTGCCTGAGCAAGGGGACCATCTTCGGTCTGTTGATTGGCCTGATAGCTACCTACAGTGGCTTCAGCACCCCCAAGACCACCGAGGGCGTGGGAGAGGCGACGACTCGTTCGATGGTCAACTCCGTGCTGGTGGTGCTGGTGGCAGACCTGATCCTGACCAAGTTTTTCATGTTGATAGGTTGAGTTGATGTCCGAATCAAAAATCCTGGTAGAGGTCAAAGACCTGCACAAGAGCTTCGGTCCGCTCAAGGTGATGGACGGCCTTGATTTCACCCTCTCGCAGGGGGAGAACGTGGCTATCCTGGGGCAGAGCGGAACCGGCAAGAGTGTCCTGCTGAAGGTCATCATTGGACTTCTGGATCCGGATGAGGGCGAGGTCGCGCTCTGGGGACGTCCGATAGCCGAGCTCGATGAGGTTGAGCTGAACTCCCTGCGCCGGAAGATGGGGATGGTCTTTCAGTCAGGAGCTCTCTTTGACTCCATGACGGTTTACGAAAACCTGGCCTTTCCCCTTGTCGAAACTGGTGTAACAGATGAAGAAGCGATCAGCGCCGTGGTCCGGGAGCGCCTTGAATGGGTCAACCTCGCCGGAGCCGAGGACAAATATCCCTCGGAGCTTTCCGGCGGAATGCGCAAGCGGGTAGCTCTTGCTCGAACGCTGGCCGCTGATCCCGAATTAATTCTCTATGACGAGCCCACCACGGGCCTGGATCCGCTGACCAGTCGGAAGATCTCGTCTATGATTCACGATATCGACGAGAGGGTAAAGTCGACCTCGATCGTCGTTACCCATGACCTGGCCTGTGCCAGGAAGGTGGCGGACAGGTGGTGCTATCTCTCCGGAGGAAAGATCCTCGCAGATGGCACTCCAGATGAGCTCTTTGAGAGCGACAACCAGGAGGTGAGGGGCTTCCTGAGAGATATTTCAGTCAACCCGACAACCGATTCCCAGGCAGGCCCGGGTGCCTCCGGGACGATCTCCAGTGGGAAAGGGAGCTAAGATGGACAGGGCAACCAAAACGAGCAGCATCAACGTAGGTTTCGTCATGTTCGTGGCCACGGTGGTCGTCATCATAGCTCTCTTCTGGGTTGGCTCGGGAAATGGGATTTTCCAGGAGCAGGCCCAGTATCATTTCATGTGTCCGTCGACGAGTCGGCTCAAGGATGGGTCCAGGGTCTATCTCTCCGGGGTTCCTGTCGGGAAGGTCGAGGAGATCGATTTTGTCGATGACCTCAGCATCAATTCGGTCAAGGTCACCGTCTCAGTCGCCGAGAAGGTCAGTCGCAGGATCAGGGAAGATTCTACGGTCTCTCTGCAGAGCGATGGCTTGCTGGGAGATGTCTCCGTGCATATCTCCATGGGAACCTCTGAGAGCCTAGGGCTGCCGGTTAACAATCAGATCCGGTATTTGCAGAGCTCTCCTCTCGAAGGGTTTGTCGGCGCGGAGTTTACCGGCACGGCAGGCGATGTTCTCCGGGAGCTGGTGGTAGTTCTCAAGGCAATTGAGAGTGGGGAGGGTACCGTCGGCAAGCTCCTGCGCGAACCCGAGCTCTACGACAATCTCAACGCCTTCCTGAAATCTCTTGCGACCCTGTCAGTTAAACTCGACCAGGTGGCTACCGACCTGGGCACCTTCTCGGATGCTGTGACGCAAGAGAAGGGAGTGCTCGGAAAGCTGCTTCTCTCCGAAGAGTACGAGAGAGACCTGGCCCGGGCGATTGCCAGCGCGGCGGAGATTGTCGTCAAGCTCGAGGGCGCGCTGAGCGCTTCGGACGACAAGAGCTCCGTGGTGACCCGCCTTTTCTTTGACGAGAGGCTTGGTGAGCGGCTTGACAATGTGCTGGTGAAGCTGGAGGCGGGCTCCGATTCGCTTTCACTGGTGCTTGGAATGCTCGAACGGGGGGAGGGCTCAGTCGGGCAGTTGCTTCACGATCCCTCGATCGCCGCCAGCATCAAGGATCTCTTCCTGGGGATCCAGGAGGTCGGCTATATGCGGAACATTATTCAGAATGCGGAACTGCAGGGGCGTGAGGCGAAGACGGGTGATGACCGGGCCTCCGCGATGGCGCGGCTCGAGGCCTCCCGGGCAAAGATGCTCGCCCGGCTGAAGGCTCCCAGGGGAGATGACGGGGAGAAAAAAGATGATGAGGGCTCCGAAAAGGAGGAGCCCGCGCCGGCGGAAGGTCCCGGTACACGGCAGGAGGGGGCGGTGCCTGAGTGATGCTCCAGTCTGCCAGACTTATTTCTGTTTCGGTGGCGTTGCTGCTGACTTGCGGCTGCAATGTTCTCACCCAGCCTGACCGGGCCTTCGTGAACAACCAGGCGGTCATCGGCTACGCAGCCAAGGCTGCAGGCTATGCCATCGCTGAGGAGCTCTATTCCCTGCAGCGGGTGGAGATCGAGTGGGACACGGCGACCTTCTATTATTCCGGTGTAGCGGACGAGCGCGAGGATGCGTGGGTGCTGCGTTTTTCTCCTAAGGCGGGAGAGCAGGACCCCGTGGCTCTCGAGGACGTTTACTCGCACCTCTCCCTCATCGAGGGCCTGCGTGATGATTTCCAGGTTGGAATCGACGAGAAGGAAACGCTCGGAGAATCGAGACTGCGGTATGTATGCTACAGCTACAACTCCAAGATTCGCGACAAAGATGGCCGGTCGATCCGGGGCTACGGTATTATCTCGACCTTCTCATCCCGCAGCGAGGACCTGCCGGTTATTTATGCGATGAAGATCGAGGCGGTTGGCCGCAAGGCATTCTATTCCCGCGCAGATCTGGATCCCTTTCTCAAGCCTATCCTGCAACGCTAGCCGCGATCGGTTCTACGAAGAGCCTTCCTGAAGCTGTGGAGGGCTTCCGGTTCCGGCCGCAGCCATTTTCCCTTCGTTGTCCTGTGGCGGACGGTTTCAGGGGGGTAGACCACGCTGGTGATATGGAGTCCCGAGTCGTTGAATATGTGAACCCTGTTTTTCGGGCCGAGCACGACCCAGGTGTTTTCTTCGACATCCCTGTAGACGGAACTGTCCTTCGCCGCGATAGCATCGGGCAGAGCTTTCGAGGAGGGCCTTGCCTTGTTCCGGTGGCGAGTCTCGGCGTGGCGCGTCCTGCGGGTCTGTTGGCGGTAGATTCTTTCAATATTGCGGGAGAGTCGCCTGAGGGTGTCGAGAACCCGCCGCTGTTTTTCCCTGCTTCTTCTTCGCTTGGGAATGGAGCTGACCTCGATGTCGCTGAGATGCCGTCCCGCCTTGCGGATGGAGTCCAGCAGGCGGGGGCTTTCGGCCTCCTCTACTGAGCGCAGGCCGCTTCTGCCATCCGGCAGGCGTCCGACGATGTTCAGGGAGATCGGACCTCTTCCGCTGCCGGCCTGTACGGCCTGGAGGCTGAGGGCGTAGTGATTTTCAGCACGCCTGGAATCGAGTCCCGCGCTGAGGTAGCCGATGGTCATCTGGCCCAGGATACGGTACACCCCTGAGCGTTTTCCGTAGGTGGGGAGCTGTTCGTCCGCCAGCTCACGGCCGCTCTGGACCAGGGTGAGGGTTGCCGGGTTGCGGCGGTGGAGAAGACCGATTCGGGGGTCCTTACGTTGCAGGAGAATGCTGGTGAGCTCTACCCACTCTGGTTGACCGGTCGGGCTGTAGCCTGCAAAGGCTTGCCTGGGAGTCGAGGGCTCGGAGTGGGGGCACTCAAAGCTCCGGCACCAATGGCAATAGACCTTGCCGGTAGGAAAGACGGCTGAGCGGTCAGCCACCTCCTCGGCCTGTCTTTTCAGCTGGGCTTCGATGAAGCTGGCGGCCGGAGCGGAGCTCTTTTCCCCGGGATTGCCGAGATGCAGGCTCAGGTTCACGGCCGAGTTGTCCGGGGTCTTCCCATCTACTCCGGTGCTGTTTCTCCGCTTGTGGATGAGCTCATAGAAGATCTGCGCCAACTCCTCCTCGATCTCGATCAGGCGTTCCCTGAGTTCATCGGGGTCGGTGGAGTGAGGGCCGCCGGAGGCGGCTGCTGAAGAATCATTCTGGGACATTTGTTCTTCTCTATGCCCTGGCAGGGAGAGGACTCGTTCTCCCTACTTTACTTTCCCGAACAGGTTAAGTAAATGAGCCTCCCTTTCCTTACGGCTTGCGTCTGAAAGCCCATCCCTTTAGACTTCCCATCCATGAGACTGATGGTGGTTATCCTCAGCTTTGTCGCGGGCCTGGGCGGTTCAATTGTCCCGGTTTCCGCCACGCCCGCCAAGACTCTCGAGGAACTGCTCAAAGAGCAGGTGCAGAGGTCCGGCGCGCGGTCATCCCTCGTTGGAATTGCAGTGCTCGGGAACACGGGCAGGGCTCTGGCGTTGCTCAATGCGGATAAGCCCCTGAAGCCAGCCTCCAATATGAAGATCCTCACCACGGTGACGGGGCTGGAGCTGCTTGGCGTTGATCATCAATACTCGACCCGGATCATCGCCAGGGGTGAGTTGACGAAGGGAAAGATCGCCGGGAACGTGATCGTTCGCGGCACCGGAGATCCCAATATTTCCGGACGGTTTCACGATGGAGACCCCCTGTTTCTCTTCCGCCAGTGGGCGAAGAAGCTGAAGCAGGCCGGGCTCAATGAGATTTCAGGCAACCTGATCGCGGATGACTCCTACTTCGACAAGGTCAGGTTCCTCCCGGGGTGGAATCCGAAGGATCGTGAGAAATGGTACAGCGCCCAGGTGAGCCCGCTTAGCCTGAATGATAATTGCGTCGAGATCCGGGTTGTTCCCGGAGCGGTCGGTAAATTGGCCAGGGTTGAACTCTCTCCCGCAAGCGCCTTTGTCACATCATCCGGAGCTCCGAGCACGGTCTCGGGGAAAAAGGTGACGGTGATTGCCAGTCGGTCCATCGAGGGCAACAAGATCGTCATGAAGGGCAGGATCGGGTCTTCTGCCGGGGCGTGGGCGGGAAGTCTTGCAGTTGATGACCCGGCTCTTTTCTTCGTTCATACGCTTGCCGCCGTTTTGAAGAAGGAGGGAATCAAGCTGGGGGGGGACATTGTTCGGCTGGGTGCTGCCGATGTGCCTGGCGGCGGCTCGGATGCGACCAAAACGGTCTCTACCGGTGAGAGGGTCCTGGTTGAGCACAATTCACGTCTCAAGGATGACATCCCGGTGATCAACAAGAAAAGTCAGAACCTTCACGCCGAGCTGTTGCTGAAGGCGACCGGCAGAAAGATTGCCGGGGAGGGGAGTGTCGCAGGTGGCGGTCGGGCAGTCAGCAAAGCCTTTGCCGGTTTCGGGATAAAAACCAGGGGCCTGGTGGTTGCTGATGGGTCCGGCCTCTCCCATGACAACCGGGTGACGGCCCGGCAGGTCGTCTCGCTGTTGCACGGGGTTCGGTCCAAGGACTACTATAAAGTGTTCAAAGATTCCCTGCCGGTTGCAGGCATCGATGGAACGCTGAAGAAGCGGTTTGTGTCGCGCAAGATCCTGGTTGGAAAGGTTTTGGCCAAAACGGGCTATATAAGCGGTGTTTCAGCGCTTTCAGGTTACGTTCAGAAGGGCAAAACAGTCTGGAGTTTCTCCATTCTCTGCAATTCCTTTCCCGCGAGGAGCCTGAGCCGGGCCAAGAAACTGCAGGAGGATATTGTCAATATCCTCTATTCCTCGATGCCCTGAGGAAGCTAATTTCAGCCCTCCAGCGGCTGTTTTTCGGATAGAAAAACAGTAAAGAAAGACCTTTTTCTTTGGGTGGGATCTTTCACAGCGTTAAAATGATTTTACATCTCAGGCGATGCTGCCAAAGATGACTTATCTTATGGCAGCACAACAAATTACCCTATCAGCCAGGAAGATCTTTTCTCATTGGGTAGGGTTTCCAGGTCGGGATAGTGCTGTTATTTCCGACTTTTCTTAATTCTTGGTAGATCCTCTTCGATATGAGTGGCAAGCCACATCAAAAGAGTGCCGATGGTATGCGTAAGCTGCCGAAGTTGATCTTGGCAGAAAACGGTAATCAAACCGTTCTCGAGATCAACCAGAGGATAACTACGATCGGGCGTTCGCACGAGAATACGGTCGAGATTGCCGATATCAGCAGCTCGCGGCTGCATTGCCAGATCGAGAGGAAGGAAGGCGGTTTTGAGATTGTCGATCTCAAGAGCCGCAACGGTACGGTGGTCAACGGTGTCCTGGTTCTTCGCAAGGAGCTGCGGCCTGGCGACTGTATTGAGATTGGTAAGACGCAGGTCTTTTTCGAGCATGTCTCCCAGGAGTACGCAGATGAGACCATTGACCTGACGACGGATTATTTCCTGGAGCCTCTCGAAGGACTGGATGAGGAAAATCAGCTCAGTGTTCTGAAGACTGAGCGCGAGATCTTTCTCAAGCTCATGGAGATCAATCGCAATCTCAACTCCAGGGTTGTGCTCGATGATCTGCTCGGGCTGATTGTGGATACAGTGGTCGAGGTGACAAGCGCCGAGAGAGGTTTCTTTCTGCTTGCCGGGGGAGATTTTCTTGAGGTGCGAGCTGCCCGGAATATGGATGGTGAAACGGTCAAGGAGCCGCAGCTCAAGTTCTGCGGCGGGATTGCCGGGGATGTTATCGAGTCCAGGAAGCCTCTGTGTTCTGACAACGCGATGGACGACAGGCGCTTTCGTGATCTCGAGACGGTCAAGGAGCTCAACCTCAAATCGGTTCTTTGCGTGCCGCTGGTCGGTGAAGATTCTGTGCTTGGCGCTATCTATGTAGACAATCGCTTTGACGAAGGCGCCTTCACCGGCAACCACCTCAGGTGGCTCGAGATGGTCGCTCACCAGGCGGCGGTCGCGATCCGCAACGCCCAACTTTTTGACGAGAACACCTCGCGGGCCGAGGCGCTTGAGCAGGCCCAGCTTCGCCTCGAGCGGGCAAATACGCAGCTCGAGGAAAATGTCATGAAGAAGACGCTGCAGCTCGAGGAGGCGATCAAGCTGAT
>DCKY01000234.1:31023-52085 GCA_002320775.1 Planctomycetes bacterium UBA1662
TTCAGGGTTCTCGACAAGGTGTCGGATTCAGCTGTGCCGGTGTTAATTCTTGGCGAGAGCGGTACCGGCAAGGAGCTGATCGCAGGCGCGATTCACTCGAACGGGCCGCGTTCGGAGAAGGAATTTGTCAGCGAGAATTGCGCGGCGATTCCCATGAACCTGATGGAGAGTGAGTTCTTCGGTCATGTGAAGGGTGCCTTCACCGGCGCATCGAGCGACAAGAGAGGGCTCTTCGAGGTCGCTGACAAGGGCACGCTTTTTCTCGATGAGATTGCCGATATGCCCGCTGATATGCAGACAAAGATGCTCAGGGTTCTGCAGGAGGGAGAGATTCGCCGGGTGGGCGGAAAAGATGTCATGGATGTCGATGTTCGCATTGTCTCGGCGACAAATAAGGACATCTTCGACATGGTACGGAACCAGGGTTTTCGCGAGGATCTTCTCTATCGGATCAATGTGATTACGATCAATCTGCCGCCTCTGCGAGAGCGCAGGGAGGACATTCCTCTGTTGATTGATTTCTTCCTCGGGCGGATTGCCGAACGTTCCGGCGAAAAGAAAAAGTCACTCGACCAGGAGACCTTCCATGCTCTGTACCAATATGACTGGCCTGGAAATGTGAGGGAGCTTGAGAATGAGATTGAGCGGCTCTCGGCTCTTGGCGGGGAGGTCGTTGAATCCCAGTTGTTAAGCTCGAACATCCAGCCCAATGGCCGGGCGCCCGGCAGGGTCGTGAACGGCAAGCCTCTGAAGGATATCGTGGCCAGGACGGTGGAGGATGTAGAGAGCCAGGTGATCCGTTCGGCCCTGGCCGATACGGGCTGGAAGAAGAGTAAAACTGCTGAGATGTTGGGAATCTCGCGTCCTACCCTGGATGCGAAAATACTCAAGTACGCTTTGAGACGAGAACCCGGAGCCGATTCCGGGCTGAATAACGGGAATTGAAAAACACCCTTCGCGGGGAGTGAGTTGAATGGCTATCAAATTGTTTGTACAGAAGGACGGCGAGGAGCCCAGGGAGCTGGATTTCGAAGGCCCTGTCGTTCTCATTGGACGTGGAGACACCAACGACCTGGTGGTCGATGATGTGCGTTCGTCGCGTAAGCACTGCAGTGTTTCAGAGACGCCGCAGGGAGCCGTTCTCGAAGACCTGGGTAGCTCAAACGGGACCAGCTATAACGGGGAACCTGTCAAGAGGACTCTCCTCGAGTCCGGTGACAAGTTCTCGATTGGCTCTACCAGCTTCTATTATGACAAGTGCTCCGTTTCAAGTTCGCCCGAGCCACCTGTTGAGCCACCGAGTTCGAACACGGATGAGGGCGAAGATTCGTTCGACGCAGATGACCTCCTCCGCGATGTCGAATCGGCTGAGGCAGGAGAAGTGCTCAAGGAGATCGAGACGGTGGAGGGTGAGGAAGCCGCCCCCCCGGATTCCGCCGCCGACGAGCCTGGCGGGCAGGAGGGAGGAGCTCTTCTCTCGCTGCGGCAGGTGGTCGGTGAGCTGGAAGATGAGGACGTCAAGGTAGAGAGCCTTCCATTCTCCATCGGGAGAAGCTCCAGCTGCGACCTGACCTTGAACGACCAGAGAGCTTCGGGGCGCCATGCCGAGCTGGTGGAAAAAGATGGCGTTCTCGCGGTGAAGGACCTGGGGAGCAAGAATGGCGTTCTCGTCGACGAGAGGAAGGTCAAGAACGCGGGAGTGATTGGAGATGGCAGCAGGTTTACCGTTGGCTCACATATTTTTGATGTGCGCATTGAAGATGCCCGCCTGCGCGCGGCTTCTTCCCGGAAGGCCGAGAGGCAGACCGCGAAGCGGGATGAGGTCGTCGCCAAGGGTGAGTCTTCGGAGGCTATGAAGCTCAACGTTGATGTCGATTCCCTGGGCCAGGGCGGCGCGCTGCAGCAGATTGGCTCGGTCGTGGCGCTTGTGATCATTGTAACCGTCAGCGCCTACTTCTGTGTCGATGTAGCTCAACGGCTCCTCGCGGTAGAAATCGTCGACCCCGTGGCGGATGCGAACAAGGTTACCAACTGGTCGTTTGAAGATTCGGTTCCCGAGGGAGCAAGCGATGATCTCGTGGTCGGCTGGGAGGCTGGCGCTGGTTCCCTTCTGCGCCGGGTTAAGGACCGGGGTATTCGCGGCGGCAACTACGCCCTGGAGCTTGTCGGCGGAGCGGACGCGGACGATTCGAAGATCTATTCCGCGACCCAGGGAGATCTCGTCAGGGTGGTCCCGGGTGATCAATTTCTTCTCGAGGGTTTCGTGACCAACAGGGGAGCCTTTCTCGCCGGCCTGATGGTCGAGTGGCTTCGCGCAGGGGATGGGGAAAAGCTGGTCGGGCGGAGTTTCTCCGCGCCCGTCAGGGGGACGGGCGGCGGTGAGGTCGAGCTGGATGTCAGCCAGTTGGTCAAGGTGCCCGCCGGCACCGGCTCGGCGCGAATCTCATGTTTTCTCGTTGGTTCCGGAAGGGCCTGTTTTGACCAGGTCTACTTCGCCAAGGCCGAGCTGTCCGGAGACGAAGCGGTCGCCGGAGGCACCGCAAGCCTGGAACGAAAGGCTGGCGCCCCGACCGAGGCCCTGGTGGTCGGCATGGACAGCCCCGGTATTTTCAGTCTCCGCCGTGGCAAACGGATCATCTTCTCCTCCTTCTGGGCAGGGCTAGATACCAGCCGTGACCCGAATACTATCGGGCCCAAGCTGACAGATCCAGAGCTGCGCGCGGGGGAGGATGGGACGCAGATTGCGCCCACCGAGGTTCCCGATCTGCAGGAACGCAAGTGGATCGCGGTAGAAAACATCATCAGCTCCGATTCTTCGAGTGTCTCCCTGAGATGGCAGCTCGAGACGCAGGGAGGCAAGGCTGATGCGAAGAGAGCACTGGTGCTCTATTTCAGCTCCCATGACCCCGGACTGAAGCTCGTTGCGCACGGCCCTCGCACCGGAGCCGACTTCATCCTCTCGGAGGCTTCCGGGGGGCCATTTGATGAACTGGTCGCAGGAGATGGAGTCTTTCGAACCTCGATGGAGTTTACCCATACGGTAAAGGTCTCCTCGATGAAGCATCCGGTCATTGCTGACCGCTGGCTGCTGGTTGTCATTCCGGCAGATGGAGCCAGTGACCTTGGAGTGACCTTCAGCCACGGCTCCCGGCGGGAAGCCCAGGCGGCGAAGATGGTCCTCGCCGAGGCCGAACGACTGTTTGGTGATGGGATCGCCAGCGAAGCGCTGGATCTTCTCGATGGCCTGGAGGCCCGCTATCCTCTGCAGACTGTCGAGATCGGGCGGGCAAAGAAGAGGATAGCCCAGTGGAACGACGATGCCGCGAAGGTGGTGAGTGATCTTGACGTCGGCCGGGATGCCTACAGGAGCAACCCTTCGGAGGTGATCTACCGGTCGCTGTATTCGCGCGGGAAGCTGTTGGGGCGGCGCTACGCCAATACCCGGGCCGGCGATTCGGTGGGAGGCTTCCTGGCTGAGCTCGACAGCATACGCAGCGCGGCATCGGTCGGAAAGATCAAGGCGCAACAGGAGGAACTGATCGCCAGGGCCAGGGAGGCGATGGAGAATCAGCAGCTCGGCATAGCCGGAGCTTGTCTGAAGTTGTTGCTTGGAGTTGCTGAGAAGGAGAGCCAGCTCTATAAGGATGCGGTGAATCTCAAGGAGAGGCTCGATACTCGCAGGGAAGCCGTGAATAAGATCAAGCTTGGACAGTGATGGATAAAAGAACAGAGAGAAGGCGATGAGAAGGACAGTTACTGGAGTTGATCTTGGACGTGATTCGATCAAGGCCGTAGAGGTTGAGATCGACGGGGCGGCTGCGCAGATCGTCCGCAGCGTCTCGATTCCGCGGGCTCGCCTGGAAGGGCAGGACCCCGAGAGTGTCGCGGCCGCCCTGGCCGGGGGAATGGCCGATGCGGGTATCTCTTTCAATGGCGTGACGCTCGGTCTTGGCGGGGAAGAGGCGATCCTGCGATACAACCACGTCCCACCGATGCCTCCAGCCCGGCTCGGGCTGATCATGAAGTACGAGGTCGAGTCGGTAGCAGACCGCATGGGAGAGGTTCTTGCCCATGATTTCAAACAGCTCCCCGCTGTTCGCGACGATGGGGAGAGGACGGTGCTCCTCGGTCTCGCCCGGGAGGAGGGTCTTTCAGCCATTCTTGAAGCTCTCGAGGGTGAAGGCATCCTTGTAGCAAGCTCCGTTCCCGCGCCGCTGGCGCTTTACGGAGCCTGGGAGCTCGTCTCCACCAAGGCTGATCTTGATTCTCCCGATGATGACCTGGTGTTGATCGCCGACCTCGGCCGCAGCAGTCTCGATGTCGCCCTGGTGTTGAACAACCGGCTTATTTTCGCCAGGAGCACGACCTTCGGAGGAGACCAGTTTACCGAGGCGCTCGCCCAGGATCTTGGCGCGGAGATGGGCCAGGCCGAGGTAGTGAAGAAACAACGCGGAGGAGTCACCGAGGGCGCCAAGGGAGTTGATGAGCGCACGATTCGTCCGCTGCGCACGGCTGCCGGGCAGCTGCTGGGTATGCTGGAGTCCTCTATCCGGGTCGGCGGCAGCCAGGCGGGGGTCAAACTCCCGAGTGTGACGCGGCTGTGGTTTTCAGGCGGCGGCATGAGGCTGAAGGGCTTGCCGCGCTATCTGAGCACAGGACTCGGCAAGGTCCCCTTCGAGGTCTTTGACCCTGCCGGAGCCTCCGGTGAGGACGACAGCGGCAGCTATACCACGGGGCTTGGCCTGAGCACCATCGGTCTCCAGAGAGATCGTTCCGGAGATCGCGATGTGCTTCTGAATATCCTCCCGCAGAAATACAGCGATCGGCAGACCTTCCGCGACAGGACCCGTTTCCTGATCGTGGCGGCGACCCTGCTGGTGCTTCTGCTTTGCGGGAAGCTGGCCGATGGCTACATACGGGGCTCGAACGCCAACAAGACGCTTGACGGCCTCGACAAACAGTTCCAGACCCTGCAGAAACTTTCCGGAGAAAAAGCGGCCGCGGTGGCCGAGAGCACCCAGGCGCGCGGACGCATCAACAGGTTACTGCGCGAGGCCGAGCCGACGGCATTCCAGGCTTTTGTGCTGGATTACCTGGCGGTAAATCTCAGATCCGAGGTCCAGCTGGAGCTTGTCGATCTCGAGGTGAGCCCGGAGGAGGCGGAGGATGGCAGCATTGACAATACCTACCGGCTTATCATTCGAGGCCGGGCGAACAATGAGAAACGCAAAGGCCATGACTGGGTTCTGGATCTTCAGAGTGAGCTGAAAAAGCAGGAACGGGTTCGGGACGTGTTTTTCGGTAAGCAGCCGAGGGCGGACACCGCGGCCTGGTACAGCTTTGAAATGATCATCGAACCACAGTACGTATCCATTTGAGACCCGGCCGGGCCGGGCGCGATAGCGAGAGAAAAAATGCTTAAAAACTTCTGGGAAGAAAACAAACGCTTCCTCCTGCTGGTTGGAGGCGGGTTACTTGTTTTCCTCATAGCCGATCACTATATCGGCAACTATATCGGCGGGACCGAGAACATTCGTAAGAAGAGCCAGAAGCGTCGGCAGGACGTGGTTCTTCTGCACAAGGGACTCAAGAACGGCTGGTACGAAGAGAAGCGCAAGGTGCAGGCCTGCAAGGATCACGAGGCCGGGCTCAAGGACAAGCTCTGCCTGCCGGAGCCCGCGGCGCTCGAAGGAGAGAGCAGCCAGCTCCAGATCAAGTTTGACAAGGCCATCTCGGACACCTGGGAGGGTGTTCGCCAGGAAGCCAACCGCGCCGGCATCCGGCTGCCAGCGCCGCTTACGGCCAGGGACTTCAATGTTGAGCAGGATGACACCGTGGCCCAGTACCAGGAGCACTACTCGGATCTCGCGATTGTCGAGCGAGCGCTGGAGGTGCTCGTGAAGTCCGGCGTCAGCGAGATCGAGACCCCGGAACCCTACGAGCCTGATCGCCTTCCGGTGAAAGACAATGATTCGGTTCAATGCCTCTATCGGGCCGTATCGATTGGCGTGACGACCTCCTTCGAGAGCCTGCAGAAGGTTTTCGAGCAGGTCCAGTCCGGTGAGCCTTTCCTGCAGGTCAGGTTGCGCAGCCTGGGGGCCAAAGGATCAAGGAATGAAGAGGAGCGCACGCTTGAGGGTGAGATTGAATTTATCGGCTTCCGCCTTGAGGAAGGCGCGGCCGTCGAGGAGGGCACCGGTTCAGGCAGACGCTCAACGGGGCGCAACAGGCGAAGGAGAAGGCCATGAGCTTGAACAGAGAAAAAATAGCCTGCTGCGTGGCGCTGCTGATCTTCCTTGGAGGAATGTATACTGTCGTGCTCAGCTTTATCAATCCGACCCAGGTTCGCAAGCCGCCGAATACCACGATCGCGCGGATTGAGCGCGAGGTCTTCATGTCGGAGCCGAGGGGCTACGTTGGCGGGGAGGAGGCGGGGCGCAATCCCTTCAGCTTCTCCGAGGGCTGGAAAGATCTCGATGCCGTACCGCTCCTGCCTCCATCCATTCCTGAGCGCTCGCGTATTCTTCCCGGCCTCAGCGGCGGAATCTCGCCCGTTGACGGGGGAATTTATTTCTCGGAGGAGAGTCCCAAGGAGGTGGATGCCGGCACGGGCACGGGCGCCGGCACGGGGACGGGCGCCGGCACGGGCACGGGTGCCGCTCCGGTAGACACAACGGGAGTGGTGCCGGTTCCCAAGGGCGGGCTGCTTCCTGTCCAGGGAGCGGGCGACAAGAAAGGCGGGGAACGATGAAGAGACTACCCACCTTGCTGACCGCGGCACTTTTAAGCTTTCTGCCCTGCACGCTCGTGGATGCGCAGGCTCCCGGGCCGCCCTCTGACATCATCAGCATCAGGCCTCTTGACAGGGTTGTTACCGCCGGGGGCGAGACTATTGAGTGCCGGATTCTCGACGCCAATCCCGCTCTCGGGAAGGATCTGAAGGTCAAGATTCGAACGGTGACCACCTTGCTGGAGGCCGCCAAGGTGAAGCAGATTATCCCTCGCCGCTCCGAGTCCGAGGCCTACGAAAACTGGGCCAAGTGGCTGCGTAAGGAGGGGCGCCCGGGAGCTTCTCTCGAGGCCGGCGATGCGCGCGCCTCTGCCGAGATGGCGCTGGCGATGTGGTGCAGGACTCCCCATGTCAAGCTCGCAGGCAAGCGTCCTATGCCGCAGATGACCCACAGGCACCTGGTCATGGCCGCGAGGGCGGATGCTTCCTTTGCCCCGGTTTATCCTTATCTGCTGGCCAGCTATATCAGGAAAAACTCTCTCGACCAGGCCGAGCTGGGACCTCTGAACGAGGAGCTTGAGCTCTATCTGCGGGCACAGGAGGCAGGCTTCTCAAGCCCCGACCTGGATTTCCGCATCGGGATGATCCTGTCTCGAAGGCTGAGGATGGCCGAGGGAGCAGTCAAGTTTTTCGAGCGTGTTCTCGCCGCTGGAGAGGAGACCTCGGCACCCAACAGGTCCCAGCGGCGCAGGGCGCGACAGCTCCTGGCCGCGGTCTACATGCGGCGGGGAGAGTCCGCTAAGGCGCTAGGTCTCTACGAGGCTCTCCTGCAGCCTGAACTGACCGGTGATCTGAATTTCGAGGGTCTCTACAACAGCGCCGTCATCCTCACCCGGATGGGAGGGACCGAGAAGACGGCGCTTGCCCGCGACCGGTTCGCGGAGGCCCAGAAGCTTCAGCCTGACTTCCTGGACGTGGAATTGCGCCTTGCGGCGCTCGACTACGCCGGCGGCAAGTCGAAGGACGCCGGCAATAGAATCAAGGCGTACCTGGGTAAGGTTCCTGATGATCTGCAGGCCCGGGTTGACCTGGCGATCCTGGATATTACCGAGGGGCGTTTCACGAAGGCGGAAAACAGTCTTCGCAAGGCTCTCGATGACACCGGGAATCCGGAGGTCTCCATGCGTGCCCGGTTGGGGCTCGGCTCCATCCAGGAGCTTCGCGGGAAGCTGCCGGAGGCGGAGGCTCACTACCGCTCGGCGATCAACCTGTCTACCAGCAACCCTTTGCCGGGACTCATGCTTGCGACCATCCTTGTCCGCCAGGACCGAACAGATGAAGCCGCGGAGATGGTGAGCTCTATTCGCTCGGCGCACGTCGCTAGCCAGGCGGTCTTCGGAGCCTGCTCCCGTCTGCAGGCGCTCATCGACGCCCGCAAGGGAGAGGCCGCCAGGTCGAGCGCAAACCTGGAGTTCGCCGTCGATGTCAGTCCTGAGGATCCAGCTGTTCTCGAGGCCGCGGGCCTGGCCTTCCTGCGCCAGGGTAAGCTCGAACAGGGGCTCAGCTATCTGGCCCGGGCCAATAAACTCCAGGAGGGACGCCCCGCGACGCTCAACGGGCTGGGCTACTACAACTACATCCAGGGACACCACGCCGAGGCGGCGGTCTTTTTTGACCAGGCGCTCGCCGCGCTGAAAAAGAGTTCGCCCGGGAAGAAAGGCAAGGAATCTGCCTTTGCCAGGGATGCGAAGACCTACGCTACCCACGCCCGCAACCTGGTCCGTGATCTCGAGATCCTGCAGGTCTGGGTTGATGAGTTTGAGAGCTCCGCCGAGGGCCTGATCGATGGCTGGAACGAGATCGAGCTCTACGGGATCGATGTCGCTCCGGCTGAATCAAACATCGTCTTCAAGGGCCGGCAGCAGAAATCTCCTGATGGAGAGAGCGGGATTCGCCTGCTGCGCGTCTATCGCAGCCGGGATCTCGAGAGAGTAGCTGTTCGCCTCCGGATTGATTCGGGCAATGTGGCGCCCTCGCTGAGCCTCACCGGCCCGGATGGAACCCGCAGCGCCCTGTCCGCCCTGAGCCTCTACCGGGATTTCGATGGCCGGGTCAGGGTTCGGTTGCGTTCGAATAAGGGGGAATGGATTGAGCCCGAAGAGCCGGCGGCTGCCGGCGAGGGAACCGTCAAGGGAGCCGTCTATGTCGGCAACGTCACCTGGGCGGCGGATACAAATTTTCACACCCTCGAGATTCGCAAGGCGAGGACTTCCAGGGGGGTGACCAAGAGCAATATGTTTGATCTCTACTTCGATGGGGAGCCTGTGGCCAGGGAGGTCCAGGTCCCTGGGCTGTCCACCAGCTACCAGCTGTCTGTGATGGCTCGTACCGATGCCCTCGGCAATGAGTACTCGGTCACCGTCGACAATTTCAAGGTCTACAGGGCGAAGGCAAAGAAGAAAAAATGACTCTGAAGAAGACAGGTTCAAGGCGTGCCGGCGGGTTTACGCTTGTTGAAATCCTCGTGGTTATGTCGATCATCTCGATCCTGGCTGGCCTGGCTCTCTCGGGAGTCATGAGCGGCAGGACCTCTGGCGAGGAAGGCGCGGTGAAGTACAACATCACCGCGCTCGTCAGCGCGATCGAGGCCTATGCCACCGAGACGGGCGACTACCCCCCGAGCTCGCTGGCGGCCTACGGGATCCGCGGCAATGGAGTCAACGATGGCATCGAGTGCCTGCTGGCCTGCCTGCAGACCCGCAAGCACAACGGGCCTTTTCTTGGTGACCTCGATCCCGACCAGCGCAGCAACGTAGATGGAGACATCCTCTCCAAGCTCCAGTCCAGCCAGGTGAAGAAACGAGTCGACTGGAGCCGGCTCAACGACATCCTCTTCGAGTATTGCGATCGATGGGGAAACCCTCTCGTCTATATTCACTCGCGCGATTACGGCAAGCAGTTCAAGGTCCAGGCAGGAGAAGGCATCATCCTTGTCGGCGCGAAGAGAGACTCCGAGACCGGCGGCTACTTCAAGCCGACGGAGTACCAGATCTGGTCGCTGGGCGTGGACGAGGTGAATGACGAATACGGAGATGGCGACGACATCTGTCACTGGCAAAGGTAGGAGCGGTACAGGGTACCCCTGGAGCAAGGCATGCGGGAAGCAGGATACAATCCGGAGCGAAGTCGGGGCGGCCGCCGCGAGGGCGGCTTCACCCTCATCGAGCTGCTTGTCGTTCTCGCCATCATCTCGCTCATGGCGGGCCTCAGTGTCGGCGCCTTTCGCGAGGCGCGCCGCAACTACGGGCTCGCGGCTTCGGCTGGTGAGATCCAGTCGATCTTCCGCCGCGCCCGCAACCAGTCGATCGCCAACGGGACCGGTTCGTTTGTCGTCGTCGAGCCGAAGAGCAGCTCGATCTGGGCGCAGAGCTTTGAGACCATGGGAGAGTGGAGCTTCGAGGACGGCGGAGCTGAGGATGAAGGTGTCGACGGCTATGGCGGACCGCGGCTGGTGGGCGGCGAATATATCGACGGGCGGCTGGGACAGGGAGTCAGCTTTCGCGGAGCCGGAGGCTATGTGGATTGCGGCTACCAGGCGTCCTTTGACCTGAGCACGGGGGTCGTGCTCGAGGCCTGGGTTCGCCACAACAGGAGGCCGGCCCTGCGCCAGGCCTTCAAGAGCGAGACAACTTCCGGGCGCAGAAGCCTGAGGGGGAAGTCGGCCGGCGGCGGCCTGGAACCCGCCTATTCCATCGTGGAGAAAAAAGGCTCCTGGTTCCTCGGGATGACACCGGAGGGCGCGTTGGAGGGGCACATCGGCGATTTCCAGGTGATCACAGAAGATGACGTCGTGCCCTCGGGGCGCTGGGTGTTCGTTTCCCTGCGTTATGATGGGGTGTCGCTGGTTCTCGCATCCGATGGAGTCGAGCGCAGGAGTGATGTGCTCCAGAGCCTGGGGCGGAAGCTCGGTGACCGGGCGGCGCCGGTCGTCCCGGCCGCGATTCCGCGCAATGAGAACCCCGTGATGATCTCCGCGAAGGACAACTCCTTTCCCGGGGATATCGACGAGGTCCGGCTTCGAGGCCGCAGCGAGAAGGCGACCTACAGTCATCCTCCATTCGAAAAGCTGATCGGCTGGAAGAAGGTTATCCATTTTGACCGCTACGGGCATCTTGATCCGGTGTTTCATGAGAAGAACATAAGGATCGTACTCGTTGAAGTCAGCGATGATCATTTCGCGCTCCAGGAGACGCTTGCTGCGAAAAAGAAATCCTCCCGGGCGCAGACGGATCGTTTCGAGCTGACCTTTCAGGAGTGGCTCGAAACCTGGCCTCCGGATGAGATGCCGGACCTGGTCGAGGAAGAGGAAGAGCGTGATATCGAGGAGCGAGTCTATTCTCAAGCGCGGAAAAAGGTTATCAAGATCGATACCCTGGGGGTTGTGAGTGTCCAATGAGAAGAGATGCAAGATTGATGAATAGAAATGGAAATTCAGGTGTCGCCCTGGTGATGGTGCTGGCTGTCCTGGGGGCGCTGGCCATCGTTGGCGCGCCCTTCGTGGTCTCGATGATGCTGCATGACCGCGCGAGCCAGAGCTTCTCCGGAACCATCAAGGCGCGGCAGGCGGCCGAGAGCTTCCGCAACAGGGCTGTGGCCAGGCTGGAGGCGACCCAGTCGGCTGTCGAATGGGAGGGAGAATACGAAGAGCTGGAGGAAGAGCGCGAGCTGCAGCGGGCCGGCCGCCGCACCAGCCTGGTTGGCCGGCGGTCAGCCGCCGGCGGACGAACCGCGCGCGGGAGCACTGGCAGGCAGCTCTCCGGCGTGCGCGGCGGCGCGGCAGAGGGTGCCGCGGCGGCGCGCGGCGGCAACTCTCCGTCAAGTTTTTCATCCCGCGGTCCGGCGAAGAAGGACTTCGACACGGCGGATGAGATTGCAGTCAGCTTCCCGGAGACGATCAGCCTGCCTCGCGATGCTCCCGAGGACCCGAATGCCGAGGACCAGGGCGAGGTCAGCTTCAGGAATCCGCGCGGGATCATCGCCTCGGCGGAGGTGACCGATGAGCAGGGCAAGATCAACATCAACACAGCGCCGCCGAATCTCATCGCCAACCTCTTCGGCGTCAGCCGCCTGAGGAGCGAATTCAGCCCGAAGCACAAGGAGCTGAAGCTCGAGGACAGCGGCATGTTCCGCGGCGACACGGATGAGAAGACCCTCGATGGCGCCGTGGTGCTGGTGCACCCCGAGGGCAACACCCAGGCGCTCACCTATAAGGTGAACAGGAAGAGAACGGGAGAGCTCGCGGGGCTCTTCCACGGCAGCTTCCTCTCCGGCGGGCAGGAGGTCGACTTCCCGGCCGGGAGTTTCGTCTACGATCTCAAGGGCTGGAAGATCGGCTTCCATCGTTTCTGGTCGGAGCGCTATGGCGGCTTCCACCCCGAGGAGCTGACCCGCTTTCGGGCGGTGGAGTCGATTCGCGAGATCGCCCACTGGCAGATCGCCTCGCTCTTTGTCGGTCGTTTCCGGGGGCAGGGTCTCGATATGGACCTGCTGAAGAAGAGCGGCGTACGCACCAACAACCTCGGCGACCTCGGTCTCGACCCGGCGATGTTCTCCGACGAGGGCTACAAGATGGAGGTCCGGGAGATCAAGGCGCTGCAGCGGGCCCGCCAGTCGCTCAGCAAGCTCGGCTTCAAGAACCGCTTCCTGCAGGAGATCGAGGATCGGCGCGGACCCTATATGCTCCTCGACCTGGCCGCGAGGCTGCGTGGAGCCAAGAAGAACGAGGCCAGGAAAGTTCGCGAGGAAATCGAGGAGATGCTGACCGAGGAGAAGAAGTCTCGCAAGGCTCTCAAGATCGATGCCCGCTACCTGAAGGGGGCCCTGGAGCACATGGCGGAGGTCTACCAGACCTCCGGTATCGAGACGATCCTTCCGGAAGATCTCGAGTACCATCGTGAAGCTCTCACCGTCAGCTCCCGCCTGCCCGCGCGCTGGAGCGAGGCCCAGTCTCTCGGCAGTGATCTCTCCGCGGCTGGGCCGGAATACAAGATCGTGATTCCCCGCGCGCCGGAGTTCAATCCCGGCACCGTGGTTCGAATGCGCAGCCTGGACGGAAGCGGGCGCTCCGAGTTCAACGTCATCAGCAAATCAGCCGGCTCCCAGACCGGCGGAATCAGCCTGGCCTATCCGCCGCGCGCCTCCTACCGCTCCTATAAGGCGGTCATAGAGGCTCTCCAGCGTCACCCTGTGAACGTAAACACGGCCAGTGAGAGGGTTCTGCGGGCGGTGTTCACAGGAATCCGTGGAAAGGACAAGACCCATGTCGTCACTCCCTACGAGGCCGCCAGGCTTGCCATCGACATCCGTGGGAAGGTGCCCCTGAAGGGACACGAAGAGTTCTACGCCGCGCTGCAGGCGGCCTCCTCGAGCGGGATTATCGATGAGGAGGACGTGAAGCCGCTCTTCGTCAACGCGGTCCAGCCGACCAACTACCTCCTGCGCCAGTCGACCACCGGTTTGTGCTATTCGACCGCAGATGTCTACACCATCGAGGCGCGGGCGCTGCTTCGTTCACCTGCCGGGTCGGAGCTGGCGGCTTCACGGTTCCGGGAGATTGTCGATGTGAGTCCCGCTGGCATTCGCCTGGGCGGGCTGGTCAGCCAGGTGGATTATTCCGACGGCATCTTCCTCCAGGATCCGAAGATGACCCCGCGCTTCCCCGAGAACAACCATCGCTTTCGAATCCGGTTCCCGGGAACGCTCTCTCACCTGGTGGAATCCCGTCCGGTGATGTTGAACCGGGGCGAGCTGATCTTTCCGGGGGCGGATGTCTCGACCCTGCGCCTGCTGACCACCCAGACTCCCAAGAACAGCCTGAGGGAGGTTCTCTACGAGGAGGTCCTGAGCTTTGAGGACACCTACGAGGGCCTGGAGCTTGACCGGGGAGAGCCCTACGAGCTCTCGATCGGCGGCGGAGGAGAGGGCGGAGCCAACAATGCCGGTGTGCCGGCCGCAGGGGCGGCAGGCGGGCGGGGAGGCCGGGCAGCCGGCGCGGGAGGAGACCTGACAACAAAGCCTGCCGGGGTGGATTTCTGGTTCCGGATGAAGACCTATCCGCAGGCCCGGTCCCGCGATGGCTACTATAAGCTGGTCGAGGGAGGCGTCGATCCCGAGCGCAACCGCATGGCCCTGCTCTACGATGATAGCCGGGGGCGGGTGCTCTTCAGGATCTACGACAGCTCTTTCCCCGACCCGCTCATGAAGAAGGACAAGGACAACGGCTCCTTCCTGCAGATCGAGGCGGTCCGCGGGCTCGAGCTGGAGACCTGGTATCACATCAAGCTGGTCTGGGATGGGACCTTCGGAGGCGGAGCGCAGCTCTACATCGATGGCGTTCCGGCCGGAAAGGACAACCTGTCCACCGAGCTGACCACGAGCATCGCCGGCAGCGGCAACATAGCCAGTATCGGCGTTCGCGACGCCAGCCGTTTTCCGACCCAGGGCTCGGTGCGGATCGGCGCCGAAATTTTCGAGTATATCGGCAGGAGCGGCAATTCTCTGCGTGTGCGTCCCCTGCCTCCAAGTCACTGGAAACCTCTGCCGATCACAGGCCTGAGCAACACCGGCGGCGCGAGCGGCTTCCTGCCGCCGGGGGCCGATGCGGGCGCCGCCGATCCCGCGGCTGGCGGGGCCGGTACCGCCTTGCCGGCGAAGACAGACTCGAGGCTTTGGAACGGACGCGGGTCCATTCCTGCGCCCCACCCCGCGGGTTCCCTCGTCAGCCTGCACGGCTACTCGCTGGAGATTCGCCGCAAGGTGGCTCCGACCGCTAACCAGGGTGTCGCGGGAGCCGCCGCCAACCCCTTCGCCGGCGGAGCCGCCGCGGGAGGCGTGGAACACCAGGTGGCGGATGGAGACTCTACCGAGATGATCTGGGGCACCGGGGGCATGGCGACCGCTGAGCCTCTGAACGCCTGGAACTTCCCACAGGTCGTGCGTGCGGGAATCTACCATTATTTTGACCGGTTCGCGGGGGAGCCTCCGCCCGAGGACCCGAACCAGCCAGGGCGCAACAACCTGCCCGGCGGCGTGGGGGGGAACAATCCCCCTGCGGGACAGGGCGAAGATGAGGAGCAGGGAGGCTCGGCGCTCGCCACCACGGGCACCATCGTGGTGCCGCTGTTCAAGCTTCCTACCGCCACCGATCAGCCCGACCTGCCCGGCGGGATCAATATACCCGGCGGCATCCCCGGTGTTCCCGGGGGGGCGCAGCAGGAGGGGCAGCAGCCTGAGTACACCGGCATGCTGATGGGCTTCGGCCGCACCAGCTCGGATTATTTCCAGTCCAAGGGGATCTGTCATTTCAACGGCCGCAATTACCAGTACCAGCGCATTCCGCTGCCGCCTGAGTACCTCATGGCCCTGAACAAGGACCCCAAGGTTCAGAATCCTCCGGCGATGGGCCTGGAGTTGAAGGGTGCCTATCCTCCGGAGGCCGGGGGCGCTGTCGAGGGGCTCACCGGCGCCGGCGGCCAGGATGGCCAGGGCCCTGTGCAGAACGACGGGCGCGAGCAGCGCCCGGTTATCCAGCTGTCGCTTCTGGCCAACGGTCTTCCCCAGACGCGCTATCCCTCCACGGGAGTTCTCGAGATCCGCGGCATCCCGAGCCCCTGGGAGATGCAGGCGGGCCGTCCGAACGTGCTCGGGCGTCCGTTGATGCAGGTCCACCCTGATGACGCGGTTGAGTGGCTCCGCTACAGGGAGGTCTTCCAGAACATGTTCGTCGGCCGCCTCGGCTCGAACTCGAACTTCCGGGGCTACCCGGTCCGCGAGGAGCACAACTACCTGAAGAAGCAGATGGATATTCCCGTCGGCCAGCCGATCCGGCTGGTGATGGAGCTCGGCCAGGGCGGGGCCGGGTGGGGAGACTTCGTCTCCATCACCACCAGCGATCCGCAGGTCTACGAGCCCATGATGAGAAGGGTCTACAGGGCTTTCGAACACGAGGACGGGCGCTTCTTCCTGTCGCTGATCGATGTGGGCAAGAATGGCCAGGAGCTGATGCCATCGACAGGTCTCTATCGTCACGCCTACTTCCGCGGCATGAATCCCCGCCTGGTGAAGTTTCCATCCTGGGGGCTTCCGGAGATCTCCACCGGCAGCCTGACCCTCTTCGGGGACGCGAAGGCCATGGAGGTCCGCGGCGGCCGCGGCCGGCAGGGCCAGCGGAACCAGAGCCGGTCGGAGAGTCAGCGGGTGGGCGGAGACGAATCCAACGGTATCACCCTCGATGAGGTGCGCAGGTTCGAGAACCGGCGCGTGGCCTACGACCCGACCTATGGTCCCAGGGTGAAGCATGTCCTCGTCCCGCTCAAGGGAGGACGCGTGGAGGTCAGCCGGGGCGGGGCGCAGACGGTCATTGGCGGAGCCATCGCCAAGAACCAGTCCGTCACCCGCTCCAACCCCCTCGATGTGCTGGTCGTCTCGGTGAGCATCGAGCGCGGCCAGCCGAGCATCTTCGCCATGGGCATGGAGGAGGGCGTCATCCGGATCGGCCGGGAGCTCTTCTACTTCGAGGATGCCGAGGGCGCCAAGGGCGGGCAGGCCGGACAGGCTACCCGGGCGAGCCCCCAGTCAGCCGGCTACGATCCATCGCTTGCCGGCGAGGCCAATGAGCTGCTGGCTCCCTATAAGGAGCGCCAGGCCGATGGCCGCCTGCGCTACGAGCAGATCCAGGTCAGCCAGATGACCGGCCACTTCGAGCCCGAGGGCTTCGCCCTCATGCGCGACGGCAGCCCCGAGCGAGCCGATTTCTACGAGCTCTTTTATTACGGCTCCACCGGGGGCGGCTTCAAGAACGTCCTGCGGGGGCAGTTCAGCACGCCCTACCTGAAAAACTCCAGCCGGGGAGCCTCGATGATCAGCAACGCCACCCGGCGGCTGCGCCTGATCGGCCGCGCCCTGATCGGCACCGCGCCGATGGCGCACGGGGTGGGTGACGCCTGCAGCCTGGTTCCTTACCTGACCATGTCTCCGATTACCGGGGCGATGACCAGCTCGGGGATCCCGGTCAAGCGGGCCCAGTTCTTCGCGCCCAATGGCGGCTACGTGATGATCGACCCCGGCCGCTACGGCCAGCCCAGGGAGATCATCTCCCACATGGGCTTCGAGGGCGATGGTGGAACTCAGCTGCGGCTGCCGCGTGACCAGCACGGGGAGCTCTGCATGCGGGCTCGCTTCGGAACCCAGCCGCGCCCGATCGGCACCGACATGTTCGCCTACCAGATGCCCTTCCGGTACTTTGATCGCTACGAGGCGGAGGTCGAGAGCGAGGCCATGGCCTACCTCCAGAAGAGCTTCCGTGTGCCGGGCGCCTACTGGCGAAGCATCGAGTGGAAGGAGCGCCAGGGGACGAACATCAAGCGCGATCGTCTCTGCGACATCATCGTGATGGCTCGCTTTGACCGCGCGGCGGACTGGGATGCCGAGGGCGACGAGACGGGCTCAAATGGGCTCTATCTCTTCGAGGAGACCGGCCGGAAGACCCGCAAGGATGTGGTCCGCTTCGATCTTGACCGGGGAGGAGACGAGCTGGAGATCCGCGTCTACTTCCGCTACAAGTCCGGCAGCTACATGCATGTCCGCGATGACATCTATCGAGATGACTGGAAGGAGTCGCCGGTGCTCGAGTCGCTGGTCATCGAATACGAGAAGGATGGGGCTGTGGTGCGGCACGAGGAGCTGCCGCGTTGATGTCTTCGCCGCGGTCTTCTCACATAGCCGGACACCGCTCCGGCGGCTACACCCTGCTGGAGGTCGTGATCGCGGTGGGCATTCTCGTCATGCTCGGCAGCGGCCTGGCGACCCTGCTAACCCAGGGGATCTCCATCTGGCGCCGGGCTGAGAACCGCGGACGCGTCTACGACCAGGCCCGCATCCTGCTTGAGAGGATGTCGGAGGACCTGCGCTCGGCGGTGGTGCTCTCAGGCTCCGGAGCGGGCGGCGGCGCCTGGGTCCGCTTTATCTGCGATGAGGATTATCTCGGCCGGCAGCGGCTGCGCTTCGTGCGGACCATCTCGGCAGAGACCAGCAACGCGATCCTTCGCCAGGGGGGGAAATACCTGACCATCACAACTCCGGCGGTCTACGATGGACGAAATGACAAATGGGAGGCCGGCGGCGGTGATCTCGGCGCGCCGGGCGGCCTGATGGAGGTCATCTATCTCAGGGATCCGCGCGCCTCCGAGACCTATCTCTGGCGCGGCTACCGCTCTCCGGTTGGCGGGCTGGGCTCGCTGTTCAACGAGAGCACCCTGAAGGACAAGGAGCTCGAGGACTTCTCGGGCAAGATCGATGATGTGGCCCGGGAGATCGACCGGAAGATGCTCGCCGGCCAGCTGGAGGTGGAGGAGCAGGATGAGCTGCTCGAGAGCGGCGAGGAGGCGCGCGAGGAGATCGAGTGGATCATGACCCGCTTTGCGCGTCCCCTGACCGATGGAGTTCTCTATCTTGGCTTCAGCTTCTGGGGTCCGACCACCAATACCTGGGAGGAGGTCAAGCCCCTGTCGACACCGGGCGGCAAACGCGAAAGCGGGCCGCTCTTTCATTGGGATTCGACCCGGGCGATTCTCGACTGGTCGGGTGAGAGCGGTGAGTTCACCTTCAGGTCGAGAGATGGCTCCCTGACGGATTCAAGCGATGACATCTTCCCTGAGAGGGTGGAGGTCACCCTTGTTCTGCGCGACGACAACTCGGAATCGCTCTACCTTGTTGAACGCATCACCAAGTCGACGGAGAGCTTCAAGGTCTCCAAGCCTCTCTCTCTTCCGGATGATGAAAACGACCGCTATATCCTGGTCGGAGATGAGTGGATGTATATGAAGGGTATCAATGGAACCAGGGTTACGGTGGGCAGGGATGGCAGGGGCTGGCGCGGCACTGAGCCCGGGAACCACCTGGTCGGCTCGCGGGTCGATCTCGGGGTGGCCTTCCGCAGGGTGGTGGAGATGCCCGGCAGCCGCAAGAGCCGCAGCGCGTCGGAGAGAGTCCCGGCTCCGGAGAAGCGGAGGAATCCATGAATCCTTCCGCGGCCTCTCGCAGCTCTGGTTTTTCGCTCATCGAGGTGCTGATCGCGATGTTCATTCTCTCCATCGGCGCCGCCAGCGTGCTGTCGTTCTTTGCCGCGGCGGCGAGCACCCACAAGCGCTCGGTCGACCGCACCCACGCGGCGCTCATCGCCGAGCGGGTCTTCAGCGAGGTGCGGGGACGCTATCTGCCGGACATGACCGCGGACGAGCTGATGGATGAGCTCGACAAGGAGCTGCCTGAATTGTGGGACGGCTACAGCGCCGAGGTCTTCTGCTTTCACCCCGCCAGGGGCGGAGGAAGAAGGAAGCTCGGCGCCAGGGATGAGGAGAAGGATGCCGAGGGAGGCGTGGGCTGGCTCGACCAGGAGCTCTTTGTCCGTGTCATCATTCGCTGGAAACAGAAGGCCAGCGCGCGCTCGGAGACCTTCCACACCCTGATTCTCCCCCGAAATGCCAGGGACTAGCCGCCCCTTCGGCCAGCTGTCTTATTCCGCCACGAGCAGCAGGAGCAGGCGGCGGGGGTCGCGGCCGGTCTTGATGCCCCGGTCGGTATTGTAGAGCCGGTCGAAGAGCTGGGCGAGGCGTCCGGGCGGGTTCCTGTCGAGCTGGCGTTCGAAGCTCGACAGGAAGGGCTTTCCGACGATTCCTTCCTGGACGAGGTTCATGCTCGAGGCTCCCGCCCGCTTGAGGGCGTGCCCGCGGCGCAGCGATCGAAGCTTCTTGAGCAGGGTCGCCAGCAGCGGCAGGGCGATTCCGGGTCCGTCGATCACCAGGCTGCCGTTCTGGGCGTGGTAGCCGCGCTCGAAGAGGTTCTCGAGGGCGGTGATGGTGTCGCGTCTGCGTCCCTCAAGAAAGAGGTCGACCACGGAGAAGATGCTGTCCTCGCGCAACTCGCCGGTGACCGCGGAGATGGCCTTCTCGTCGATGAGGGTACTGTTGGATTCGGCCAGGTAGGTCTTGAGTTTCTCGAGCTCCTCGTCCAGCAGCTCGAGGTCGCAGCCGGCGCGGCTGTGGAGCGCGTAGGCGGTCTGCGGGTTGAGCTCGAGTCCCTTCGAGGCGGCATGCCGGCTCAGCCAGTGCGACAGGGGGCTGTCCCACACGGGCGCGCGGTCCTCCCACGGCGGCGGGCGGTCGAAGGGCTGTTCGCACTCGATGACCCATCCATCCTTGGCGGCGGCCTTGGCGAATTTTGTCCGGCCATCGAGCTTGCTCCGGAGACAGAGAATGAGGTGTCCCCCGGGAAAGCCGGTCTCGAGGCAGGCTCCGAGCTCGTCGCGGTGCGCGCGCAGGAAGGCGTCGGCTCCATCGATGATGACGACCTGGGTCGATGCGAGGAAGCTCATGGAGCGCAGGCTGTCGAGAACCTCCGCCAGCGGCAGCTCGCGCAGGCGCTTGTCGTTGGGCGGGCCCTGCAGCCGGTTTACATCCGGCGGGCTGTCCTTTGAGAGCTCCCTGGTGAAGCGCTCGATGAGCTGCTTCTTGAAGAAGTCAGCGCCGCCGGCGAGGATGGTGATCCCCGGCGGGGTGTCCCATTTCCTGCGGGCAAGAAACTGGGTGCTGTTGAGCGTGCTCTTCGACCTTCCTGCCAATTCTCGGTTCTCCTCGCTGGGTTATGAGGAAGAGTATAACGAATGAACGACCATGAGGCATTGTTCCTCGACGATTTCGAGCTCTCTTTTTTCGGCGATCTCGAGCGCCTCGGCGGAGGCGACCCCGAGCTGGAGCCAGACCTTTTTCAGTCCCAGGTCGGCGCATTCACTCAGCAGCTCCGGCACCTCCTCGGGCCGGCGAAAGACGACGACCAGCTCGACCTCGGCGCGGACCTCGGCGGGCATGTCCGTGAGCGAGGAATGGCAGGTCTCGCCGAAGACCTCGGGGTAGTTCGGGTTGACGCCGATGATGCGGTAGCCATGGTCCGCCATGTAGGCGCAGACGCTGTGCGAGACCCGTCCGGGATTGGCCGAGAGGCCGACGACGGCGAGGGTCCGGCAGTCCTTGAGCACCTGGGTCGAATCAGCTCGGGGCATGTCGGGGATCTTCTCTTCTGGGTTGGCGGGCGCGCTTTGGCATCGCGGGCCGGTGTACCGGGGCCCGCTTTTCGAGTGAGATTATAGGTGTTCAGAGACCGGGCGGGTACAGTTGACTTGCGGGCGGGAGCCGAATAGGATGCCTCTCCTGAAAATCAGAACGACATTCTGGCTCCGTAGCTCAGTTGTATAGAGCGGCTGTCTCCGGAACAGCAGGCC
>DCKY01000121.1:0-51787 GCA_002320775.1 Planctomycetes bacterium UBA1662
TCCGAGAGGATGTTGACCTCGAGGTCGCGGGCCTTTTTCGCCTTGGAGGATTTCGAGTCCGGGTTGGCCATGACAAGATGGTTCAGTTTCGAGGTTACATCTTTGAGAGAGCGTCCGCCGTTCGCCTTGACCATCTCCTCGAGCTGTTTGCGGGTGAGGCGTTTCTCAGTCAGGGGATCGATGCGCTGGATGGCGCCGGTGAAGCAGAAGGTCTTTCCGTTCAGAACGCCGTCGACCTCTTCGGCCGGCTCGCCCTGGCGGGGCTCCACTCCGAGGTTCCGGAGCTTTTCGATGAGGGAGCTCTTTTTTTGCAGCCCGGCGACAATTCCCTCCGAGGAGATGTCGGCGAAGCCCTTGACCGCGGAGATCTCCTCGGCTGGCATTTCAAGGAGCTGGGCGAGGGTGATCACGCCCTCGTCGATGAGCATGCGGGCGCGCTGACGTGAGAAGCCGGGGATGTTGAGTGCCGCGATGAAGCGCTCGAGAGCGGGCGCCCTGGAATCACCGATGTTCTGGACGATCTTGGCGGCGAGGGTCTCGCCCATACGATCAAGAGGGACCAGCGCTTCGATCGAGAGGGCGTAGAGATCGGCCGGGTCCTCGAGCAGCTTCGCCTCGATCAGGGTGCTCACCCACTTTTCTCCAAGCGAGTCGATCTCCAGGGAGTTGATCCATTTCAGGATGTCGCCGTAGGTTTTCCCGGGGCACTCATCGCTGGGGCAGACCAGGAATTTTCCATCCATGCACAGGGGGCCGCGACAGCTCGGGCAGCTCGCGGGGGGCTCCGGTTTTTCCCCGCTGCCCGGCTCGAGAACACGGATCACCTTGGGGATGACATCGCCCCTTCGTTCTACAAAGACCGTGTCTCCGATTCGCAGGTCGAGCTCGGCGATGGCGTCGACATTGTGAAGGGTGGCGTTGGAGACCATGACGCCGGCAATCTGCACCGGCTCGAGCCGGGCCACCGGGGTGATCCGGGAGCCAAGCCCGAGAGACCAGTCCACAGCGAGCAGCTTCGTGGCGCTGCCGGAGGAGGGGAATTTGTAGGCCATGGCGTAGCGCGGTTTGTTCTGGCGGCTGCCGAGCTCCTGCTGCAGCGCGATCGAGTCGGACCGTACGACGAGGCCATCGATCTCGTAGTCGAGCTCGAAGCGTTTACCCCCGACTTCTTCATCCCCTTCGTAGAGCCTGTAGATCTCCAGCAGCCCTTCCATCGTCTGGTCAAAGTAGCTGACTGCGACCGGCAGGCCGAGCTCTTCGCCAAGATAGGTCATCTTTTCTTTCTCTGTCTCGAATTCGCGGTCGACGCTGAGCGCATCATAGAAGAAGAGCTCGAAGTGCCGGTTCAGCGAGCGGTCGCCATGTTTCTTCCTGACAGTCCCGCTGACGGTATTGCGCGGGTTGGCGAAATCTTTTTTCCGGAAGTGTTCCTCGAAGGCGCTGAGGCGCAGGATGACCTCGCCGCGGACGCTGCCGGTGAAGGCGACCGGCAGCTCGCCGGAGATGTTCGCGAAGTGCGCCGCGTTGTGGGTTACAACCTCACCCGTGAAGCCGTCTCCACGGGTGATCGCATCCACGAGCCGGCCGTCCCGGTATTCGAGCTCGAGGCTGATGCCATCGTATTTTTCCTGGATGAGGAAGAGTGGTCCGGCTTTTTCCACCCAGAGCTCCAGCTTGTCTTCGGTGACCTTGTCCAGCGAGCCCATCGGGATGCGGTGTTCCTTTGTGGGCAGGCCGGCCTGCTCGAGATCGACGGGAGCGCCCACCTCGGCGAGGACCTCGCTGCCGGGAGCGAGCCTCTCGAGCTCGTCGACCAGCTCGTCGAATTCCGCATCGCTGATTTCCGGCTGCTCGTTGTAGTAGAGCTGGCGGTGGCGCCGGAGCTCCTTCTCCAGGCTCGCGATCCGTTTTTTCTTTTCAGCCATGGAGAGGTTGCCTCAGATCTTCTTCAGCTCTACCCGGTTATCGTGGAAGGTGGAGCCGCCGCCGAGATCGGTTAACCGGTTGGATGTCAGGAGGTTGATGCCGCGTCCCTCCAGCCCGTGCGAGGGCCACCAGGTCCCCTCAGCGACCAAGGTACCCTTGTTGGTGTCTGTTGTCACCCGTGCTGAGAGGCGAACGGAGCCCTGGCGATTTGAGATCTCGACCAGGTCTCCGTCGATGACCTCGCCCGCGTCATCGGGATGGATCATGAGGAAAGGGCTGCCGCCCTCTCGTCTTCTCGCTTTCTCATGGTTGCCGAAGGATGAATTCAGGAAAGAGTGCGCCGGAGGAGTGATCAGGCGCAGGGGGTAGCGCTTCAGGTCTTCCTCCTCCGCCGGTTCGGCATAATCGACCAGCGGAGCCAGGCCCTGCGCCTCAAGCTCGGAGGAATAAAATTCGAGCTTTCCCGATGGCGTTTCAAATCGCTCCCCGAAGCCGCAGGTTTTTCGCGGGATGTTCAGACGGGTGGTTTCTCCTGCGAGGATGCTCTCCGGGTCGAGTCCCGCAAGGTTCGGGTGAGAGCCGCTGAGCAGGGCGCGAGCGTGTTCCCGGGTGTCGAGGTTGAACCAGGGGTCGTCGTAGCCGAGCTCCTTTGCGAGGGCCTGTACGACCTCCAGGTTGCAGCGTGATTCTCCAAGGGGAGCGATGACGGGCTCGGCGTATTGAAGGTAGAGGTGTCCGTAGGCCTTGTAGAGATCCGCGTATTCGGCGAATGTCGGGGCCGGCAGGACGATGTCGGCATAGCGGGCGGTATCTGTGAGAAACCGCTCGTGAACAACGGTAAACAGATCTTCCCTGGCGAGCCCGGCGTGGACTCGGGCCTGCAGGGGAGCGGTGGCGGCCGGGTTGGTCCCGTGGACATAGAGAAATCGAATCGGCGGATCCTGCCAGTCGCACAGGGCCGGCCCGATGTCGGTCATGTTCAGGCTGCGCGGCTCTCCCTCGAGCCAGTCGGGGCGATTGATGGAGTCGAGCTCGAGCTGAAACTCGCAGCCGGTGTCATATTGGACGCCGCCGCCGAGCGCCTCGTAGGAGCCCGTGAACCCGGCCAGGGAGCAGATGGCTCGAACCGCCCCGCCGCCGCGGGTGCTGCGGCCGATTCCGATCCCCACCTTGATGAGAGGGGCGCTGGCGCCGGCAAGTTCCCGGGCCAGGCTCTCGATGTCTTCCTCCGACAGGCCGGTGAGCTTCGCCGCCCTTGCCGGTTCGAAGCGAGGTAGCACCTCCCGGCTCAGACGCTTGAAGCCGGTGGTTCGCCGTTCGATGAAATCACGGTTGAGCAACCCGTCCCTCTCCAGGATGTGCATCAATGCCAGGGCGAGCGCCGCATCGGTTCCCGGCCTTATGCCGAGCCACTGGTCCGCGACCCTCGCCGTTCGATTGCGGTAGGGGTCGATGACGATCATGCGGGCGCCTTTTTTACGGGCCTCATCGAGGAAGGGCATCAGGTGCACCTGGGTGGTGACCACGTTCGATCCCCAGACGACGATGAGGTCGCTGTGTACCGTGTCTTCGGGATCCACCCCGTAGCCGCTGCCGACCGTGACCCGGTAGCCCTCGTCGGCTCCGTAATAGCAGATATTCTGGCGCAGCTGTGTGGCGCCCAGCCGGTTGAAGAGGGCGTTGGGGCAGTTGCGGTTCACGAGGCCCATGGTGCCGGCGTAGGTGTATTGCAGGAGCGATTCGCCGCCGCTCTCCCGGCTGGCGATGTTGATGCGCTCAGCGATGCTGGAGACCGCCTCCTCCCAGCTGACACGCTCAAAACGCCCCTCGCCCTTGGGGCCGCATCTGCGAAGGGGGTGGAGCACACGTTCGCTCGAGTAGACGATCTGCTCGTAGGTATTGACCTTGCCGCAGAGAAAACCCCTGGTTACGGGGTGCCCCGGGTCTCCACGGAATTGAACGGCCCGGGCGCCGTCCGGGCTCCCGCCATCATCCTCGACGGTGACCAGGACGCTGCAGGCATCCGGGCAGTCGTGTGAGCAGACGGTTTTTACTATACGTGGCATGGCGTGGGGCTCATTCCAGGTCCGTGGGTCAGGGCGATCTTAGCAGGGTCTATTTTCGCCTTCGGAGCCGAGGTTTTCAATGCTTCCCAGCGGCGACAGCGGCGGGCTATTGGGTTAGAATCCTGAACCCACAGAGAGCTGGATGGAATCCGCATGAGCCGAATGATTCTTCTTACAGAGGGAATGTCGAATCCCGCCGAGGCCAAGACCGCCACGGGGCTGCTTCGCTATCGCGGCGAGGAGGTGGCGGCGGTCTACGATTCCGCCTGTGCCGGGAGGACCGCCGGGGAGGTGCTCGGGGTCGGCGGCGCAATCCCCTTTGTTGATTCTCTCGACGGTCTCGATGCTGACACCCTGGTGATGGGGATTGCCACCGCCGGGGGGGAGCTGCCCGGCAGCTGGCGCGCGATCATCTCCGAAGCCCTACGTGCGGGGATGAAAATTCTCAATGGCCTCCACACCTTTATCGCGGATGATCCGGAGCTCGCGCCGCTGGCCGCGGAGCATGGCGGCGAGCTCATCGATGTTCGCCGTCCTCCCGCCGATCTCGTGGTGTCGTCTAATGAGGCGCGCAACACAGCCTGCTTCAGGGTGCACACGGTCGGGCACGATTGCGGTGTCGGAAAGATGCTGACGGCCCTGGAGCTGATGGCTGCCCTGAGAGAGAGAGGGCATACGGCGGAATTTCTCGCGACCGGCCAGACCGGCATCATGATCAGCGGCGGCGGCATCCCGATCGATGCGGTGGTCAGCGATTTCGTCGCCGGGGCGGCCGAGCAGCTGGTGCTCGAGAATAGAGACAAAGATTTTGTCCTGATCGAGGGGCAGGGTTCTCTTGTTCATCCGCTCTATTCGGGAGTGACGCTCGGCCTCCTGCATGGCTGCGCTCCCCAGGCGATGGTCATGGGCTTTGATCCGACCCGCACGACCATTCGCCACAGCGAGCAGGAGATGCCTCCGCTCAAGAAGGTCATCGAGCTCTACGAGTCGATGGCGAATGTGATGTCTCCTTCCCGGGTCGTCGCGGTGGCCGCTAACACTTCCTCACTCGATGAGGCCGCCGCGCAGAAGCTTCTCACCGCCCTGCGTGACAACCTCGGCCTGCCGGCAGCCGATGTGGTGCGATTCGGCTGCGAGCCGATTGTGGATGCGGTGCTCGAAGAGCGCCGCCGTCTCAGCGATGGTTCCAGCCAGGGAGGTTGATCATGAAGTTACAGACAGCCATCGAAGAGATTCATCTTCGTCACACCTTCACGATCTCACGGGAGTCTCAGGACGTGGTTCGGGTGGTTACGGTCGAGCTTTCCGATGGAGAGCTCTCCGGTTTCGGCGAGGCCAGCCCATCGAGTTTTTACGGAGAGGATGCAGAGGGAGTACGCGAAGATCTGCGGCTTCTCGAGGCGCTGGCCGCGGATGCCGACCCGCTGCATTATCGCGACGTTCTCGAGCAGGCAGCCGAGCTGCTCGGCGGGCGCCGGGGGGCGCTCTGCGCCTTTGACACCGCCCTCTTCGACCTGGCGAGCCGCAAGCTCGGCGCGCCGCTGTGGCGAATCCTCGGTCTCAACCCCGAGCGGACGCCGCTGTCTTCCTTCACCATCGGCATCGACACGGTCGAGCACATGGTGAGCAAGCTCCGCGAGGCCGCCCAATATCCCATCCTGAAGGTGAAGCTTGGTACCCCGCAGGATATCGAGATCATTCGCGAACTTCGCAAGGAGACGGACGCGGTCTTCAGGGTTGATGCCAACTGCGGCTGGACGGCCAGGGAAACCATCGAAAAGTCCGCGGAGCTGAAGGCGCTCGGAGTGGAGTTCATCGAGCAGCCTCTGCCGCCGGAGGAGCTCGATGCCATGGAGGAGGTGTGCCAGAAATCAGCCCTGCCGGTCATTGCGGATGAGAACTCCATTCTTCCCGGAGACATACCGGAGCTCGCCGGGCGCTTCCATGGCATCAACATCAAGCTGGTAAAGTGCGGCGGGATCCTCCCGGCCCTGCGGATGGTGCATCTCGCCCGGACCCTGGGATTGCGGGTCATGTTCGGCTGCATGATCGAGACCTCTATCCTGATCTCGGCCGCCGCCCAGCTCGGCCCGCTGGCTGATTACCTCGATCTCGATGGAAATGTCCTCATCAGCGATGACCCCTACGCCGGGGTTGAAAACGAGGCCGGTCGGTTGTCGCTCAGCGAGGGCTGGGTGCGGCGGCGTTGACGGAGACGCTCTTCGCGGGAGCCGCCTCGGCATTGTGTACTCGACGCGGGACCGGTCTTCCTGCATCATGTGGCCCTTTAAGCCAACCAGTGAGGATTGAGATATGAGTGCCAAGATCCGGTGGGGAGTCCTTGGAGTCGCGAAGATAGCTGTTGAGAAGGTTATCCCGGCGATGCAGCAGGGTGAGTTTGCGGAGGTGACCGCGATCGCCTCGAGAGATGCGGCGCGCGCCGCCTCGGCCGCCGAGTCGCTGGGGATCGCGAAGAGCTACGGTTCCTACGAGGAGCTCCTGGCCGATCCGGACATCGACGCCGTCTACAATCCGCTGCCCAACCATCTGCACGTTTCCTGGTCGGTGAAGGCGGCGGAGGCGGGCAAGCACGTTCTCTGCGAGAAGCCGATCGCCCTGTCCTCTGCTGATGCGCTCGAGCTGATCGCGGCCCGGGATCGCACCGGGGTCAGGATCCAGGAGGCCTTCATGGTTCGCACCCACCCCCAGTGGCTCGCGGTCAGGGACCGTGTCAGGGATGGCTCCGTCGGCCAGCTTCTCGGCGCGCAATTCATCTTCAGCTATTTCAACCGTGACCCGGAGAATATACGTAATCAGGCGGATATCGGAGGCGGAGCGATCATGGATATCGGCTGCTACCCGATCACCACCTCCCGTTTTGTTTTTGGAGAGGAGCCCACCCGGGTGCTTGGACTTGTGCAGCGGGATCCGGACATGGGCATCGATCGTCTTGATTCGGCGATCCTGGATTATCCCTCGGGGCAGGCCTCCTTCATGTGCAGCACGCAGATGGTGCCGTACCAGCGGGCTCATTTCTTCGGCAGCGAGGGGCGGCTGGAGGTAGAGATTCCCTACAATGCTCCGCCTGACAGACCCTGCCGGGTCTTTCATTCCCGGGGAGATCTCTTCGGCGAGGATATCGAGACGATGGAATTCGACACCTGTGATCAATACACCATCCAGGGGGATGATTTCTCCAGAGCGATCCTCGATGACCGGGAGGTGACAACGCCTCTTGAAGACGCCGTCGCCAATATGAAGGTGATCGAGGCGCTCTTCCGTTCCGGCGAGAGTGGAAGCTGGGAGACGCCCTGAGCCGCAGCTGAGAATCAGAGGCTCAGCAGGAAGCTGAGAAGATCCGAGCGGGCCGTGTCGGGCAGGTCTTTCATGGCTGCCGGACGATGGAGTTCAAGAGCCCGGGAGAGAGACCGGGCCCTGTTGTCGTGCAGGAACCGGTCGCGGTGGGGAAGCCCCCTGAGCGAGGGTGGATTGTACGAATCCTGCCCGGCCTCATCGGCGAGACCGACATCGTAGGACCCCGCCGTCGTATAGGCGGGGGGGCGGTGGCACTTTCCGCATTTGAGACGCTCGAAAACGTCAGAGCCTCTTTTTACCGCGGCCCTGTTTTGTTCCACACTTCCGGGCGGGGCCGTATCGAAGAGCTCCAGGTAGGCGACGAGGGCCTCTACGACCGGGGCCTCGGGCTTCTTGCCCCGCATGGTGGTCTCGATCGATTTTTCGACCTGTTCCCAGAGGGTCGTCCTATTGCCGATCCAGCCCCACGGGCCGGTGTTGGACGTCCCCAGGAGCGTTGGGACCCGCTTTGGGGTGCCGTAGGTATCATCTCCCAGGTTGTCATTGAGCTGGCCATGGGTGTGACCATCGGGATGGCAGCTATGGCAGCTGTACCAGCCGTCGAGTGACAGCTTCGCATCATAAAAGAGCTTTTCGCCTTTTTCCGCCGGCGTCAGCTGCCTGCCGGGCCCGAGGGAGATGGTCTGGATGACCGCCGCGTCGGCAATGCTGATGACCGAGATGGAGTCATCGAAGTGGTTGGCCACATAACCGTATTCTTCTCCCGGGCTGAGGGTGACGGCGATGGGACGGTCACCTACGTCGATTTCTTTGAAGACAGGTCCCGGCCCTGACCGCAGGGCGATCCGGTCAACGCCGCCGAGAGCCACCAGCATCGTTCCGAGGGGGCCGACAGCGACAGCGCCTGGATCCCCGGCGGCCTTGCCGGGGGTGCCGAAGGGATAGAGGCTCCAATGGGCGATGGGTCTCTCCCCTGCGCCGCCGCCGGGTGTTTTCTCAAGGAGGTGACTGAAGCTGACGCTCCTGAGTATGTTGCTGATGACCTGTCCCCAGAAGACCCTGTTCCTGGTCGTGGGGGCTCCGCTCTCTATACGCTGGTGCGAGAGATGGATGCCTTTACCATCCGTGCTGGCCGCCAGGCCGCGGATGCCGTGTGCCTCGAGCCGCCGGGTGCCGATGAGGCGCGCGTTGCCGGGGTCGATGAGGGCGAGCCGTCCCCCATAGGCGTCAGCCGCCACCAGCAGGGCGTCGTTATGGCAGAAGACGAGCAGGCCGGGGGAGAAGGGCAGCTTTATCGTTGCCGCGAGGCGCAGGGCCGCGTCTCCTTCTCGGCCTTGCTCCAGGTTGACGAGGGTTACCTGCCGACTCCAGGGGGAGGCGACGGCGCAGCGCTCGCCAGCGCCGTCCAGGGAGATATCGTCCGGCGCCCCGGCGATCGGAAGGGCGGCGGTCTGCACGAGTCGTCCTGCGGTGAAGGACAGAGAGAGGAGACGTCCGGCGGCGGAGTCGGTTACGAGAACCCTGTCTCCCGCACACTCGAGGTCCTCGAGCCGGCGGCCGATCTTCTGTTCGGAGCTGACCCTCGGCGGGTCAAGCTCGATGAGCGAAACAGAGCCGCTGTCACGATTGGCGCATAGCAGCTTCCCGTCGTAGAAGCCCAGGGCCACCGGCCGGCGCAGGGCTTCCCTCTTCCAGGGGTCCTCCTCGGCTCCTGCCGGGAGGGCAAGGAGGGCCGCTGTCAGCAGCGCGGCGGCCTGGCGGAGAAATCGGGCTGAGGCTTTCACTGGTTCATTACCCTTGTTAGCTTGTCAGTCCGTATTCTCCCCCGCTCCCGGGCTCATGGCAAGCAGGGGCCCGGCTCCCCGGGTGCTGGTCAAAGGCAGCGCCGGTTATTTCCTGAGCGCTTCGTGTACACGACCTACCATCTCCGGGCCCGGCGCGAGGGTCTGGTCGCCTTCCTCTTTCCATTTTGAGGGGCAGCCTTCGTCGGTCTTCTTTGCCAGGTAGAGGTTGGCCTTGAACTTCCGCATGAGCTCATCGATGTTGCGGCCCATGTTGAGGAAGTTCACCTCGGCATTCATCAATGTACCTTCGGGATTGATCAGGAAGGTGCCGCGAAGCGCCAGCCCGGCATCATCCAGGTAAACGCCGAAGGCCTTCGCCAGGGCTCCGGTCGTGTCGGCGCCCATCGAGTAGCGCACATCGGCCAGCTCTTTTTCTTCCCGCTGCCACGCGAGGTGTGTGAACTGGGTGTCTGTACTGACGGTGACGATGTCGCAGCCCATCTTCTTGAAGCGGTCCTGCTGCTCTGCCAGAGCAGCGAATTCGGTTGCTCACACGAAGGTAAAGTCGGCGGGATAGAAAAAGAGGCAGGTCCAGCGACCTTCCTCTTTCTGCTTGGCCAGGCTGACCTCTCCAAAATCACCGCTCTCGGCTTCAAAGGTTGTCAGCGTGAAATCCGGTACAGACATTCCTACTTGCAGCTCGCTCATTTTAACTCCTAATCTTGACTGTAAATTCGTGGGGGTATCATACGGGGGAGACCGTTGAGGTCAATGGACTGTGCCTCGCGTATCCCGGATGTGATTTCAGGAATGCCTCTGGGTCTTCTCCAGCCGGCCCGCAGCCTTGGCGATGGCCTCCTCTTCCGCCGCCTCGCGGGAGGCCGCGTTCGCCCTGGCGATAGTCGCTCCGGGAGAGACGTTATCGATGTGGCAATAATGCGTTGCTCCGATCCTGTAGCTGACGATCTTGACCGGCCAGCCGGCCAGGGTGTCAGTTCGCCGCTGGTAGTCTTCTGAGCGCAGGTCCTCGGTCATCCTTCACCCCTCTCGACGTCTACCCCGACGAGGTTGCCGTATTCGGTCCAGCTGCCGTCGTAATTGGTGACCCCGTCAAGTCCCAGCAGGTACTTGAGAACGAACCAGGTATGGCTGGAACGCTCACCGATGCGGCAATAGGCGATCACAGGGCGATCTCCGCTGATGCCCCTTGAAGAGTAGAGGTCGGCCAGCTCTTCCCGGCTCTTGAAGGTCCCGTCTTCATTACAGGCCAGTCCCCAGGGGATCGAGCGTGCGCCGGGGACATGGCCTCCCCGTTGACAGGTTTCCGGAAGGCCTGGAGGGGCGAGGATTTCGCCGCTGTATTCCTCCGGGCTGCGGACATCGACCATGTCGACGCCGCCGCCGAGGGCCTCCTGGACCGCCGGCAGGAAGCTGCGCAGCGAGTTGTCGGCCTCGGCGGCGGAGTATTCCGCCGTGCCAGGCGCCGGGATCTCCGTAGAAATCTCGCGACCCTCCTCGAGCCATTTGCCGCGTCCGCCATTCATGATCCGGACCTTGTCGTGGCCGTAGATTTTCATCTGCCAGAAGGCCCACGCGGCAAACCAGTTGTTGTTGTCGCCATAGAGGACAACCGTGGTGTCGTTGCTGATTCCGGAGGAGGCAAGCAGATTTTCCATTTCCTCTTTGGGCAGGATGTCCCGGACGACCTGGTCGCAGAGCTGTTCGGACCAGTTCCAGCCTATCGCGCCGGGAACGTGACCCTCATCGTAGCCGCCGGTATCGACGTCCACTTCTACGACGACAACCTCTTCATTGTCCTTGTTTTCAGCCACCCACTCGGTGCTGACGATAGATTCGGGGTGAGCGTAATCCTGCATGGGTTCTGTCTCCTGTGATGGTTTTCGGGGCATCGCGACCCTGACGAAAGAACGCTTCTACCATGCTTCCGCGAAGCCTTCAAGGCAGAGGGTCTGGTTCTTCCGGAGGGAGCGAGATGAAGACATCGGTTCCATCGACCCTGACCTTGAAGGTCGGAACCTCTCCGTAGGCGGGCATCCGGCAGATCGAGCCGTCGCGGATGTCGAAGCGGGCTCCATGGCGGGGACACTCCAGCTCGTAGTCATAGAGGCAGCCGCTGGCCAGGGGGCCATCGTCGTGGGTGCAGCGATCTTCTAGAGCGTAGACCTCCCCGTTCACCTTGCAGACAGCGATATAGAGCTCGCCAACCTGGTAGACCCGGGGCTTACCTTCAGGCAGCTCATCGATGGCGGCGATACGAATTCCCGGTGAGTTCATTTCTTTCAATGTTGTATTGAGAGCCTGTCCGGCTATTTCCGGTTCTTCACCTCTGGAATAGCCGAGGCGTGGTGCAGTACGAGCCGCCAGCCATCTTCTGTCTTGAGGAAGATATTGGTCGCGGCCGCGGCTACGCTGGAGACTCCGGATGTGCTCAGGTGGAGGATGCTCTCGGTGCAGGTGACCCAGGCGGTACGGTTTTCGATCCGGACGCCGGTGTCGGCGAGCTCAAACCGTATGTTCTGCGTGCCCTTGAAGATCTGTTCCCAGCTGTCCCGGATAACCTCCCAGCCAGTGAGCATGGGGCCGCCGGGGTGGACACAGGTCACCCACTCGGCATCGTGCCAGACCTTCTCCATGCGGTCGAGATTGAGCGCCTCGAGTGACCGGTAGAATTCCTCGTTGATTGCGATGACGTCATCTCCGGGAAGCTCTTCCAGCTCGGCTTCATCGAAGCTCCAGCTTTCCGGAGCTTCCTCATCCGGCCAGGGCTCCTCCTCTGGGAAATCTTCGTCGCCAGGTAGAGTGTTCATGACCTCATACTGCATGTCTGCGAGCCGCTTGACAAGCTTCGCTCTGAACGAGCCGCTGGCATTATTTCCGCGGCGCGGAAAAAAGCCCGAAAGAATCTCTCCTGCGACGGCGAATGGAATTAAAATAACTATCCAAAGCAAGATTACCCGGAACGTCCCGGATCATGGGTTTCATCCCAGGCGAGGCGTTTGATATCCGGAGAGAGGTAGATGAGTTGAATTTCAAGAGAGTCCTCCGTATTTCCTTTCCGTCGTTATTTATAGGCCTGTTGGCCCTGCCGGTCTTCCCCGATTCTCCTGATGAGATTCTCTCTCCGATGCTGGAGCGGCTCAACAAGGGAGGCCGGTCCGCCTACAGCTACGTGCTGCGCCAGTACAACCGGGTGGAGTCCGGCAAGCGTCTTGATGTCTTCGAGCGCTACGAGGTTCACCAGAAACTCTTGAAGGCCCTTCGGGCCCGGACCGACAAGGATCTGCTCGCCGTTGTTCAAGGGCTGGTCAAGAAGAAGCAGGCCTCGGTCTTTCCCTCGCAGGTCGTGGGTCTCAAGGCCTTCGCCGGCGCCGTCGGGGGTGGCGTTGAGAGGGCCGATGTCGTGAAGCTCTACAGCGACTACACCAGGAGCAAGGAGCGCGGTCTCCAGACCTGGTCGGTCAGGCTGCTGGTCGACAGCGGCTGGCCCGAGGGCATTGACGCCTTGATCATGCGCCTCAGGGAAGAGGAGGACGCCGGCAGGCACCTTGAGGACCTCGCCAGCGTGATCCAGAGCGAGCTCTACAGGGCGCTGGGTGCCGCGGCGGTCGGTGATGCCGGGGCGGTGAAGAAGCGCTGGGAGAATATGGGCAAGAAGCTGCCGGATAAGCCGAACTACGCTCCGGATGCTGCGAGCGGCGGAGGCCGGACGGTCTTCTTCGGTGATCGTATCGCCCTTCGATCGATATTCTGTATCGATATCTCTTCCAGCATGAAGGGCCAGGTCAAGATGCCGGGTAAGGGTAATTCCCCCAAGGTCGATATCGTCAAGGGAGAGCTGGCGAAGGCGGTCGGCGGCCTGAGCCGCGAGAGCCTCTTTACCATCATTCCCTACGACGGGACTGCCACGACCTGGCGCGGCCGGGGGCAACTGCAGCCGGGCACCAGGACCAACGTGCTTGCAGCCGAGGGCTTCGCCAGGAGCCTCCAGCCCGGCAGCGGCACCAATATTCACGATTCGCTGGCGCTGGCCCTGAAGGTCAAGGGCGTCGAGACGATCTACCTGCTTTCCGATGGCGCCCCCTCGCGCGGCGGGGGCCCGGCCGAGATCAAGAAGAGGGTCGCCGCGATGAACTACCTCCTTGGAGTGCGAGTGGTGACCTATGGCTTCACCGGCTCCGATGAGAAGCTCATGAAAGACCTCGCCAGCAAGAACTGGGGCTGGTACCGGGCTCTCAACAAGAGCAAGAAGAAGTAGAACCCGGAAACGAAAAAAGGGAAGAGTCGCCAGGGGCGGCTCTTCCCTTTTTTATTCTCACGGAATCCGCAGACCCCGCGAAGCTTAGTCCTACTTCTTCGGCTTGGCGGGAGCCTTCGGTCCCGGGGCCTTTTCAGCCTGTGCCTTGAGCCCCTTGAGAATGTTGGGGATCTGCTTGCCGATCTGGGTTTCGGGAGCGAGCGCCTGGGCGACCTCCAGTGCCGCGATAGCGCCCTTGAGATCCGTGCCCTTACTTTTCATGAAGACCGCCCTCGCCTTGAGGAAGGCGACCTTCTGCAGGGTTTCTTTCTGGCTGCCTTTCTTGGCGAGAAAGGCGTCGGCCCCCTTGATGGCCTCATCGAATTTCCCGGTCTGGAGTTTCTTGTTGAGCTCTTCGAGGGTGAAGCGCTCTTCGTATTTACTCCTGAGACCGGCCTTGTTCTCGCTGTCGAGCTTGATGATCTGGGCGACGATGTCGCCGTAGACGCTCATAACAGGGATGCCGCCGGTTGTTTCAATCTTGCTGAGAGCCTGGTCGAGGAGCTTTGCCTTCTCGACGCTATCCTTCGCCTTCGCGGCCGCGGCGAAGCTCTTGTCACGCTCGACCTTCGCGGCGCGCTTTTCACCCAGGTGGGAGATGTATTTCTCCGGTCCCCCGGGCTGATAGCCGGTCTTGGCGTAGGCTTTGCCGGTGGCATCGGTCAACATGATGGTCGGGTAGCCCTGGATCGCGAACTCGTTCTTCAGCTTTTCATTCTGGGCCTTGAGCTTGGGCTCGAGCTGCTTCGAGCGGGGATAATCAAGCTCGAGCAGGACGAAGTGCTTCGGAGCTTCCTTCTTGAAGGTCTCCTGGCTGAACACCTCTTTTTTCAGCCGGATGCACCAGCCGCACCAGTCCGAGCCGGTGAAGTCCATCAGGATGTCCTTGCCTTCCTTGGCCGCCTGCTTCTTGGCCGCCTCGTAGTCGGTAAGCCAGCCCTCCGCCGCCTGCAGTACAGAGCTTGTGGAAAGGAAAAAGAGAGCGACAAGGGTGTATACCACGGTGTTTCGTGACATGAATGTACTCCAGAAACGTTGGTTTAAGGGTTGTTCGGCTACCTGACTGCCCCGGGTCGCCGGGATTGTAGAACAAAGCAATGTAACCATTTCGGGCCCGGGATGTGCCATAAAATAACCGTTTTTAGGCCTTTGCGGGGATATCTGTCGGTAGGACGGGGGAAAATCTTGCTGGATTCATAGTTTTGACGGTGTCCGGCCGTGTTTCGTGCAGGATATTTTCTATTCAAGACCGCGGTATGAAACGAAGATGCGCGGGTCGCCGAGTTTAAAACGGGAACCAGGAAAGAGGAAGCTGACATGCTGCGCTGGGAGTGGATCGTCTTATTCTTCTTCTGCTCATCGCTTACAGCCCAGGAGGGCGCCTGGACTCGCCATACGATCGACAATTCCTCCCGCGGTGCTGACGGGGTGCGTTTCCTTGATGTAAACGGAGATGGGCTCGAGGATATCGCCACCGGCTGGGAGGAGGGTGGGCTCATAAGGATTTACCTCCATCCCGGCTATAAAAAGGCCACCGATCGCTGGCCGCTGGCTACGGTTGGCAGGGTGAAGTCACCGGAGGACGCGGTCTTTTGTGATCTCGACCGGGATGGCGCCGTGGATGTGGTGAGCTGTTGCGAGGGCGGCAACCGGAAGGTCTTCGCGCATTGGGCTCCCTCCGGGAAGGGGAAATATCTCGAAGCGGCGGCCTGGGAGACCCGGTCCTTTTCGGCTGTGGACAACAAGGCCCGGTGGATGTTCGCCCTGCCGATGGAGCTCGATGGCACCGCGGGGATGGATTTGGTGGTCGGAGCCAAGGGGCCGGGAGCCTGCGTGGGCTGGCTGCGGGCGCCTTCCGACGCGCGGGACATGAGGGCGTGGACCTTTCACAGCTGGTACCAGGCGGGCTGGATCATGAGCCTGATCAGCCACGACGTCGATGGCGATGGCGACAGCGATGTGGTGGTTTCAGACCGCAAGGGGAAGAAGCCGGGAGTTCTCTGGCTTGAAAATCCCGGCCGCAAGGCGGTCTCTGAGAACCCGGGCCTGGCCTGGAGGGAGCATCGGATGGGAGCCTCCGGTAAGGAGGTGCTTTTCGTGAGCCTCTACGATCTCGATGGTGACGGCCGTAAGGAGGCCGCCGTGACCGCCAAGCCCAATCGGGTCATCCTGCTCTATCCCGGCGAAGATCCCCGCAAGCCCTGGCGGGAGGAGCTGATCGAGTACCCTCTCGATCGCTTCGGCCGGGCGAAGGCCGTGCGCGCGGGAGATCTCGATGGGGATGGCGCCGCGGAGCTGGCGGTCAGCTGCGAGAGCGCCTCGGGCGGCAAGTCGGGAGTGTTCTACCTCCGCCGCGCCGGGAAGAAATGGATTCCGCGCGGGCTCAGCGGCCCCGCCGGCGTCAAGTTCGACCGGATCGAGCTGCGCGATCTCGACGGTGACGGCGATCTCGACCTCATCACCTGCGAGGAGAGGGACAACCTGGGGGTTTTCTGGTACGAGAACCCGGCCGGGAAGCCCGGCGCGAAGTGATCAACCGGCGGGGAGGGTCTTGACAACGCGGACACCTTCAATTGTCATCATCTGGCGGGTCATCCTTGTCAATCTTGACCCAGAGATATCCAATACCCATGAAGAACAGAACCATCAGCCCTGCCGCCATGGCCGCATAAGGCAACCAAGTCATTTTTTTTCCATCTTTGAATTTAAAGCAGCGGGCAATCTAAACCCGTCACACCGGTCCTGCAAGCACCTGGTCCGGTGCATGGCTCGACAGGAGGGCTCATGTCTTTTTCGATTACACAGGAAGAGCTGGTTATTCTCGTCTACGCGGTCTTCATGGGCCTTGGCGGCTGGGTCGGATTCAAGAAGTCGGGTTCCACGCCATCCCTGATCGCGGGGGTCGCGAGCTTCGCTGTCCTGGTTGTGTCCTATATCATCGGTCAACCGTGGATCGCCGTGGGAGTCAGCGCTCTTCTCGCGGCGGTTTTCTTTCGTCGTGTCTCGAAGACCCGCAAGCTCATGCCCTCGGGAATGCTGCTGGTCATCAGCGCGGTGGTCTTTGTTTATCTTCTAATTCAAATGCTCGGGAAATCATCCTGAAGGAGTTCAGCCTGTGAAGCTTGCGAAAAAAGTCTTATTGGTATTTGCCCTGCTGGTGGTTATTGGCGGGGTCCAGGGTTTTATGGCGGGTTCGGCGGCCTCGCTCATTGCTGCGGTTGTCTCCGGCGCCCTGCTTCTATATTCACGCTGGCTCTGGGGTGAAAAAAATCTGGCGGGTCTTATCGTGGGCCTCGTGGTGAGCATCGCTCTACTTGGACGCTTTGCCGGCGCCGAACTGTCCCGGCCTGATGGGCCTGAGCTATGGCCGGGCGGAGTCGTGATCTTTTTCAGCGTGGTGACGATCGTCGTCCTGATTGCCGCCTTCCTGCAGGAGAAGAAAAACGCCTCGGGTTCGCAGGAGGCTCAGCCTGCCGGGGAAGCGGTAGACGATGGCGAAGAGGCTGGTCAAGCTGAGAGCGGTCAAGCCGAGGCTGAAGAAGCGCAGGAGCAAGAGGCCGCCGAGCCGGAGGAAACAGAAGAGGCCGAGTCTTCAGACGATGCCTAGGCTTCTTCGAGAAGCTGAGACGGGCAGCCGGGAAGATTCAACAGGAAGGCCCGGAGGTCTTCGGCCAGCGGCGCCCGGACCTCGACACGCTCACCGCCTCCCGGATGCTCGAACCCAAGCCGGGCGCAGTGCAGGAACATACGCGGCAGGCCGTGCTCCTCTCTCAGGAAGCGGTTGATCTTGCCCTTGCCGTAGGTCGTGTCGCCGATGATCTGGTGGCCGAGGCCGGCGAGGTGGCGCCGGATCTGGTGGCGGCGTCCGGTGAAGATCCGCACCCGCAGCAAGGAGGAGCGATAGACCTCGCCGATTTTCTCGAAGCGTGTCAGGGCGTCTTTTTTCTTACCGTTCGCTCCGGTGAGGGGCCGGTCGATCTCGCCCGAGCTCGCCGCGCTCCCCCGCACCAGCACGAGGTATTCCTTGAGGGCGGCGGGGGAGGTGAGCGAGGCCTGCAGCTCCCGGGCCATCTCGCTCGACAGGGCGAAGGCGATGGCTCCGGAGGCGGCGCGGTCAAGACGCTGCACCGGGTAGAGGTAGCGCTCGACCTGGTCCCGGAGCAGTTGCAGAAGAAAAACCCGGTCGGAAGACTCACGGCTTCGATGGACCAGGAGCGCCGGGGGCTTGTCGGCAACGAGGAGGTCGTCATCCTGGTAGAGGATGTCGATGGGGTCGAACCCCGGCGCCTCCTCGATACTCATTCTCCGCTGTCCTGGTCAAAGATCTCCCTCAGCTCCGTCGGCATGCGGCAGGGTCGGCCATCTTCTGCGATGCTGGCGAGCACCGTGTGCCCGGTGACGAGCACCTCATCCTCTCCATCGCGGCGCACCTCGTAATCGAAGCGCACCCGCGCGGGTCCGGATTCACTCAGGCGGGCGGTGATGGCGAGCACATCGTCGTAGCGGCCCGGCGAGTGGTATTGCATCGCGGCCTCGGTAACCATCAATCTCAGCCCGCCCTCTTCCAGCGAGCTGTAGGCGACGCCGCGCAGGCGGATGAGCTCGGTTCGCGCGATCTCGAAAAAAGAGAGATAGTTGGCGTGGTAGACGACGCCCATCTGGTCGGTCTCGCCGTAGCGGACGCGGGCCTTGACCTTATGTTCGAGCGCCGCCTTGTCTTCGCTCATGCCATCACTCGGGCTCCATCTCGACCTTTACGATCTGCTTCGTTCTGCCGGGATCGGGTGGCGTGAGGCTTCCATCGGGGAGCACCTGGAAGAGCTCCGGCTTGAAGTTGGCGACAAAGATTCTCGCGACGTCTTCATCGACAATATGGATGCCGCCGCGCTTGTTCCAGTAGAGGGTGTCTCCGTCTTCGGTGGTGATGCGGATCTTGTAGCGTCCCGGGGAGGGCTGGGAACCCAGCACCTCGCCTTTTTTGAATATTCCCATAGGTCCTCTTCGTAATGCGGCGCTTCCGCCGCAATGGATCTCAGTCGGTTTTTTTCCCAGGCAGTGGGAATCACCGCCGCAGATCGTATCATAGCGGACTGATTTCCAATAATCCCTTGGGAGGGCGCAAGCGATGCGGCCGCCGCCAGAAGTTCCGTCCATTCTAGAATATTTCCAGGAGCGCAGCGCTTCCATGCTGGAGGAGCTGCGCGGCTTCGTCGAGCTGGAGACTCCCAGCCGGGATGCCGGAAGGATTGAGGCTTTCGTCGCCGCGTATTCGAGCCTCCTTGATGAGGCGGGGCTCACCTGCCGGCAATTTCCAGGGGCCCTGGGGCCGCAGCTCCTGGCTGAGCTGCCGGGGGAGGACCCCCCGATCGTCGTGGTTGGGCATTGCGACACTGTCTGGCCGCTTGGTGTGGTCGCAGAGCGTCCCGTGGATGTGCGCGAGGGGAAATTATTCGGTCCGGGGGCCTATGACATGAAGGCGGGCCTCTGCATCGCGTTGGGCGTTGTCCGCTTCCTTCGTGATACCGGGCAGAGCCTCAGGCGCCGGCTGCAAGTCTTCGTAGCGGCGGATGAGGAGAGTGGTGGAACTACCGGACACCCGTGTATGGACGAAGTGCTCTCGCCTGGATCGACGGTCCTCGTTGTCGAGCCGCCCTGCCCCGATGGCGCGGTCAAGGTTCGGCGCAAGGGAGTCGGAATCTATGAACTGAAGATAACCGGGAGGGAGGCTCATGCAGGGGTCGAGCCTGAGCGCGGAATCAGCGCGGTCGACGAGCTGGCCCGCCTGGTGCTTGAGATTCACGGCTGGAACGACCCGGCCAGGGGTATCCAGCTCAATGTCGGCACCATCGCCGGCGGTACGGCAGGGAACGTTGTGGCCGGTTCGGCGACGGCGGGCGTCGATCTGCGCTTTGATCTTCCCGCCGATGGCGAGGAGATGGAGAGGAAGCTGCTGGCGCTCGAGCCGGTGAACCCGGGGGCGTCTCTCGAGGTTGACGGGAGTCTCTGCTTTCCGCCGCTGGTCCCCACGCCGGAGACCCTGCGGCTTGGAGAGCTGGCCTGCTCCATCGCTTCCGAGCTCGGCCTGGAGATTTCCACCGGCAGCTCCGGCGGCGGCAGCGATGGTTCCTACCTGTCCTCGAAGGGCCACTTCGTTCTCGACGGAATGGGAGTCGAGGGCGGCGGCGCCCACGCGCTCGATGAGCATATCGTGCTGGAGAGTCTGCCGGTGAGGGCTGCCCTGCTCGCCGGGATGGTCGTGGCTGTTGACGAAGGCTGTTGACGAAGACGGTCTCGAGGTCCCGAAGGCCTAGGCGATCGACTCGAGTCCCCGGAGGTAGTCCGGGTAGAGCAGGCTGACTCCGAGCTCTTCGATCAGCTTGCGGTTAGAGAGACGCTTACCCCTGTCCGTGGAGGCGGTGTCCAGCTCCGGCGGTTCTTCCCCGGCGAGCTTCGCCGCGTATCGGTAGAAGTCGATGCGCTTCACGGGCGCGCCATCGACGCCGAGGTAGAGCTCTCCTTTCCTTCCCCGGTTGACGGCGGCGCAAACCGCCGCGGCCGCATCGTCGATGTGGATCCAGTTCATCCAGGCTTCGGCGCTTCCCCCCAGGCGCTCCCGGAAGCCCGGGCGGCGAAGCCATTCGATGGGCGAGCGTCCGGGCCCGTAGAGTCCTCCGAGGCGAACGACGATATTTTCGCAGGCGGCGCCTTCGAGGATGATTTCTTCGGCTTCGCGCAGCAGCGCCGGACGGCCTTCGGGGGGCTCGGCCGGGCTGGTCTCGTCAAGCCGCTCGCCGCTGTCCTGGTGGTAGACCCCGGTCGATGAGACGTAGACGAAGCGGCGAAGACCGTTTTCGGCCAGCCGATCGCGGCACACCGCCGCGGCATCGCGGAAGACGAGCGCCTCCCTGCCGTCCCTGCCGGGCGCCGCGCAGTAAACCGCGGCCTCCCATTCACCCTCCAGCGCCGACGCCTCTCCCGCGGTCTCCAGCTCCAGCAGCGCGGCGGGGATGCCGGCCTCTTCAAGCTCAGCCGCCCGGGCTCCGCTTCTTGTGGTGCCGCAGACCTCGATACCTGTTTCCTGCAGGTTGTGGGCGATTCTCTTCCCCAGGTAGCCGCAGCCGATGATGAGGTTTTTTTTCACCTTGCCGTTCCGGGGTGTCGCGGCGCCATTGCCGGCGGGTTATTTCTTTTTGAAGATGAGGATGTGCTGCCGGGGCAGGAAGTCGCCCTTATTGGCCACGAAGCGGAAGCCCGTCGCGGCCAGCTCGCCCCGCATCTGCTTTACGGTCGTTCTGTGCAGCGGCTTGATGGGGATGCTGGGGTCTTCTCCGCGATACTCGACCAGCACCACCCGCCCGTCTTTCTTCATCGCCTTGTGGATGCCGGCCATGACCGGGATCGGGTTCGAGATCTCGTGGTAGACATCAACCATGATCAACAGGTCGATGCTGTCGGGAGGAAGCTTCGGATCGGTCTCGGTGCAGAGAATGGGTACGGTATTGGTTACTTTCTGCTCGGCGGCCCGGAGCCTGAGCAGCTTGAGCATCTGGGGCTGAATATCCACGCAGAGCACTCGGCCCTTGGCGCCGACCCTGCGGGCCATCCTCAGCGAGAAATAGCCGTTGCCCGCGCCAAAATCGCAGACGGTCTGCCCTTTCTTGAGCTCGAGGACATCGAGAACCTCCTCAGGCTGCTCGTTCTTTTCGCGCTCAGGCCGAATCAGCCAGTTGGCGCCCTGGTAGCCCATGACGGGGGCAATCTGCCGGCCCCGGTAGTATTCCTTGCCGCCCCTGAGTCCTTTCAGCAGGCCATTGTCGCTGGCTCCCAGCCGTTCGCTCATCAGGGTGTATTCTCCTTTCAGCCAGGAGGTCACCCGTCTCATGGAGGTCCACTCGGCGGCCCGGGCGAGCAAGGTCAGCACCATTCCCGTTGACGGCCCGGTCTCCGCGTCCAGCGCGCAGACAAAAATCCGGGACCTGAAGGGGCCGCGGTTGAAAAAACCGGGGCTTACGTTCCACACGGCGGGATAGCGTTTGGGGGTCGTCCGGTCTGCGACCTCGGCCGAGGCGGTTGCCTTGACGGCGTAGGCCAGGAGCTGGGCGCCTTTCTTTGCCAGCACGTATTCCCGCAGGCGGCCCTGGTGCCAGAAGTGGGTCAGGGATTGAGTTACCTGCCCACGCTGGTCGGGGAAAGCAACGGCGATGGGAGTCGCCGCGGGCTCGAGCTCGCCGAGCCGAGCACGGCCGATGAGGGCTGAAAAACCTTCGGAGTCGGGAAGCGAGGCTGCCGCATCGGCGTAGAGAACCAGGCCTTGCCCGCCGCGGCCGGCCTTCAGCGCCCAGGTCTCATCCCTGGCGGTCAGCTTCGAGGCGATCATGATGGACTGGGCCCAGAGCAGATCTTCATCGCTTACCTTGCCCGGGCTGACCGAGCGAATCTGCAGTGGTCCGGCGGCGGTCAGCTTACGGCCGAGTCCATCCTTCGTGGAGGGGGCGGTCTCGACGAGAAGGACTCGGAGGCCGTCTTTGCGAGCTCCTGTCTGCGCCGCCGCGGGGAGCGACAACAGGAGAAATAGCGGTAGGAGTCGAATAGTCATTTGGGGAGCCTCGTGCTTACCGTATTGGGGATGGTCGAAAAAAAACGACCAGGGCAAGGATGGCTAATGTCTCGAGGCGATGCAAGCGGGGATCAGGAGGTCCGGGGGGGCCGGGCGGCCTTTTCAGGGACAGAAGGCGGGGTCGGGGCAGGAGGCCGGCTGGGATTCCCACCAGTCTCTCCATGCCTTGGAGTGGCGTTCAATCCAGTCCTGGGCCGCCTCCTCCCAGTCGAGCTCCTTGCCTTCTTTCTCCGCGATATGCGACTTATGCTGCTCGATTTCCCGAAGCTGCATCTGTCCATCGATCCTCATTTTTTCGGCTCGCCACTTCTTTCCGATTCGCCCCTCCCAGGCGTCGAGGGCCTCCTCGATGGTGATTTTGCAGTCGCTCTCGCGCTGGAGGAATATTCTGCAGGCGTGGATCGCGCGAACCTCGGAGGGCCAGAAGCCGGTCAGCAGCGTGGAGATTTTTGAACGGGTGTCTTCGCTTCCGCCGGGATGACGCGATGTTTCTGGTGCCGATTGCATAGCCATCTGCCTGGATACCGGTTGCAGTTGAGGGGAAACCGCTTCGCAATATCTTTTTCTTCGATCATCCCGGCAAGAAACATTAACAAAAGCCGGACCCAGGCGCCGGTTTGGGAAAATAAACACTGGCCTGACGGGCTTTTCCGGGCGGTCCCTGTTTTCTGCCGCTGAACTGCCGATAAAGCGAGCGAGCCGGTCACTCCGGTGGATTGGGCTCCGAGCCGGTGTCGAGGTATTGAAGTTCGTGGAGACGGTGGTAGATGCCGCCGAGAGCGAGAAGCTCCTTGTGGGTTCCCTGCTCGCGGAGCTCGCCCTTGTGCAGCACGAGGATCTTGTCTGCCTTCTTGATGGTGGAGAGCCGGTGGGCGATGACAATCGAGGTTCTTCCCTCCAGCAGCTTGCTGATGGCGTCCTGGATCAGGGCCTCCGTCGTTGAGTCGATGTACGCGGTAGCCTCGTCGAGGATCAGGATATCCGGATCGTGTACCAGGGCGCGCGCGAAGACCAGTAATTGCTTCTCGCCGACGGAGAGCGTCCGGCCTCTCTCGCTCAGCACCTCATCGTAGGCGCCGGGGAGCCTGTCGATAAATCCATCGGCGTTAGCGCGGCGGGAGCAGTCAAGCAGGTGTTCCCGGGTGACCCCTGACGCGTTGAGGACCAGGTTTTCCCGCACCGATCTCGAGAAGAGAAAGACGTCCTGCATGACGCTGCCGATCCGGGCCCGCAGATCGCGTTTGCCGTATTTCCTGACGTCGGCTCCATCGAGGAGGATCGCGCCGCGCTGGGGGTCGTAGAAGCGGCTGACGAGATTGACGATGGTGGTCTTCCCCGAGCCCGTAGCGCCGACGATGGCGACCGTCTCTCCGGGCTGGATGCTGAAGCTGATATCCTTCAGCACGTATTCTTCATCCTTGTAGGCGAACCACACCCGGTCGAATTCGATGCCGCCCTGGAATTTCTCACCCGGCAGCGGAGAGGCCGGGTCGAGGATAGACTCCGGCGTGTCGAGGACGTTGAAGACGCGCTCGGCGGCGGCCATGGCGGACTGGAGAATGTTGTAGCGGTCGGCCATGTCGCGGATGGGCTGGAAGAAACGGCCGAGGAAATGCCAGAAGAGGTAGAACTCTCCGAAGGTCAGGGCCTGCTCCGCGGCGGTGAGCTGGATTCCGCCGCGCCAGATGACCGCGGCCAGCACGATGGTGCTGATGATCTCGATCACCGGGAAGAAGACCGCGTAGGCCATCACCGAGCGCAGGAAGGCTTTCATGTAGCGGCCGTTGATTTTCCGGTGCTCGCTCTGATGCGACTCCTCCCGATGGAAGGACTGTACGATCTCCATCCCCTGGATCGCCTCCTGGGTAAAGGAGTTGAGGTGGGAGAGATGTCCGCGTTGCAGGCGGTAATATTTGCGGGCCTTGTTTCTGAAGATGAAGGTGCCCAGGATCAGCAGCGGCAGCGCGCTGAGGGTGACGAGCGCCAGGGTGACGTTGACCCAGAGGAGGGCGGCGGTGATGGCGGTGAGAATCATCACATCGGCAAGGAAGCTGACGATCCCGCTGGCGAAGAGCTCGTTGAGCGCCTCGATGTCGCTGGTGATGCGGGTTACGAGGCGTCCTACGGGGTTCCGATCGTAATAGCCCAGGGGCATTCGCAGGAGGTGATCGTAGATCTTCTGCCGCAGATCAAAGACGACCCTCTGCCCGATGTTGGCCATGACAAGGCTCTGGGCGAAGCGCAGAAGCAGGAGCAGGAGGGATACGCCCAGGAAGATCGAGGCGAGAAACAGGAGCTCTTCGAAGGCCGCGGCGGTGTCGGCCTTTTTTCCGATGATGCTTTCGCTGAGCGGCCCATCGATGGCCCGCTGGATGATGAAGGGGCCGACCAGGCTGGCGAGCGTAACAAAGGTGAGCAATAGCAGGGCCAGCACAATCAAGCCTTTATGCGGCAAGGCGTAGCGCAGGAGCCGGCTCATGAGGCCCTTGTCAAAGGCCTTGCCGACAACGAAATCTTCATGGAATGAAGGGCTGTTATCCTGGGGCATCTTTACATACCCTCCAGCTCGTCAGAGAGCAGCTGCAGCCTGTAGGTCTCGGCATAGAGCCCATTTGTTTCGATGAGCTCGGCATGCGACCCCTCTTCGGCGATCCGGCCATCCTCGAGTACGTAGATCCGGTCTGCATGCAGGATGCTTGATATTCTCTGAGCCACCACCAGGGTCGTGATGCTGTTGGTGGCGACTCCGAGCTCGGTGAGGATCTCCTTCTCAGTCTGCGTGTCGACAGAGGAGAGCGAATCGTCAAGCAGCAGAATGGCGGGCTGTACCAGCAGGGCCCGGGCGAGGGCGGCGCGCTGCTTCTGTCCGCCGGAGAGAGTGACGCCGCGTTCGCCTACCTGCTCTTCCCAGCCTCGGGGGAATTGGTCGATATCGTTCTCGAGCCGCGAGACCCGGGCAGCGGAGAGCACGGCCTCCTCTTTCGGCGTGTCGATGCCGAAGCCGATATTACCGCTGATGCTCCTCGAGAAGAGGAAGCTCTCCTGCGGGACGTATCCGATGGCGCGTCGAAGCAGGCCGGCCGGAAGCCGGTTGATGTCGATGTCGTCGATGAAGATACGCCCATCCTCGACCGGCAGGATTCTCGGCAGGGTCTTGATGAGGGTCGATTTGCCTGAGCCGGTGCGGCCGGTGATGGCGATCGTCTGGCCGGCCGGCGCCTCGATCGAGATGTCGTCGAGGATTTTCTTTCCGTTGTAGGCGAAGTCGAGGTTTCGGATCGAGATCGTCCCGGAGATCTTTCCGGCGGGTGGGGTGATGGGTTCGGCCGGCAGGACGATGTTCGATTCTGATTCGAGGATCGCCTCCAGGCGCCTGACGCTGGCGCTGGCCCGGTGGAACTGGTTGACGACCCAGCCGATGGAGATCATCGGCCAGATGAGCTGAAACTGGTAGCCGGCGAATTTGATGAATTCTCCCAGGGTCAGGGCTCCGTTGCCCTCAAGGAGATAGTAGCCGCCCAGCACCAGCAGGAGCATCACCGACAGCTCGTTGACTCCGGCCACGAGGGGGTGCATCCAGGCCTGGATCCTGGCGGTGACCAGGTTGTCTTTGACGTATTCGCCCGAAAGTTTTCGGAAGCGCTCGCTCTCGGCTTCTTCCTGGGCGAAGGACTTCACCACCCGGATCCCGGCAAAGTCTTCCTGGGAGAGAGAGCTCAGGTTCGAGAGGGTCTCCTGTGCCTTGAAGACCGCGTCATGCACCTTGGGGCCGATCTTACGGACCGAGAGGGTGAGCAGCGACAGGGGCACCATGAGCAGCAGGGTGAGCCATCCGCTGACGGAGATCATCAACGGCAGAGCGATCAGAAGCATACAGGCGGTATTGGCCGAGTACATGATGATCGGTCCGGCCAGGACTCGCACGCGCTCGACGTCCTGGGTGCAGCGCGCAAGGAGATCTCCCGTTTTCCAGTTATTGTAGAAGCCCTGGTCCAGGCTCTGCAGATGAGAAAAGAGCCGGTCTCGCAGGTCGAACTCAACCTTGCGGGAGGCGCTGATGATGAACCAGCGAATGGCGAAGAGGCTAAGCCCTCTTGTGAAGGCGAAGATCACGATCGCGATGAGGAGGATGCCCACCTGCGAGGTGGGCAGGAGGGAGTGGATGGTCTCCTGCGGGCCCATGGACTCGCGGAGGATGTCGACGCATTCACCGGTCAGCCATGGGATGGCGAGCAACGAGCCGATCGACAGCGGCACCATGAGGAGTCCCGCCAGGTAGCGGCGTCCATAGCGTCTAGCGAAAGGGAGGATGAAACGAATACTGTTCAAGTCGCGGGTCTTTCCACCGAGGGTGATTGCAGTGCGGGCATTCTATGCCCCTTGAGGTTGAGCTGGAGATCATTTCCCGTAAAAAGCAGTCCGTTCGGGTCGCTCAGAAAAGACTCCCGCGCTCACCCCGGCGGTGCTAACATCGATTTTGACGGCGGCCTGCGGGAATTCATTCAGGGTTATGAGGAGAAACCGGCGGGAAAGCAGCCGGAAAGCTTCGAGATCGGAAGGGTAAGATGAACGCCAGGAAAGTAAATAAGTCAGTTCTATTGTTCACGGGCGTCTTGCTGCTGGTGAGCACCAGCGCCTGGGCCGTGAATCGCTTCAGGATCGATGATGGCCAGCTGGCCCTGGGCTCGAGCGGAAACATCATCTCAGTGATTGCGGATATCGATCAGGCGATCGTCGGTTTCTCCGTCGCCCTGGACTTTGATCCGGAGAAGCTTCGTATTTCTGAGGTCCGTCTTGGCGCCGAGGTGGCCGGGCTCGAACCTGAATTCAGCCAGGGGGTGATCGATAACGACCGGGGGGAATTTGTCCATGGGGTTGTCGTCTCCCTCTCCGAGACGATTGTCGAGCGCAGGATTGCGGAGGGGCAGGACGTCGAGGTCCTGCAACTGGTCGTCGATGTCGTCACCGATGAGCCCGGTAGCACCTCTCTGGACCTGAGCAATGCCGCCGGTTTCCCGGGCCGCCGTAACGTCATGACCGATGGCAGCGGCAACTCGGTCGCTCCGGGGCCGCAGCTTTCCGATGGGGCCTTGTCCCTGCGGAGGCTGCTGCCGGTCATCAAGCATATCCAGGGTAACATCGGCGGTATCGGGGACACCTTCCTGGTCGTCGGGTTTAATTTTGACCAGGAGGGACTACGGGTCACGATCTGCGGTAACGAGGCCGAGAACCGCCTGCTCGGTGATGGCCAGACCCTGCAGGTCTTCGCGCCGGCCTGCGCTTCGGCTGGTTTCGCTTCGCTCGAGATCTGTAATTCTTTCGGCTGCGATACGGTTGCCCAGGGATTTGAATACGAGCTTGTCGGCGGTGGGCAGGTGCCCGGTGACTGTAACGGCGATGGCGGTCTCGACCTCTCTGATGGGGTCTGTCTTCTGAGCCACCTCTTCCTTGGTCAGCCGGCGGATCTGCCCTGCGATGGGGCCGGCGAGGTCGGCCTGAACGATTTCAATGGTGATGCGCGCATCGATCTCTCCGATGGGGTGGGAGCGCTGGTCTATCTCTTCCAGGGCGGGCCAGCCCATGCCGGGGGTGTCGATTGCAGAATCTTCGCGGGGTGCCCCAATAGCTGCAATTAAGATGTACGCCTGAAGCGGGCTGTTCGTTCCTGCAGAATTTGCGTGAGCAGGATTAGAGTGCTATGATCGACGGTTCAGGGCCAGTGGGTAAACGAACCAGGAATCCTATATTTATACCGAGGTGTCTCATGGGTAAGATCCGTTCCTTTCAGTTTACGGTGATATTGAGTGTGTTGGCTTGCGCGGCGACCCTGATGGGGGCCAATCGCTTCGAGGTTTCGGGTAGAAATCTTCCCCAGGGAACCACCGGAGCCGAGATCTCGATCCGCGCCGACCTTGACCAGGACATCTACGGATTTTCCGTGTCGTTGAACTTCGACCCGAACGACATCACCATCACCAGCGTACGGCTGGGGAGTGCTGTCGCGCCGCTGGAGCCGGAGTTCAGCGCCGGGGTGCTTGATAACGATGCCGGCCAGTTTTCCCACGGAGTGGTCTTCGCCCTGAGCGAGGCGCGTATCAACACCAGGCTCGAGTCCGCCGAGGATCTCGAGGTGCTGGTGCTCGTGGTCGATGTGAGCGTCACTCCCGGCACCACGACGCTCGACCTGGCCAATGGCACCTCGCCTGGACGGCTGAACGTAATGACGGATGGAGTCGGCAACTCAGTGTCCCCGGCGCCCACCCTCGTCGATGGAACGATCAACATCATCGACCTGGCCCCGCGCCTCGACACCTACCTCGAGAACAACGGCGGTTCGGGTACCGTCTTCACGATCATCGGCAGCAACTTTGACCAGCCGGAGCTGACCGTGAAGGTCTGTGGTAATGATGCCGAGCACGAGGTGCTCGCCAATGGCCAGACCCTGCGAGTGACTGCGCCCCGCTGTCCTGACAAGGGACCGGCTCTCGTCGAGGTCTGTACCGTGCGCGGCTGCGTCCGCGACCCCCTGGGCTTCATGTACACGGTTGCCGACACCGCCCCGATCGTCACCAGCGTCATTTCCAACTCGGGCCGCGCCGGCACGATCTTTTTTGCCGATGCGCGCAACCTGAGCAACCCGGACGCTGTCACGGTGAAGGTCTGCGGCAACGATGCAACCTTCTCCATTCTTCCCGGCGGCGTGACCCTGCGCACCCTGCAGATCACGGCTCCTGATTGCGGGACCGGCGGCTGGGCGACCCTCGAGGTCTGCAATGAATTCGGCTGCGATACCCTCACCGAGGGCTTCGACTACGATATCGTCGGCGGCCGACAGGTGCCCGGCGACTGTAACAGTGACGGAAGCCTCGACCTCTCCGATGGAGTCTGCCTCCTGAGCCACCTCTTTGTCGGCCAGCCGGCCGAGCTGCCTTGTGAGGGCGCGGGCGAGGTCACCCTCAATGACTTCAACGGGGACAACAACATCGATCTCTCCGATGGAGTCGGTGTCCTGGTCTATCTCTTCCAGGGCGGCGCGGCCCATGCCGAGGGGACCGAGTGCAAGGTGCTGGTGGGCTGTAATAACCTCTGCAATTGAGGAAGCATCTCCCGGCACGGCGTCCAGGGCCGGGCCGGGCTCGTATTTCCTTCAACGGGAAGTGATCATTCACCTGCGATGGGCATGATGGGAGGAGGAGTCTCGTCGTCGTTTGCCTCTTCTTCCCCTGTGTCCGCTGCCGTAGCGTCTTCTTCGGTGGAGGCTTGTTCCCCACCGCCAGGGTCATCTTCCAGCGGAGCGGCCTCCGTACTTTCCGCGCCGTCTTCGACTGGAGGGTCGCGGAACAGGAGCCCGAAGAGCACCAGGACAACAGCCGCCATCCCGGCCGGCCACATCCAGATGGTCTTCCAGTCGGCGATATCATCGATGGTGTTTTCGGCCTTGATCTCCCCTGCGACCTGGGCGCCGATGAACATTCCGGCTCCCAGGGTCACGAGGACAAGGAAGCCCTGGGCGGATCCGCGGATCTCCTTGGGAGCGACCTTGTCGACGTAGATCTGGCCGGTGACGAAGAAGAAGTCGTAGCAGATGCCATGCAGTATGACTCCCGCCAGGAGCATCGAGGTTACCGGGCTGGCGGGATCAGCCGCGCCAAAGGCGAACAGGGCGTAGCGGGCCGCCCAGGCCAGCATGCCCACCAGGAGCATTTTCTTGACCCCGAGGCGGGCGAAAAAGAGCGGCATGAGAACCATGAAGAAGATCTCGGATATCTGTCCAAAGGTCATCTTCAGGGTAACGCCCTCGACTCCCACATCGGCGAGGCACGCGGCGGCAAAAGCGTAGTAGAAGGAGAGCGGTATGCAGATGATGAACGAGCAGACCATGAAGATCGCGAAGGATGGATTTCCCAGCAATTGGATCGCGTCGATGCACAACACGTCCCGGGCTGTCACCTCCTTGCCGGCGGAGGCGGGGGGAGTGTTGGGCATGGTGAAGCAATAGAGCCCGAGGATGACCCCCGAGATGGCGCCCAGCTTGAACATCCAGACCGCGGATTCCCTAATGACACCGGTGGCATCAAGGGCCGCAAGGGTGATCAGGAAACCTCCAGCGATCCAGCCGATGGTTCCCGCTACCCGGATCCAGGGGAACTGCTTCTCGGGATTGTCCATCTTGTGGAAGCACAGGGTGTTTGAGAGGCCGAGGGTCGGCATATAGCAGAGGAAATGGCCCAGCAGCAGGCCGTTGAAGGTCGAGGGGTCCGGGTTTTCCCCGAGAGTGCTGGCTCCAGCCGCCCACAGGAGCACTCCGCCAAGAATATGAAGGACCCCGAGAACCACCTGAGTAGCAAAGAAACGGTCTGCGATCATGCCGACGATAAAGGGTGAGATCATGGCAGCCAGCGGCGCCATCGAGTAGGTCATTCCGATGTCATTCCCCGTCCATCCCTCCAGGCCGCTGAGGTAAGGACCGGCGCTTACATACCAGACGCCCCAGAAGAAATACTGGATGAACATCATCACCCAGAGTCGGCCGAATAGGTTTGGAGACATGGTTTTTCTCTCTTCTTGGCTGGAGTGGTGAAATCGATCTCGGAGGTATCGTAGGAAACTATTCGTTCGCTGTCGATGGGGATTTCCCCGTCGGCGGTCTATAGCGCGTGCTCGCGTGTTGAATTCCCCCGGGCAGGGCATTGGCGGCAGGCCTCTTTTATTTCATAATGCGCCGTCACGCTTCGGCTGTTCAAGCTGGAGCTCACAGCCGGTTTTCAGCAAGGAGCCCGAGAAAAGATGCCCCTGGTACTCGACTACGATTCGACGATGAAACTGTATGAGCGCTGCGGCGAGAAGAAGATCGTCATGGCGAGGATCGGCTACAGCGACCAGGACCAGATCCAGGGTATCGTGCGCGGCGCCGCCCGGTTTGCCGAAGACCACGCGATCGAGAGCCTGCCGATGGGCATCTTCTCTACCGTCGGCCACTACATCCTCCAGCAGCTGCCGCGCTATCTCGATGCCGGCCATGAGCTGCCCGCCGATGGGGGTGATCCGGCCGCCTACCACCGCCGCTGTATTCGCAACGCTCGTCTCGCCGTGAACTTCATGAGCATTCTGACCGAGGAGGGGGATGAAGACTTCGGCCGGGTGGCGGTCACCCATCACTACGACCACGGCCATCACACCCTCCCCGGGGGGGTTCTTTCCGAGAACGAGCTGCTGCGCCAGCCGGAATTTATAGATCTCTTCTCGAGCGTCATGTTCGACGACACCCACTCGCCGTTTGAGGACAACTGCCGGAATTCGGCGGATTACCGCGCTTTTCTCGAGGCCGAGGGACGCAAGAAGGTCCTCGAGGGTTGCCTCGAGGAGGTCGCCGCCGGCGGCGACGGGCTCGATGAATCAGCCTGCACCAACCCGGACCAGATTGAGCAATTCCTCGAGCGCACCGGCTTCGAGCTGGTGGTTCCGAACATCGGCACCGAGTCGATCAACGCGCAGCAGGTCGGAGTACAGTGGCAGGTACTCGAAGAGATCGACAAGCGCGGCATCGGTCCTCGCCTGATCGTACACGGCTTCAGCTCCATCAAGGCGCTCGAGGTTGAGCAGCAGCGGCGGCTGGGACACCTCGGCGTCGTCGGCATGAATGCCTGGAGCTACATTCCCCAGCACATCGGCCCACAGCTGCTGGAGCGCTCGGCGAAGATCCTGTCGAACCACGACGAGAAGTTGCGCTACCCGGTCGACTTTGATGACGAGGGCCAGCCGGTCTATTCAGAGTCCGATGATGCCAACGTCTTCTTCGGGCCGGTGCTCGATCAGGTGAGGGATCTAAAGGTCAGCCTGATCGCCGACAGTGTCTACGAGATTCTCGGCAACCTCGGCTATGCCGCCTTTGGCGCGGATGCCTCCTGAGTTTGAGATGCCGGCATCTTCTCCGGATACCAGCTTGTAGAAACCCTTTGCCGGCGCCGTGCTGTCCTTCTCGATGGCGATCCCTGGCTCTCCTTTGAAGAAGCAGCCCAGGCGTTCGCAGAAGCCGGAGAGGATCTCTATATCGATCGCCTCAAAACTTGATCGCTTCTCAATGTAGACCAGTCCGATCACCTCGCCGGAAACAGTCACAGGCGCCGCCGCGTACGCGCCGCCGTTTTTCGCATGTTCATCCGCGGTCCGGGCTGGACGTTTACACCAGCCGGGGCTCGCTGTGTCGATCACAGAATCGAGGAATTCGTTGGGGAGCTCTCCCGGTTTGCCGCCCGCGCCATGGGACTGGCGGGCCTCGAAGCTCAGCTGGGCGAGGCGCTTGACCGTCATCGCGGCATGGTCGACCCGGAAGGCCGCCAGGAAGCCGGCCTCGAGGCGGTCGGCCAGTCTGCCCAGGTACAGCTCAAGGTTGGTCCCACCGCCGGTGCCGCCATCAAGATCGGCGCAATCCGCGGAGACCACCTCCCGCGCGGCGGAGCCGCGGCGGGCGAGCTCCCCGGGCGAGCTCTTTTCGAGGCTAGTGACGGTCATTCTCATCTGATAGCCTCCGAGGCTGACCGTGTCTCCATCTTGGAGCAGCGCTCTTTGGACCTTTTCATCGTTGACCAGCGTTCCGTTCTGGCTGTGCAGGTCTTCGATCCAGAGGCCGGAGTCTTCGAGCGACAGGCTCGAATGATGCCGTGAGACTCTTCCGTCTGGAATCACGACCTCGGCCCCGAGATCTCGGCCGGCAAGAACGGACCGTCCCTCGTGCAGCTCCAGACAGAACACTCTGCCATCGGCAGCAGTGAGGCTGAACTCAAGGGTCTCCACCTGGTGAGCCGGACTCATCTCGGGTCTCCCCGGCTGTGACGGGCCGCCGGCCTGCTTGTTCTCTTCAAGATCTTTTCTCTCCACCAGCGCACCTGGCGCTTCGCTCCCAGACTACAGCAGGAGAGGCCTATTCCTCAAGCACTAGTGGACGTATGCTGTTCAGAAGACTGGACCGCACACGGGAAAGAAAGCCCCGGGGTTGTGGGAAACGTCCTAAGGCGCGCTCTGTTAACTGTTTGCGCCCGAGGGGGGCGAGCCGCGTTTCTTCGCAGTCCGCTTGTCAGCGCCTTTTCCCGTTTTGCGTCCGGGCTTGAACCGGGGGGGTCTTGCGGGAATCTCGATCGCAAAGACTGTTCTTCCAGGCCAGCTCTTTCCCTTACTCCTGTCTCGGCCGCCTTTACTGCCGATACCATCCCCGAGCCGTTCGCTCTCGACCTTGAGCCGGCCCTTATGCCAGGAGATATTCTGCTGCGCATCTTTGAAGCTGATGGGTTCGGACGATTTCTTTCCATCCTTGTTTTCTTCGGCTTCTTTCGCCGCGGGCGGGATAAAGAGCTCCCGCCGGTCGCGGCCGTTGAGGAAACGGCCGATGACATCGAAGCTGAAGATCAGCCTCCCGCGAATTTTCTTATCCCGTCGAATGGAAACAACAATGGAGGGGCTGTCGTTCTCAGGATTCGGCCTGGCCATGTCCAGGGTTCGAGAAAGGATACAGTCAAATACATCTTTGAGCTTGCCGCGGTCGGCTTCCATCATCAGGCGCTCGGGCAGGCCGTCGGTGCCGAAGGTGATGTCCCGGCCGCTGCCGAGCTCCCGCATGGGCTCGAGGCAGGTGTCGAGCAGCTTGCGGACGTCAAAGCGCTGCAGCCGCAGGGGGCCGCTGGGTTTTACCTTCTTCATCTTTTCTTCGTAACGTGAGAGCTCCCGGCGTTTTGATTCGAGCGAGGCCAGGAGATAGCGGTCACAGAGTGAGCGCGCGGCCTTCAGCAGCAGGCCACAGTCTTTTTCTGCCGGCGTGAATTCTCCAGCCGCCTCGGGAGGGCCGAAGGCGAAGACCAGCTCGAGGCCCTTGCCGGTCGCTGGAGAGGCGATGAAGGAGCTCTTGGTGAGCAGATCTTTCCAGCCGTCCGGGCTGGAGGGGGTGGCCTGGAGGGCCCCGATGAGCGAGGAGGGAGCTTCGAGTCCCTGGCTGGCGTTCTCCACCGAGCCGTCCTTGCCAGCGGCGAGCTGGTCCAGGTCGAGCCGCATGACCGCATTCTCCGAGCGGAGACTGACCTCCTCTTCACCTTCCTGCGGGAGCCCGTCCTGGCTCAGGAGCTGGAGAGAGGTTTTGGTTTTGCCGATCGATTCCGGCAGCCTGCCGAAGACGGTGAGGAACTCGATGCCGAGGGCCCGGCGGATCCGGACGGTGGCGGAGTCCAGCCAGTTGAGGATGGGGCCCCGCCTGAAGGGAATGGCTGTGGCTTCCGGGGCGAGGGAATCCAGCACGCCGAGCTCCCATGCCTGGCGCGCTGCGAGCACCCTCTCCCGCGCCATCTTCGAGAGCGTTGCCGCGGCCCGGGTGACCTCATCCTCCAGGTCGCTGCCCAGCAGCGGGATCCTGCTGATCTCGTCGTTCAGCCGCGCCCTGGATTCTTCACTTGCGGGAAGAATGGGGGCTACCGCTTCGTTACCGGCCTCCTCCATGCTGCGCTTTTCCGCCTGGGTGAGCTTGCCCAGCTTGCCGACACGCTTCTGGATTCGCGACCGGTCATCTTTCGCAGCGAGTCTTCTTCCGGCGATGAGGACCGCGAGAACCCCGTTCTCTACGATGATCGGCGCCGCGAGCTCCTGCAGGCCCATATGGCACCGCGCGCGAAAGTGGCTTTCCTGGTCGGTTTCCGGCTCTGCATCAGCTCCTGTTTTCAGCTCTCGGAGCGCGCGCGCGGCGAAGCGCTTCTCGCAGCTTCTGCAGGCGGCATCGGCTCCGGCGAAGGCGGCCGCGCCGTTTTCTTCCCCGTGACGCAGAAGCGAGCAGAACGGGCTTGCCGTGGGTTCATCGATTGCGCAGAGAACCTCAATCTCCTCGCCGTCCGCCTCGACCAGCAGGAGATTGGAGCCGAGCAGCTCCGTCATCCCCCTGGCGAGAAGAGCTGAGAGCTCATCTCTGCCGAGCAGTTCGGTTAGTTTTCCGGGACGATAGGGCCACATGAACCGCACCTCTAATTCGTCGTATTGAATCTACCGCGAACCATCCATTGTACACTTTCCTTCGGCCCTGTCTTCCCCCGAGGGAGGCGATTTGGTCATTGAGCATGGACTGCTCAGCGCTGGTAGATCGGCAGGTAGCGGAACTCGACGCCCAGGGAGAGGATTGCCATCGCGGTTGTGTAGATGACTCCGGCCTGCTCCTCGTGGGTGGCTCCCGGCGGCGCCGGCCAGCTGCCGTCTTCGCTCTGTTTTTCCAGCAGCAGCTTCTCACTCACGGGCTGCCATTGTTTCCAGTAGTTGCCGCCGAGCTGGTACATGCCCTGCGCGGCGTAATAGGCTCCGTAATAGAAGAACGGCCCCTTCCATTTGAGGGGATGCTTGAGCAGCCAGTCACCGCCGCGCCTCGCTTCGGGTGAGCCGTGTTCTCCGCAGATCTCGAGGGACAGGATGCCGGTTCCCGTCCTTCCGGTGTTGGGGTCTCCTCCCGGCTGGTAGGAGAAGCCGCCGCTGGGGTGGGCGCAGCGCTTGATGAAGTGAACCGCCTGGCGGATGTTCTTGTCCGGGACCGGAAGCCCGGTGTCTTTCGCCGCGCGCAGGGCGAGCAACTGCCAGCCGCTGACGGATATGTCGGAGACCTCGGATGAGGGCGTGTAGCGCCACCCGCCGATGTTCCATCGGTCTTTCGGTACATTCTGGGCTCTCAGGATCAGGTTGATCGCGGTTCGATGGACCCGGTGAACCATCTCCAGCCCCTTACGCTTCGAGTCGACCATGCCAATGACCTCGCCCAGCATGAGGGAAGAGATGCCGTGGCTGTAGAGCTCTCCGTGGGAAGTGTCTCGAATGATCAGTCCGCTCTTCTGGTTGGAGGTTACCCAGGCGACCCCTTGCTCGACGCGGTTGCCGTAGGGGCCGCGGCCGGGCTCGTGTCCCCTTGAGAGGAAGGCCAGGGTCGCAAGGCTCACGATGCCGGTGTTCCGGCCGTAGCCCGGAGAGGTCCAGCCGCCGTCCTCCATCTGCTTGGATGCGAGGAACTGAAGACCCCGGTCGACAGCCCGGGTCACGGGGGTCTCGGCGTAGATCTCGCGAAATTTCGGTACGCGTATCTTTTGCTGTTCAACCCGCGGATTGGCTGCGGCCTTCTTCTCCGGCTGCGAAGGTTTTTCCTGGGGCGAGAGAGAATTCGCGAGCACGACGAGCAGGACTGCCGGCGCGGCGATCCAGGGCCCTTTTCGGACTGTGGCACTCATAATGGAATTCTAAGCGAGACAACCGTCCTATGGCGCCTTCAATTCATTTTTTTCACTTGTTCCTGAAGCCTCATTTCCTGATCGCGCGCAGGTAGATGCGCACCAGATCGCGATAGGCCGGCGGGAAGGCCATGTCTTCCAGGCCGCGGGCCGAATCTTCACTGCTGGCCTCGAATTCTTCACCCCGTGTGCCAGTCTGCCAGACGAGGCCGAGGCGCGCGGCCTCCGCTTCGAGCAATCTTGAGACCAGCGCGCCCTCCTCGCCGGTGGGCAGGACGACGCTCTCGAGCTGTCGGCGAATGGCCCTGCCGGCAAGGAGAAGCTGGGATTTTGCCGCGGCGTTCTTTTTCCGGGCATCGTCGATCTTGCCGCCGGACATGAGCCGCGCGGCCTGCCGGGCGTTTTTGAGAGCCGATTGAAGCGAGGAATAGGCTGACCGTTCGCCGGCCTCGGCTTCGGCAAGGGTCTCGATGGCGCGCGCTCGCACCCGGTCGAGGTCGGTGAGAAAAACTCCAAGCTGCAGGTTCGTCTCTGCGAGGGAGTCGATTGCGGCTTTTGTCTCGCCGCCGCTGAGCTCCTGCCCCGCCTTGCGAATGCTCTCCTTCAGCGGTCCGGTTGCGGCGGCTGCCTTCCGGTAAGCTTTGAAGATGGCCGGCAGGAGCATCGTGAGCTTGAAGCCCGCTCTCGAGAAGCCCTCCACCAGCCCATCAAGTTCCTGCTCGATCTTTTGTTCTTTTTCGATGAGTTTTTCAAGCGCCGGCGGATTTACACCGGCCGCAAGTGCGAGCCTCGCTTCCTCCTCCAGGTAGCGCGTGTCTTCAGCTGTACCTCGGCCAATTTTCTGGAGAGCGGCGATCCTCGAGATGAGCTCGATGAGCATATTCGCGGCCGGAATCTGGTCCTCCATCGCGCTGGCCAGCCCTTCCTGGGCGGCCTCGGCCTCGGCAAGCTGCTCCGGGGTATTTTCTTCTTCCTTCAGCAGCTTTTCGAGAAGTTCTGAGGCCTCCTTTCTGAGCCTCTCCAGCTCCAGCAACTTCTCCAACTCGCGGCGGGCAGATTCGAGTTCCCTGCTGAGCTCAGTACGTTCCGTTGCCGTTGTTTCCGCCCCGGGCAGGGTCTCGGGCCGGTCGAGTTCTTTACGCGCCTCTGCCCTGACGCTCTTTGCCAGGGCGATCGCCTGCTCCATGCGCGCCAGGCCTTCTCCCAGGCGGGCCAGGGCGCCGGCGGGATCTTTCGCCATGACGCGTTGGAGGACCGCGGAAAAGCTCGCGGCAGCGGCCTCGAGATGGGCGAGGATGTCGGCCCGCGACCTGAGCTTGCCGAGCCTGCGGCTGAGCTCGCGAGACCCCTTCAGGGCGGCTTCAAGCAGCAGCCTCGCGCGCATCGCGATCAGCTCGAGGTCTACGGAGCCCGATTCGGCCAGCTCGCCCGCCTCGCTGACAAGCGTCTCAATGTCTTCACCGCTCAACTTTTCCAGCTCCGCCGAGTCCAGGATTTCCAGGGCCTCGGCCAGCTTCCGGGTTTCCGCGGCCGCCTCGAATACGTCGGCCGCGGCGGCCGAAAGCAGCAGCTCCCGGTCGTCCCTGTCTGTAGAGAGGGCTCGGCGAAGGCTGGTACCGGCGCGGGACAGCGGCCCGGAGACGATCTCGAGGAGAGCCGTCGAGGCGCGCTCAAGGTTACCCACCTTGCCGGGGTCGGCCCCCTGGTCGGCCCCCTGGTCGGCATCCTGGCGAAGCTCCCGCGCAAGCTGTTTTGCCTGCCGGACCTCCTCGCTCCAGGAGACCAGCGCCTCAACGATCAGTTCGCCGCCTTTTTCCGAAGCGATGACGCTTCCGGTCGAGGAAGCTTTCAATATTCGGCCATGGCTGTCGAGTCCTTCCGCGAGGCGAAGAAGCCTCTCGCTGAGGCTGCCCCTGTTACTTCGCAGCCACAGAGTGGTGTCGGCTATGCCGGCCAGGGATTCCTGCCGGAGCTTCTCGAGGATCCCGGTCGCCTCTTCAAGCAGCGAGGCGCAGTCTCGGACCTCGCCGGCGGCGGCCGGAAGATCTACGGGCTCAACGCGCAGCAAGGCGAGGGCCCTTGCCGCTGCCTCGCGCCCCTGAGAGGTCTTGTCGATAGCCGGGTAGAGTTTCTCAGCATCGACTCTCTGTGCCGGCCCGGAGGACGAGCGCAAACGCAGCAGGACGGCATCCAGGGCCTCGATGAGATCTGCCTGGGATCTGCGCGCGAGGCTGCGCCCAACCGCCTGCAGATCCTGGAGCTCCTTCAGGCGCAAGGCAATCGACTCCCCGCCGGCAGAGACCCATTGCAGCAACTGCAGCGAGCGTCCCAGCCAGAGGGTGGGCTCGAGTTCTTGCGCGGCCCTGGCAAGGCCTTCAATTAGCACCTCGCCATCTTTTCTCTCCCGGGCCCTGCGGGCCGCCGTCTCAGCGGGATCCGCCTCGTTCATCGCGGCGGGATCATTTTCAAGAACTCTCTCGAGAAGCTCGGCCATGGCGCTCAGCAGCGAGACGGATTCAAAGTCGGGGTAATCGAAGTCTCGGCCGCTTTTATTTCTCCAGGCGATCCTCGAAAAAACCGCCCGGGCGGCCGATAGCAGTTCCCGCCGGGTGGCATTTCCCAGCCAGGCATCTTTCACCGCCTCCACCAGCCGGGCAATCTCGCTTTCAGGCACCTGCAATCGGAGCGATTCGCGGTTTTCGAGGCGGGCGGCAAGGAGGAGCCCTTCGAGGGCATCGATCCTGCGTGAGAAGGCTTCGACGGCACGTCCCAGTGGGGGCTCTAATTCCCCGGCCAGTGTCTCTTCGGCAGCTGCGCGGGCCAGCTCGAGCTCAGCCGTCAAGGAGGAGGTCAGGGCTCTTACCGAGCCCTCAAGCCTGGCGATAAGCTTTGAGCGCGAAGGAGGCAGGTCTTTCCGCAGGCGTTCGATGCCCGCTGAGCAGCTCAGGACAGCTTCGATGGTCTGCGCCAGCCTCTGCGCGCTCCTGGATGGAGGCTTCCCGTCCCCGGCATCCAGGAGCTCACCCAGGAGCAGAGCGCAATCGTGTGCGGCGAGTTGGAGGCTTTCGTACGCCGCCTCGAGCTCTTCACAGATCACGATGGATCCGAGCATCTCGGCGAGCGCGGCAAGCTTGCTCTCTCCGTTTTTCCAGGCCTCCGCCGCGTTCGGCGTGCCGGCGGCCTGTCCTGGCACGATGCCGGCGGCGGCATTCCATAAGACACCTGCTTCGACCTCGGCCAGGCTGAGAAGCCCGAAGGCCGCTGATTCCAGGGCCAGGCGGTTGGCTCCGGGGAGGGGAGGTTTTCCCGCCGTCTCCATACACATGGAGGAAAGCTCCGAGCTGAAAGAGCGAATGGTGATCACGTTTTCGGCGGCAAGGTCACCCGCATCGGTGTTCTCAGCCTGGCGCCAGAGCGCGCGGAGCTCTGCGATGCCTGTCCGCAGGTTTCGCAGCGAGGCCAGCCAGCCGGACCCTTCGGGTGAGTTTCCCGGCCAGGTGACCTTGAGCTTCAGCTCTCCGGAATGCCCTTCGCCTCCAAGGCCATCCCGGATCCTGAGCCTGAGGCCGAGGGTCTCCGGCGGACGAGCCCCGGTCGCCCCGATGCTGAAGACGTAGACTGCGTCACGAAGCTCGGGGCGTTTCGCGGGGTTGATTTCCCGGAATACCGGCAAAACCCTGATCTCCAGGCCGGTTCGCAGGAGGAGCTCGATCGAGTTGATTCCATTGTCGTCTTCCGCCCTGTATCTAAGTTTCAGAGAGCCGCTGCTTTCAACCTCGAGCTCGGCGTGGCGGGGGGCGAGTATGGCGATGCGCGGGGGGGTGTCCGCCAGGGTTCGGATTGAATAGGCGGTTTTTTCCGCCGAGGTGATCCCGTCCGGCGTCTCCAGCTCGAGGCGGTACTCGGCATCCTCGTTGACTGTGATTTCTTCGAAGGCTGCTCGTACTCCATCGATTCTTCCTTCGAGCTTCTGTGTTCCAAGGAGGATGGTCGCCCTGGCCAGCTCCCTGTCTGCTTCCAGCAGGATTTCCGCCCGGCTGCCCTTGAGGGCGGAGATGTTGCCGCTGTTTTTCTCGATGGTTCGTTTTCTGCGGGCCGTGTATTCCGGGTAGTGATAGGTGATGGTGAAGTTACGCGGCGCGGGCGGCTCTTTCACCTCGACGCGCTTCACCGGGCTGAGATAGTCTCCGCCGCGCACACGGAAATCAAAGCTGGCGAGAGCCCTGACCTTATGGAGGATCGTCCCGGGCTCGTTCCCGGCGGTGGAGAGGAGGTTGGTTGATTTCCAGTTGCCGTTGCCGGGAGAGCGGGACTCGCGGCTGAGAAGCACTACCTCACCGGGCCTTCCGCGGTCTACGGAGATCTTGATGGAAACTTCCTGGCCGCGGCCGACCACGGCCCGGTCAACCTCAACCTGCAGGAAGACGCTTGTCGGTCTCGGCAGCTCGGCAGAGGGATTGACAAGACGTCTTCCCAGCTGCAGCATTCCTCCCGGATCCAGGAGAGTGGTGACAAGGGGCAGGATGCAGGCAAGGCCGGCGAGAAGCAGAGCCCTGGAGGCTGCCCTTGCTGGCAGGAGCTTGTCGATCTTTACCTGCGGGCAGCGCCGGGCCGTATCGGCGGCCAGGGATTCAAGCAGCTCGCGAGAGCAGCGGTTCTCGAGCCCCGGCCCGGGTCGGGAAAACTCGACCAGGCTCAGGAGAGCGCCTTTGAGGTCAGGAGCTCTTCTCTCTATTTCGCGAGCGTATCTCAGCAGAGATCCCGGGCGAAGCAGGGGCAGCAGTACGAAGAGAGCAAGGGCCGCGCCGGCCGCGACCAGGACGATCCAGGAGATGGTGAGGCGGGCCGGTGTCTCCAGCAGCAGGAACCTGTCGAGCGCCAGCGCAGGCAATACGAAAAGAATCACGCAGATGGTCCACGCCGCCGCTCCCCTGGCAGTTGCCAGCAGGCGCTGGCGCCTGCCAAACCCTCTGAGCAGCTTGAGTGCCTCCACAGGCAGAGGCGTTGATGAGTTGGTCTTGGACTCCGGCACGGCAGGTATTGTACAGCCACGAGGGCGCCTGGGCTCCCAGCATTTCCCGCTTCGCTTTTCAGTCCTTCGCCGCCGGCTTCTCGAGTTTCCAGGAGGCTATGAAGAAGGCATCGGTTCCGGAGATGGAGGGCCCGAGCCTGATCTTGTGTTCATCAAGGCACGCCGCGGGGAGTCTCTTGCCGGCCCAGAACGATGGAGAGGGAACGAATTCCGGGTGGCGTTCTTCGAAGAGCTGGACGACCTCGTCACATTCCGCCTCGATGAAGGAGCAGGTGACGTAGACAAGCCGCCCGCGGGGTCTCACCAGCGAGGCGAAACGCTCCAGGATCTCGAGCTGCAGCGACTGGAATCGCCTGACATCTTTCTCTCCGTAGCGGTTCTTCGCTTCCGGGTTGCGGCGGAGCGTGCCCAACCCGGTGCAGGGTGAGTCGACCAGTACCAGGTGCGCCCGCGGCAGCGTATTGCTCAGGTCCCCGTGCTCGCCAATCAAGGCGTATTCGACCTGTCCTCCGAGGCTGGCATCCTTCGTTCGTCTGCGCAGCTCCTGGAGTTTTTTGTGATGTACCTCGCAGGCCACCAGCCGGCTTTGAAGGTGGGCGGGAACCTCGGTCCCCTCTTCTTCCCGGAAGATAATGTCGGCGAGGGCGAGGGTCTTGCCGCCGCTTCCCGCGCAGGCATCGATGACCGTCATCCCGGGGGCGGCGTCGGTTGAATAGACGGCTGCCTGGCTGCCTTCATCCTGGACCTCTATCCAGCTCTTCCGGCTGGCTGTGGTCGCGGTCAGGTTGATCCGGCGATCAAGGCGGAGGCCGGTGGAGCTGAAGTTAGAGAGCTCAACCTCGGCCTCGGTTTCCCGTTGGAGGCTGCGCATTACCTTTTTCCTGGAGGCGCGCCGGGAGTTTACGCGCAGGTCGACGCTGGCCGGCGAGCAGAGCTCACGCGCGAGCTCGAGGCCGCGCTCTTCTCCGTATTGCTTGCGGATCAGCTTTCCGAGCCAGAGGGGCATGCTGCATTCGGCCGCGAATCGCTCTTCCGGGTCGGCTGGCCAGCAGTCCTTGTCGAGGAATGAATCGGAGGCGGCCTGCCTGACCTGGCTCTCGAGGCTGTGGCCATCCAGGTCTCCCCATTCCAGGATGGCCTCGCAGGTCGGGGTGAACTCCCAGGGGAAGACGCCATCCTGGGCCATCGCCAGGATATCAAGCAGGAAGCGTCCCTGCTCGGAGCTGTCCTCTATGGCATCGAGGTTCCGCAGCTCGAGCCAGGAGAGCCAGCGGGGCCGCGCGCGGTCATGGAACCGCAGCCAGGCATAGACGGCCCCGGAGATGAAGCGCCGATCGCGGCTTCCGAGGAAGCGTCTGCCCCTGAAAAATCGACCGACACGCGCATCGGCCGGATAGGGCCCGGGCTCGGCGACCTCGCCGATCAGCTCCAGTGAAAGTCCCAGCAGGGAGGTAGGTTTCAAGACAATATCCTCGAATTTGGTTCACGGACAGGGCGGTGTATTGTATTGATCGCCTCGCCGAGGTCCAGAGGATAGACTGCGGCAGTCTAATGTGCTGAAGCATCGCCGCCGATTGCGTAAGATAACGTCCTGGAATTATTACAGGAAAGGCAACCGAATTTGAGAGCCGCTTATTTCGAGGAACATGGGGGGCCGGAGGTCCTGAAAATCTGCGAGAGACCGGATCCCGTTCCGGGGCCCGGAGATGCTCTCGTCGAGGTCTCAGCCTGCGGCTTGAATCATCTTGATATCTGGGTCCGTCTTGGCGGCAAGCGGAATTTCCCCCTGCCGATCATTCCCGGAAGTGATCCGGCCGGGGTTGTGCTCGAGGCTCCAGCCGACAGTGGCCTCGAGCCGGGAGACGAGGTCGTGATCTACCCTTGCGAGGGCCATGGTGACGAGCAGGCTCTGTCTCGCGGAGATGACCAGCTCTGTCCGGACTTTCGGATCTACGGGGCAGCTCGCGATGGCGGTATGGCCGAGAAGATCGCGGTGCCGGCGGCGAATTGTTTCGCCAAGCCGGAGGCTCTCTCGATGCACGAGGCGGCCGCGGTCTCCATCAATTACATCACCGCCTGGCATATGCTGGTGGCGCGGGCTGAGCTTCGCGCCGGTGAGAGGGTTCTTATCCAGGCGGCGGGCAGCGGGGTCTCCACCGCGGCGATCCAGATCGCCAGCCATCTTGGAGCCAGGGTTCTGGCCACCTCGAGCACCCCTGAGAAGCTTGATCACGCGCTGCGCTGCGGGGCGGAGGAGGTGGTGAACTATCGGGATGAGGATGTTGTCGCGCGGGCTATGGAGTTCACCTCCGGCCGCGGCGCCGATGTCGTCTTTGATCATGTCGGGGAGCCCAATTGGGACTGCGATCTCGCCAGCCTCGCCAAGGGCGGGCGGCTGGTTTTTTGCGGCACGACAGGGGGAGCCGAGGTGACGGTGAATCTTTCCAGTGTATACTTCATGGGCCAGTCTCTCCTCGGGTCAACGATGGGCCGCAGGGATGAGCTGGAGCAGGTTCTTGCCCTGATGGGTGAGGGCAAGCTGAAGCCGGTGATCGACAGGGTTTTCCCCCTCGAGGATCTGGCGGAGGCTCACCGGTATCTCGAGGATGGCAGGCAGACCGGGAAAATCATTATCGATATCGGGAGTTGATGGCGTGGGCAGGGATTTCAGCTGGCAACAATTCGAGAAGCTTCCCATCGTCGGGATCCTGCGGGGTTTCGAGGTGCCGGTGGTCCGAAGCCTGGTCGAGGCGACGGCGAGGGGCGGCCTGCGGTGCGTTGAGGTGACGATGAATTCGCCGGCGGCCAGTGAGGCCATATCCGCTGCCATTGAGGTTGGTGGAGACGAGGTCCAGGTTGGCGCCGGCACGGTCTGTACCCTTGAAGATCTTGAGCGCGCTCTTGGCGCAGGCGCGGCGTTTATCGTTACGCCGGTTGTTTCGAGCGAGGTGATCTCGGCCTGTCGTCAGCGGGGCGTTCCGGTGATGGCCGGGGCGCTTACTCCGACTGAGATCCACACGGCCTGGAGCCAGGGCGCTGATATGGTCAAGGTGTTTCCCGCCAACCAGTTTGGCCCGGGCTACCTGAAGGATATCAGGGGACCTCTGCCCCAGGTCCGGCTCATGCCAACAGGGGGGGTAGACGCGTCCACCCTGGGAGACTTTTATGCGGCCGGCGCCTCCGCCTTCGGGGTGGGGGGTGCGCTGTTCAATTTCTCCACGAACGATGCCGGTTCGTGGGAGCTGGTTGAGGCGGGCGCGCGCGACCTGGTGCAGGCCTACGAGGCTGTAAAAGGGGAGGCCTGACGAAGATGGATCCTCAAAAAACAGGCTATAAATACGCGACCAACTATTGTGAAGAGAACGCCTGGCATCTCTGCCAGGAACCGATCTTCGAGGGAGTCGAGGTCAAGGTGGTCTTTGTGCTCAGTCACGGCGGAGTCTGTCGGCTCTGGGACCAGCACCTTGCCGGGGATGAAGATGAACCGGTCTGCTGGGACTACCACGCCTTCGTCGTCGCTCTGCAGGGGGAGTGGATGGCCTGGGACCTTGATACGCGCCTCGGGCTCCCGGCTCCCCTGCGGATCTACCTGGCGAGTACCTTTCGCAACTCCGACGATCTGCCGGATTTTTTCGATCCCGTATTCCGCGTTGTCGACGCGGAGGAATACCTGGCGACCTTTTCCTCTGATCGCGGCCACATGCTGGGCCCCGGGGGTGAATGGATGGCGACTCCGCCGGAATGGGAGCCCATCCTCGCGGGAGGGACGAGCACGATGGACTGGTTTATCAATCCCGAAGAAGGCCCCGGTGAGCTGCTGTCGCTTGAAGAGTTTCGCGCGGGTTTCGCCAACGAGGAGGACTGATGTCCGGTTTGAGCGAAGTTGAAGCCGCCAGCGGAGAGGTCCGCAGCCTCGGCGGCGGCTTCGAAAAGGCGGTCCTGGTTTTCGCGATGGTTTTCCCCGCCCTGGCCGCCTGGGTCTATTTCGTTCGGTTCAGCGGGGAGTCGTGGATGCTGCCCCTCGGCGGGCTGAGCAAGCTTGTGCAGTTTGGCCTGCCGCTCGTCTGGGTCTGGCTGATTCTCCGCCTGCCCATCAGGATCCGTGGTGCATCGAGGGACGGATTGTTTCTCGCGGGACTCATCGGCCTGGCGATTTCCGCTTCCTGCCTGGGCCTCTATTACGGATACCTGAAGCATCATCCCGCGTTCAGGGAGGCCCCTGAAGCGCTTGGAGAAAAGCTCACCGGCCTCGGAGCCGACAGCCTTGGAGGTTTCATTCTGATCGCGGTGTTCTATTCGGTGGTTCATTCCTTTCTGGAGGAATACTACTGGCGGTGGTTTGTCTATGGTCGGGCTCGGCGTTACATCGGCAGGGCCTGGGCCAACCCGGTCTCGAGCCTGGGGTTCATGGCCCACCACGTGATCGTCATCGACGCCTTCCTTCCCGACGACTATTTCTGGATCCTGGCCATCCCGTTGTCACTCTGTGTCGCCTTCGGGGGGGTGATCTGGTCGGTGCTTTATGAGCGCACCGGCTCACTTTACGGCGCCTGGCTGAGCCACGCTTTAGTCGATGTGGCGCTCATGGTCTGCGGCTACGATATGGCTTTTGGCGGTGGAGCCTGAGCGGGGGGGAAGTGAAAGAATACGATGCGGTCATCATAGGCGCCGGGCACAACGGCCTTGTCGCCGCCTGCTATCTTGCCCGGGCCGGGCGCAAGGTGCTGGTCCTCGAGCGCAGGGAGCTGGTGGGCGGCTGCGCCATCACGGAGGAGGTTATCCCCGGCTACAGGTTTTCCCGCCTGGCCTATGTGAACTCGTTGTTTCGCCCGGAGATCATCAGGGAGCTGAAGCTCAAGGACTACGGCTTCGAGATGCTGCCCCGGGAGCCTTCCTCCTTCACTCCCTTTCCTGGTGGAGAGCACCTCTTTCTCGGTCCGGATGCCGAGCTCAACCGCCGGGAAATCTCGAAATTCAGTGAGCGTGACGCGGAGGCCTATGAGCGCTACGAAGCCATGCTTGGGCGCATGGTCGAGGTGCTCGAGCCCACGCTCGACCGTGCGCCGCCGGACCCGCTCTCGCGCAGGCCGAGTGATCTGCTCAGCCTCTTCAGGCTTGGGCTTGGAGCCCGCCGGCTCGGCAAGGAGCTGTATCCCTTTCTCGGGATGCTCGCCGGCAGCGCCTCCCGCCTGCTGGATGAGTGGTTCGAGAGCGAGGAGCTCAAGGTGACACTTGCGACCGATGCGATCATCGGCGCCATGGCAAGCCCCAGGACGCCGGGAACGGCCTACGTACTCTTCCATCATGTCATGGGAGAGACCGATGGCGCCCGCGGGGTCTGGGGTTATGTCCGGGGGGGAATGGGCGCGCTCAGCGAGGCGATCGCCGCGGCTGCTCGCGATCTCGGTGTCGAGATTCGTACCGGCTGTGGGGTCGAGTCGATCCTGGTCGAGGATGGTGGCGCCCGCGGGGTCAGGCTGGTTTCGGGGGAGGAGCTCCACGCGGACCTCGTGTTTTCGAATGCCGGGCCGAAGATCACCTTTCTCGACCTGCTGCCTCCCGATCTGCTCGAGGAGTCCTTCCGCCGCTCGATCGAGGCTCTGGATTTTTCGAGTGCCACCTTCAAGCTCAACCTTGCCCTGAGTGAGCTGCCCGATTTCACGGCCTGTCCCGGGCGGGAGCCCGGCCCGCAGCATCGGGGGACCATCCACATCTCACCGAGTCTTGGTTATCTCGAACGGGCCTATAACGAGGCTCGCTCAGGCCGGCCCTCTACGGAGCCCATCCTGGAATGCACGATTCCCTCGGTTATCGATCCATCTCTCGCTCCCGAAGGTCACCACGTGATGAGCATGTTTGTTCAATACGCCCCCTACGAGCTGGCCGAGGGCAGCTGGGATGAGCTGCGGGATGATTTCGCTCGTACCTGCATTCGCCTGCTCGACAGCTACGCTCCCGGCTTCGAGAAGAGCGTGGTCGGCTACGATGCCATCAGCCCTCTCGACATGGAGCGGGAATTCGCTCTTACAGGAGGGAATATTTTTCATGGAGCGATGACTCCCGACCAGCTTTTCTTTCAGCGGCCCGTCGGTGGCTGGGCGCGTTACAGGACCCCGCTGGAGGGTCTCTACCTCTGCGGCGCCGGCGCTCATCCCGGCGGCGGAGTTCTCGGGGCCTGCGGACGCAACGCGGCGAGGGCTGCCCTTGCCGACGGCTAGCGGCTCAGATAATTCCGTGGAGAGGGCCGCCTTGAGCTGCAAGCCGGTCGACGTTCCTGGAAACCGCCGGGTCCTCGATGAGCGGCGGAGCGTGGCGTGGCTTGATGCGGGCATCGATCACCAGGGGCCCTCGGCAGCCCCAGTGCTTGTGCTCGGTGAAGCTTCCAGCGCCGTGGATGTCGTGGGAGGGGTTTGACCGGGTAAAGGTTACCCAGAGGAAGTTGCTTGTATTCCTGGCGCAGAATTCCGAGTCTTCCGTCAGCACGACCAGGGCGATGCCGCCTGAGATCCCGGTGTCGCCGAGGCGGGCGGCGAGAGAGCCGGCCTCCTCTCTGGAGCTTTCTTCATCAAGGGCTGGAGGGGCTTCGAGGATGAGCACTCCGGGGAGCGCCATTCTCGGATCCCGGAAGCCATCGGGCAGGCTCAGCTTTCCGGGGACGGCTGTGTCTAGCTCGCGCTTTTTCTTTCCAGCCGCGGCAATCACCAGCTTGGAGCCGGAGTTCAGGCCCGCTCCGCTATAGTCGAGTGTGTCGATCGTCGTGCGGGTCTGGAAATGCAGGTCTCGTTCGAGGTCGACCCGCTCGAGTACGTGTCGAAGGAAGCCCTCGACATTCGAGGCATCGAGACCCGTATCGTCCTCGCGAGCGGCGATGAGGAGGTACTTGGCCAGGGAGGCCTGTGAAAAACCGAGCACGGCGTTGGCGATGGTCAGGAGTTCTTGCGGCTGGCGCTCAGCGTACGGCACATAACGTTCGCTGCCGATGGCCAGCATCAGTGGATGCACTCCCGCGGCGTCGACTGCGTGCATGGCATGGAGGCCGGGGATCTCCCGGGGTACCAGGGGAGCAGTCAGGTCGTGGATCAGGGCGCCGAAGCTGGAATCTTCCTGGGGTGGACGTCCGACAACGGTGAAGGGCCAGATGGCATCCCGGCGATGGTAGACGGCCTCCACCTTGAGGACAGGGAAGTCGTGCTTCAGGCTGTAGTAGCCCAGGTGGTCACCGAAGGGTCCCTCGGGCCTGGAGGCCTCAGGGTCCACCGTACCGACGATGCAGAAATCTGCATCGGCTGAGATGGCATAGCCATTTTTGCGTGCCAGGCGGAAGCGCCGGCCTCCCAGCATCCCGGCGAAGGTCAGTTCGCTGAGGCCCTCCGGCATTGGCATCACCGCGGCGAGGGTGTGAGCCGGCGGGCCGCCAATGAAGATGCTCACCTTCAGGGGCTCTCCCCGCTCGATGGCCGCGGCATGATGGACTCCGATGCCCCGGTGGATCTGGTAGTGGAGGCCGACCTCACTGTCGGTCTCGTAGTCGTTTCCGGAGAGCTGGATTCTGTACATGCCGAGGTTCGAGGTCAGCGCTTTCGGCTGCCGCGGGTCTTCGGTATAGACCTGCGGCAGCGTGATGAAGGGGCCGCCATCGTCGGGCCAGCTCTTGATCGCCGGCAGCTGTGAGATGGTCGTGCGGTTGGCGAGCACCGCCCCTCCCCAGGCCTTCTTCGGCAGCGCTCTCCAGGCTGTGAGCGGAGCCGAGGCGAAGGTGAAGGGATGCCTGAGGGCGGCGGCCGGATCGGTCTTGAGCTGGAGGATCTTGCGAACCCGCTCGAGCGTGCCGCGAAACAGGAACCTGCAGCGGTCCGGGGTGCCGAAGAGATTGGCTACCGCCGGAAAGGGCGAACCCTTGATGTTTTCAAAGAGAACGGCGGGCCCCTCCGCCGCATAGAGCCGTCGCTGGATCTCGGCCAGCTCCAGGCAGGGATCCACCTCCGCGGCGACACGCACCAGGCGGCCGTTGCGCTCAAGATCAGTGACGCAGCTCTTCAGGTTTTTATAGGACATGGCAGCTCTCGTTTTTTTTTTCGCAGGGACATTTTGTTACTTCTGTCCGCAGTGTCTATTCTTTCTCGGGTCAAAACCTCTACTTGTTGGAAGAAATCATATGAGTGATGAACTGCTTGAATGCGTTGAGCGAGAGCCGTCGGCGCCCGCGAGGTCTTCTATTATCTGGCTTCACGGCCTTGGAGCGGACGGTCACGACTTCGAGCCGATTGTTCCCGAGCTGGGCCTGGCCGAGGACCTGGCGGTTCGCTTTATCTTTCCCCACGCGCCCGAGAGGGCGGTTACCATCAACGGGGGAATGGTCATGCGCGCCTGGTACGACATTCTCGGGATGGATATTCGCCGGGATGAAGACATCGAGGGGTTGCGGACCTCTGAGACGCAGGTGCGGGCCCTGGTGGAGCGCGAGGTCTCGCGCGGGGTGAGCGAGGAGCGGATCGTCCTGGCGGGTTTTTCACAGGGCGGCGCGATCGCGCTGCAGGCCGGGGTACGCCATCCCCGCAGGCTTGCCGGCATCATGGCCCTTTCGACCTACCTCACCCTGCCTGAACAGCTTGAATCGGAGGCTAACCCGGCCAATGGAGACTGTCCGATTTTCATGGCCCACGGAACGCAGGATCAGGTTGTTCCCTATGAAGGCGGGCAGCTCTCGCGGCAGGCGCTCGAGGCGCAGGGCTACGAGATCGAGTGGAGGGAGTACCCGATGCCGCATTCGGTTTGCGCGGAGGAAATCGCCGATATTTCCTCCTGGCTTACCGGGGTGCTGGCCTAGGGGTCTTCCCATTTATTTTCTCCAGCAGTACGCTACCCTGTCAGCCCTGGCCGGCTCTTTTCATCCAACGTATTTATCCAAGAGGTTCTGACCAGTGAAACACTTCCTGCTTTTCATTCCCCTCGCCCTTCTTTGTAGTTGTACGCAGCCGGCGGTCCAGAGGGAGTTGGCCAACGAGGTTGATTCTTTTCTCGCGTCCTATACCGAGACCTACCTCGGGCTCCAGGCGAAATCGGCCGAGGCTGACTGGAGCCTCAATACGAAGATCGTCGATGGAGACAACAGCAACTCAAAGGCCTACGAGGAGGCCGAGGGAAGGGTGGCCGAGTTTACCGGGTCGGTTGCGGTTATCGAGAAGGCGAGGAGCTACCTCGAGGGCCGTGCCGGGTTAAACGACCTGCAGGTGCGCCAGCTCAATGCGATCCTCTACGCGGCGGCGAGAAACCCGCAGACCAGGCCCGGGCTTGTGAAGGCGCGTATCAAGGCGGATGCCGCGCAGACAGAGGCTCTCTTTGGCTTTGATTTCAAGATCGATGGCAAGTCTGTGACCACCAACGAGATCGATCGGATTCTCGAGGAGGAGGATGACGAGCAGGTTCGCCTGGCCGCCTGGAATTCTTCGAAGGAGGTGGGCAGGGGACTCAAGAAGGGCCTCGCGGACCTTGTTTCGCTGCGCAACCAGACCGTGCAGGCTCTGGGCTATAAGGATTTTTTCCAATACCAGGTTTCCGATTACGGCATGACGGTTCCTGAGATGATGGAGCAGATGCGCCGCTTCGCCCGCGAGCTGCGTCCTCTCTACCGGGAGATTCATACCTGGGCACGCTATCGCCTGGCGGAGAAGTTCAGCGCCAAGGAGGTGCCTGACCTGCTTCCGGCCCATTGGCTTCCCAACCGCTGGGGGCAAAGCTGGGGCGCCATGGTCAAGGTCGAGGGGTTCGACCTGGATGGTACCCTGGCCACCTTCAAGCCCGAGCGGCTGGTTCGCCAGGCGGAAGACTTTTACGTCAGCCTTGGCTTCGAGCCTCTTCCCGGGAGCTTCTATGAGCGCTCCAGCCTCTATCCCTTGCCTGAGGGAGCTCCTTATAAAAAGAACAACCATGCCAGCGCCTGGCATATGGACCTTCAGAAAGATGTGCGCTGCCTGATGAGCGTCGTGCCCAATGCCCGCTGGTGGGAGACGACCCACCATGAGCTGGGTCATATCTACTATTACATCGAATACACCAGCCCCCGGGTGCCGCCGCTTCTCAGGGAAGGAGCTAACCGGGGCTTTCATGAGGCGATCGGTAGCCTGCTCGGCCTGGCCTCGATGCAGAAGGGCTTTCTGCAGGGGCGGGGATTGGTACCCGCCGATGCCAAGGTCGACGAGATCCAGACGCTGCTGAAGGAGGCGCTCGATTCGGTCGTCTTCATTCCCTTCTCTACGGGAACCATGACCCATTTTGAGCACGACCTCTACGCGACGGCCCTTCCCGCCTCGAGCTATAACGAGCGCTGGTGGAAGTACGTCGCCGAGTTCCAGGGTATCAGTCCGCCGGTCGAGCGGGGTGAGAAGTTCTGTGATGCGGCCTCCAAGACCCACATCAACAACGATGCCGCTCAATACTACGACTACGCGATCTCTTATATCCTCCTGCACCAGTTCCATCGTCACATCGCGCGGAAGAT
>DCKY01000121.1:52187-52673 GCA_002320775.1 Planctomycetes bacterium UBA1662
GGAGCGACCCGCGACTGGCGTACCGTCCTGCAGGAGAGCATTGGAGAGGATATCAGCGCGGAGGCGATGCTCGATTATTTCGAGCCGTTGCTTCAATACCTGCGCAAGGAGAACGCTGGCCGTCGTCACACCCTCGGAGACATCTGAGGCTGCCTGAGATCAGTCCTGAACGGCAAGCTCGAGCAGAAGCCGTCCGTAGTCGCTTCCCTTCAGCCCCTCGGCCAGCGCCCTGAGCTGGCCGCGATCGATGAGGCCCATCCGGAAGGCTGTCTCCTCGATGGAACCAGCCAGCGAGGCGTGGTTTTTTTCGAAGGCCATGATCTCAGTGGATGCCAGGAGCAGCGATTCGTGGGTCCCCGTGTCAAGCCACCGGGTGTCCTCCGGTAGAGTCTCTACCCGCAGCTGTCCCCTGTCGAGATAGGCCTGGTTGACATCGGTAATCTCCAGCTCGCCGCGCGCGGAAGGCTCCAGGGATCGGGCGATTTC
>DCKY01000066.1:0-26550 GCA_002320775.1 Planctomycetes bacterium UBA1662
TCCTGAGCCGGCGGAAGATGCCGCGCCCGAAGCGGACGGCGACAGCGAGTAATCAGCTCCGTCCCCTGATCGGTAGCCGGGAGCCCCTCTTGCTTAAATGCCGGGCGGCGTAATAATGCCATCAACGCCGTTGTCCTCCTGGAGACCGAAGAGTCATGCTTCCTGCCCCTGTTGAAGAGAAGCTGCAAGAAACCGAGAAGCGCCTCGCAGAGGTGCAAGAGCAGCTCGCGGACCCCGAGCTCTTCTCCGAACCATCGCGGCTGCGCCTGCTGTCGCGCGAATGCGGCTCTCTCGCCAAGGTGGTCGACCAATACAAGCGCTACAGGGAGCTGCTTGAGACCATAGCCGACAATCGGGAGATCTCTGAAAACGCCGAGGAAGAAGCGGAACTGCGAGAGCTGGCGCTCGAGGAGATTGAACAGCTCTCCCCGGAGCTCGAGCTTACCGAGCAGGAGCTCATGGACCGCATCCTGGTTGAAGACAAAGATGGTGGAAGAAACGTTATCGTTGAGATCCGCGCCGGCGCCGGCGGAGATGAGGCCGCTCTCTTCGCGGGAGACCTCTTCCGCATGTACGGCCGTTTTGCCGAGAAGCAGGGCTGGAAGATCGAGGTGATCGACGGGAGCGGCACCGATCTCGGAGGCTTTAAGGAAATCATTTTCTCGGTCGCCGGCAACGAGGTCCACCGCCACCTGCGGTACGAGATGGGCGGACACCGCGTCCAGAGGGTCCCTCAAACCGAGACCAGCGGCCGCATCCACACCTCGGCGGCAACGGTCGCCGTAATGGGAGAGCCCGAGGAAGTTGAGGTCGAGGTCAAAGAGGCCGACTTGCGAGTCGATTTCTTTCGCGCCTCCGGGCCTGGAGGCCAGAAGGTAAACCGTACCAGCTCAGCTGTACGATTGACCCATATACCCACGGGGCTCGTTGTCTCTATCCAGGATGAAACCTCGCAGCACAAGAACCGGGCCAAGGCTATGCGTGTCCTGCGCTCGAGACTTTACGACCACATCGAGACCCAGAGACAGGAACAGGAACAGAGCCTCCGGCGCGGGCAGATCGGCTCGGGCGACCGCAGCCAGCGGATTCGCACCTACAACTTTCCCCAGAACCGAGTCACAGACCATCGCATCGGCGAGAACTTCAACCTGGAGAAGGTCGTCAAGGAAGGTGATCTGGGCAACCTGATCGCCGGCCTGCGAAGCCAGGAGCGGGAGCTGAGGCTGAAAGAGCTTTGAGCCAGGACTATAGCCCGAGCAAGAACTGGACCGCCCGCGAGCTCCTTGACTGGACCGAGGACTACTTCCGGAAGAGAGACATCCCCAGCGCCCGGCTCGATGCCGAGTTGCTCCTTGCCAGCGCTCTCGGGGTCGACCGCCTCGGGCTGCTCACAAAGGAATTTGAGCAGGTGGTCGACGATGAGGCCCGCGCTGTCTTTCGCGATTTCGTAAAGCGCCGCGGACTCAAGGAGCCCGTCGCCTATCTCACGGGAGAAAAAGAATTCTATTCCCTGCCCTTCAAGGTGACGCCGGCCGTGCTCACGCCGCGGCCGGAAACCGAACACCTTGTTGATGAGGCGTTGGAGCTCGCCCCGGACGCCGCCCGCATTCTCGACCTCGGCACCGGAAGCGGGAACATCGCGGTGGCTCTCGCGGTCAACCTCCCCGGCGCCCGCGTCACGGCGGTCGACATCTCCCCCCAGGCGCTGGAGCTCGCCCGGGAAAATGCCGAGCTGAACAATGTCGCGGGCCGAATCGACTTTATCCCCGGAGACCTCTGCGCGGCGCTGGAGCCCGGCTCGCCCCCCTTTGACCTGGTCGTCTCCAACCCCCCCTACATCGCCGGCGATGAAGAAAAGACCCTGATGGATGATGTGCGTCTCTTTGAACCGCGCATCGCCCTGATCGATTCACGCAGCCCCGAAAGTGATGGGCTTGGATTTTATCGGGCGATCCTGGATGAGGTCGCTGACCGGCTGGCGGAAAAAGGCGCGCTCATCGTGGAGGTGGGCGACAAACAGGGCGCGAAGGTCGTAAAAATGTTCGAGGGGGCCGGCTTCACGAAGACCTCAATAACACGTGATTACGCCAAAGTTCCCCGAATCATCTCCGGCCAGCGGTAAAAGGTCTTCTGATAAGGCGCGCAAACTTGACGAGGAGCCTTTCCCCGTTACAATCACCCCTACCTGAACGCCGGAGATGTCCCTTGGCGGCTTGCCTGGTTGCCGCCTCAGAGAAGTGAAGAGCTCGTGGACCAAATCATCATCGACGGTGGCGTCACCCTTTCCGGATCTGTAGCCGTCCAGGGTTCAAAGAATTCCGCCCTGCCCATCCTGTTTGCGACGATCCTCACGGAGGACCGGTGCACGATTAACAATGTGCCCGAACTCTCGGATGTCAGGACGACCCAGGCCATCCTCGAAGAGCTCGGCATGCACTGCAATCGGGACCACCACGGAGCCATCTGCGTCGAGACGACCGACCCGACCCGCACCCTTGCTGACTACGACCTGGTCAGCACGATGCGGGCATCCATCTGCTCCCTCGGGCCGCTGCTGGCCCGGCGCGGAAAAGCGAAGGTGTCCCTGCCGGGGGGCTGTGTCTTTGGGGCGGGTGGCCGGCCTGTTGACCTCCACCTCAAAGGCCTTGAGGCTCTGGGTGCGCGGATCAAAGTTGAAAAGGGATACATCATCGCCGAAGGCAAGCTGAAGGGAGCCGCCCTCGACCTCAGCGGCCCCAGGGGCTCGACCGTTACTGGAACGGCCAACATTCTCATGGCGGCGACCCTGGCGGAAGGCGCCACCGAAATCCGGAACGCGGCCCTGGAGCCGGAGGTAACAGACCTCGCCATCTTCCTCAGGGGCATGGGGGCGCAGATCGAAGGCGTCGGGACATCGACGCTCGAAGTTCACGGAGTAAAAGAGCTCCATGGTACGGACCACATCGTCATGCCAGACCGAATCGAAGCGGGAACCCTGCTTCTGGCGGGAGCCATCACCAAGGGTTCTGTAACGGTGCAGCATGTCGTGCCGAAACAGCTCGACAAGCTGACGGCCTGCCTGGAACAGGCCGGCTTCGCGCTGGCTATCGAAGAAGACAGCATCGCGATTTCAACCAACGGCCCCATTCGGGCCATCGACATCTCGACCCGGGCCTACCCCGGCTTCCCTACCGACCTCCAGGCGCCGATGACCGCCCTCCTCACCCAGGCCGAGGGAGTCAGCCAGATCAGCGAGAACATCTACCAGGACCGCTTCCAGCATATCCCGGAGCTGAACAGGCTCGGGGCCGGCATTGACCAGGACAAGGACCATGCCACCATTGACGGACCGAAAGAATTAAGCGGAGCCCCGGTCATGGCTTCCGACCTGAGATCGGGCGCCAGCCTCATCCTTGCCGGGCTTGTGGCCAAGGGCATCACCACCGTCAGGCGGATCTATCATGTCGACCGGGGCTACGAGGCCATCGAGAAGAAGCTCGCGCGGCTCGGAGCCTGCATTCGACGAGAGAAAGCCGTGGAGAAGGCCGAGGAGGCCGTGCCTGAGCCTACTCGCATCCCAGTTCATCAGGACTAGGGTCAGGGCCCGGGCGACCTAAGCTCGGCTCTTCGGGGGGCGGCCCTCCCTGGTACAAATGCTGAAGCAGGCGGATGGCGTCGGTAACGGCAACACGGCCATCGTCATCCACATCCGCAGAATCGGCGCAGAAAACAGCGGGAGCGGCCGCCGTGAACAAGAAGCCCAATATCACGACCGCATCCGTGATGTTCAATCGCCCGCTTTGATCAACGTCGCCGCGCTCAAACCACGGCGACCCATCAGCGCTCCCAAGAGCCTGCAGAACGAGGTCATCGGCAAAGGCCGCGCGCCCCCGGACCGCGGCCGCGACCGTCAAGCGCGCCTGGCTGGAATCTTCCGGGAGACGGAGATGGCCTGAAAAGCTCTCCCATTGCGCGCAATGCAGCCGCCCGGTATCAGCCGCGGCAATCACGCGGCTCGCCGAGTCGAACACCTCCACCCGAAGACCGACTCCAAGAAGGCTCGCAAAGCTCTTCAGCCTCCCCCCCCAGCGCAGATACCGGGCCTCTGCCGGAAGCGTAACCGTCTGGGACAGGGTCGACTCATCCGCATCGCCGCCGGGATACGCCATGAACATCCCATCCCCCGAACGCGTCACCAGGTAGTCCGTAAAGAAACGTGCCAGGTTAGCGCCATGGCGGAAGCTTCCTTCAACGTTCCAGCCGGCAAGGTCGCCGGATTCGGCTCCCGGATTCAGAAGCAGGTTCCCGCCAAGGTAGCCGTGGTCCCGCGAGCCCAGCTCGATGCCGATAAAGACCTCATCCACCGCCCCATCGTTCCTGGTGCCGCCAATGAGGGTCCTGCGATTCGCCGCAATGGCCGCCCTCACAGAGCGGGTGCCCGGAGGAACCGGAACCGCTTCCCGCCAGGGCCACCAGTAGAGCGTGTCATGTTTACCCGAGGCGATCGCCCGCAACTCTCTACCTGCCGCATCGTGCAGGGTAAAGGACACCTCGGCCTCGTCATACGGTTCGGCTCGGCTCTCCCCGCCTGGAAAGATCAGGTATGCCGCGGCCAGCCACGCGCCGAGATGCAAGGTGGCGCGGCCCTGGTCAATCGGGCCCGCGAAAGACTGCAGGGACACCGACTGGGTCGCTCGCGAGGCGGCATCCGCGGCGCCGCCGGCAAAAAAACTGTCGCCGGCATAGGCCTGCAGTTGGGTCAGGCCTGTGACCGCCTCCAGCGCGCCCGAAACCTCCCAGCCCGTGAGCCCGGCCTCGGCTCCTGGATTGAGCAGGAGATTCGTAAGGCAGGCGTAGGTCCTGCCGGTGGTCCTCATTCCCGTCTCGCCCCCGCGCGCGGCGACACCGGTAACGAGAAGCTCATAAGTCTCTCCAGGCTCATGGGCAGACGTACGCAATCTCACCCTGCGTCGATGGCGGTCTACCCTGGCTCGCAAAACCTCGACGGTCGGACCCGCGCCGCCAAGACGACGGACACTGTAGCGCTCGGGCCGCGCCGCGCTGGCCGGGTCAACCTCGCGGTCAAAACGAAGCTCCAGCAACTCGGAACCAAAGACCGCGTCGACGATGAAATCCTGCGGCGGATCGACAAAGATCGGCTCCGTCAACATCATGCTGAAGACCACCGGTCGGTGGTCGGAAAGTACCGGCGCCAGCTTTGGAATACGAACATCCACCGGAAACATGCCCCCCGCCGGATCGTACATCAGGAGGTCAATCAGCTGATGGCCTTCCGCTCCGGCGAAGCCTGTCGCGGGCCACGTTGTTCGCTCCCCGGGCCGCACCCCCAGGTCGGTCCAGGCGTCATTCAGAACACTCTCGAGAATAATGTTCTGCGTCGAGTAGTGCTCATCATTGAAATCTCCCAGCAGGATCTTCCGCGGATTGGTGTCAGCGGGAAGAAGCTCGTTAACGATGTGCCGGTTTTCCCGATCGCCCGACTGATCCCATGAGTTGTGAATGCCGTAGATGGACACCGGGACACCGCGGAGCATCGCTGTCGCCCGGATAACTCCGCGGCCGGTGGGAAGAGGGATCCTCTCCACTCCCTCCAGCGGCTGCCGCGCCAGCACCGCCTTGAAGCGATCTATCGGGGTAAAATAATCCAGCCCCGTCTCAGCGGCCACCGTCGCGAGATAGTCCTGGTCGGGCACCTCCTGCAAAGACAGAAGGTCGAGATTCAGCCCCGCGAGAAACCGGCCCACGGCCCGGGGACTTGCCTCAAGTCCCCCGTGGACATTGTAGGTCGCCAGGCGCGCCACGGGACGGCGCGGAGCTCCATCCTGCCAGGCAGCCGCCCGCAACGGCAGCAGCAAGAGGATCGACAGAAAAACTGGATGGATGAAACGGCGCACCTGGATGCTCTCAAGAGTTGAATTTCAGACCCACTATCGAGAATACCATGAATACCGCCGGCATCCCGTCATTCGGTTTCAGTACGCTCAAATGCCCTATTTAAGCAGGAACTCCCGAACCTCGTCCGAGGTGATCTGCTCCGCCAGCTGCCTCAGCTCGTCGAGAATGCCCGGATTCACCCGGCGCAGCTGGTTGATAAAGAGCTTCTTCTCTGGAAAGCTCACCCTGGAGTTCAGGTAACGGCGCGCCTCCGGGGCAAAGCCTGCGTGCCTGGGGATCGCGAAATAGGCCCTGATGGCCTTTGAGTAGGTGAGGGCATCCTTGGTCCAGGTGAGCTCCCTGAAGACCTGCTCGACGCCGGGAGCCGACATCTTTGCAAGGGTCACCAGGGCCTGGCTGACCGCGCCGCCGTAGCGGCGCATATTCTGCGAGACGAAATGTTTCAGCACCCGCACGGCATCCTTGTCATCGCGAGCGCCAAGATGAAGCAGCAGCGCGGAATGCGCCTGGAAATCCGTCGCCTGTGCGAGCCTTTTCTCGATAAGGTCAATGGGCAGGAAATAGCCCAGGGATTCGGCCGCCGTAAACAGCAATCTCAAGCGCTTGTCGCCGGCTTGGACCAGCTGCAGAATCTCGGCGGTGAGGGCCTCCTCAAGATCGGGGAATCTCCCGCGATGGAACTCGAGGAAGACCGGCAGAAAGCTGTAGAGATAGCCGCGCAAAACGGTCCGGGTCGTCTTCCTGGTCGCGCTCAAGTAACTGTGAGCCAGCCGCGCCCACCCTTCTTCCTGCAGCATCGCCGGGTGCAGGAGGGCGAAGGCGAGATCGTAGCGGCCCACCAGCCTCTTTGCCAGTGACGGGTTCTTGTCCAGGGCGTGAAGGAAGTCCTGCAACACCTCATGGCCCTTGTCTCCGGCCGCCAGCTGCTTCTGAATCGCGGCCACGAGGCCAGAGCCATCCCCCTTGACAGCCAGGGCGAGAAGGCCATCGATGGTTTCCTTCGGGGTGGAACCAGGCGGCTCCTCGGCCTGGGCCCAGGGACCGGTGTGAAAAGATTCGCGGACCTCCTCCTCAACAGCCGGCGGGGGTGGCGGGCTGACCGCTGCGGCTCGCTTCGCCTGCTCTGCGACAATGGCTTCTTCGAGCGAGCGGATTCGATCCTTGAGCTCTTGGAGCTCTCCCGCCACATCTCCCCGGGCGCGCGCCGATGGCACCGGGGCCGCCGGAAAAGCGGCGACCAGCGCCAGGGCAAGAATGCCTGCGGAGAAAAGAGCCCTGCTCCGATCCGGCTTCTCAACCATCATCGCCAGCCTCCTTCTTCGCGCGCGCCGCGGCCTTCTCGAGGATGGCCTTCGCCTTCTCCGCCCGGACCTTCCCGGACTCTTGGATGAGCTGCTGGTAGATGGCGGGGCTGTTGCGCTTGAGCTTTCCTATGATCAGGGTCTGCTGGGCAACGGTGACCTCAGAGTTCAGGTAGCCGAGGGCCCGCTCAAAATCGGCCGGCTCCCGGGGATGGCCGAAATAATAAAAGGTCGCGGCCTTGCGAATGGCGGGCTCCTGGTGTTCGACAAACCGTAGAGCGAGGCCTTTACGGCCGGCGGCATCGAGATCGACGATGTGTTTCAGCGCCTGGCTTACACTCTGCTGCAGGCCGTCTCCCCCCTCTTCAACAAACTTGAGAATCGCCTGGAGGCCCTCATCTCCGCGGCCGGCGAGATGGGAGAGGACCGCGCCGTGGAGAGAGCGCTTCTCCTCGCTGTAGAGAATCGGCCGCATCGAGTCGACCGGCGGCTTGAACTGCAGATCCCGCATCGCCAACATCAACTTGTAGAGGTAGTCTCCGCCCTTTTGCAGCTGGAAGACAATGTCCTCCTTGAGGAGCTGACGCAGTTCAGGATACTTGCCTCGGTGATAGTTGAGAAAGACGGGTAGAAAATTGTAGATCTCCCGGCGAACAAAAGAGCCTGTTTGCTCCCGCGTGTTGCGAATCATATAGGCGCAGAGAGCCGCCGTTTCTCCCGGATAGAGCGCCACCAGCCGGAGCATGGCGAATACCAGGCGGGAATCATGAGTCAGGGTAAGAATCTTTTCGTGCTCCTGATCGCAGGCAATGAAAAACTGGAGCAATTCCTGGTGGCCCTTCTCTTCTCCCAGGAGGCGCTTTTCCATCGCCGTGTACATGCCCGGCCCATTGAGGCTGTCAAGATGTCCCATCAGGACCGCCGACGCGTCGTCGGCCGGCGGCGTATTCTTGCCCGCGAGGCTTGCGAGCTGGGCTTCGAGCGCCGCGGCCCGGGCGCGAAGGCGCTCGAGCTCTGCCGTCTCCGCCGGCTCTTTCGCCACAGGCGAAGCCTCCTCCTGCGAAGGCGAAGCGCTCGGTGGAGTCTTCCGACTGCAGGATCCTGCAGTCAGAACAAGGAGCGCCGCGGCCGTGAAGATCGCCCCGATGGTTCTGAATCGGTCACATCTTTCATGCATCACGACGACATCATTGCATGGAGTCGTTTCGCTGCAAGCATCTTATGGACGCCCTTTGCCCGATGACGATGCGCCCGCATCCAGCGCGGCCAGCCGCTCCTGCAGAGCCTTCAACCGCAGGCTGCCCGGATGACTGTCAAGACCTGACTGAACCAGCTGTCGTGCTTCGCCAAGACGAACATGCAGCTTCAAAAAGATCTCCGCCATCCCGTAAAACGCGGCTTCGCTGCCAGCCTCTGCGTCCAGCAGGCGTCGAAGCAGGCGAAGCCTGAAAAACACATCCTGCGGCCGGCTCAGTATATTCAGCAGGTTTTTCAACACGGCCGCGTTGGCCGGGTCGAGGTCACTGGCCAGGAAAAGATAGTCGTAGGCGGCGCGTTCCCTGAACTTGGCGCAGGCCACGGCCAGGTCGGCGTAGATTGCCGCGGAGGCCGCGAAGGGGCTCTCCTGGAGCCGCGCCTCGAGCTGATCGATTCTTTCCTGGTTCGCCTTCATTTCCGCAAGCCGCTTGCGCGCCCATTCCTGCCGCACCGGGTCCTTTACTTCGGGCTTCATCAGCTCGGCATAGAGCTCAAGACGGCCGGGAGCTCTCTCCAGCTGGGCAACCAGCGCCTCCAGGGCTCCGGGTTCGTATCCGGAACGCCACCTGGCGACCACCTTATAGGCCGCCAGATCATCGGGAACCTGGAGTTCCTGGCGCCTGCAGTTCTCCTCGGCGGCTTTAAAGGCTTCCAGCGCAGGCCCGGGATCGCCCCCCGACAGCAGCCAACGCCCCCTCCAATAGCTGGGCTCCCAGGCTGACGGTGACAGCTTCTGTGCCGCCGCGATGGCTTCGCTGGCCGGTCCCCGGCGTCCCAGCTCAAGGAGACTCCGGGCCAGCCCAAGCTGGGCTGAGAAACTGTTGGCCTGCCCCCGCCCGGGCTTCGGGCGGTCAGCTCCCCCGTTTTCGGAACTGATTGCCTGGAGAGTTGAACGAAAAGCTTCGACAGCGGCCGACCAGTCTTTCCGGGCAACCTCGATCCGCCCGCGCTCCCACAAGAGACCCGAAACCGGCCGGCAGCCGCCGGCCACCGCGGCAGAGATCACATCGAGCCCTTCCCGGGTCCGCCTGAAGGCCAGGCAGTAGCGGGCGTAGAGCCCCGGGATTCTCGCATCCTTATTGTTGGCCTCCAGGGCGCTACGGTGCGAGCGGAACGCCTCAAGGAACCTGCGCTGGCGCTGCTGGTTCGAGGCCTGCTGCGCAAGGGCCTGGGCTTCGCGCCCCTGCAGCCGCATCTTGTCGACCCCGTATTCTTCAAAACTTCCCTGTGACAAGGCCCGGTAGATTCCCTCGATCAGCCGGGCCTCCTGGCGGCGCTTCAGCCTGTAAAGGGCCGCCGCGAGCTCCGAATAGCATTCGCTGCGGGTCGGTTCCTCTTCCAGGGCAATGGCAAGCTGATCGGCTGAATCCTGATATCTGCCGGCCGCCCGAAGCGCTCTGCCATATTCGAGTCTCGCCGTCCGGGACAAGGCATCGTCCGCGGCCTCTGCCTTTGCCGAAAAATAGGTGTCAAACAGGGGCAGGGAGCCCAGAGGCTTGCCGGCACGAAACTCCAGCCGGGCGAGTGAGAGGCTGGCTCGTGGATGGCCGGGCGCCAGCCTGATCGCGTCATTGAGCGCCGAGCGCGCGTCATCCAGGTTGACCAGGCGGCGATGGGCCTCTCCTCGTACCGCCAGGGCCGCGGGGTTGCGACCATCTACGGACAGAGCCTTTGCACAGAAACGAAGGGCAGCCTGGTTCGAGCCGCTGGCAAGATAATATTCGGCAATCCTGCCGTACACCGCGGGCGAAGAAGGAAAGCGCGCGCCCTCCAGGCTCCTCTCAAGCAGCTCCGCGGCTCCCCGCGGACGACCGGCCCGGGCAAGCCGGTTCGCCTCCTCGAGAAAACGGACCCGCTCTTTCCGGCCAGAGGAATCCCCGCCCGGAGAACAACCGCAAAAAATGATCGCCAGAACCAAGGCCGCCGCAACCCGGCACCCGGGTCGAGGGAAACGCGATCTCACCTCCAGTGATTTCATCCGGCCTCCTGCCGTATACTTTTCTCGACGTGGTTTTCTTGTCCGCCCAAAATGTATTTATGGCCTTCTGTGTTTTCAGATTATTTTAGTCTGGAGTCTCTATTGGCGCTGTTAGATAATCGTTAGTCGGCTTGGGTAATGTGAGAACTCCAAGGGTCTCTTTTAATCGACATTAGTCAGAATGATCGCTGCCTTTGAGGGTCGCCGGCTGCAATGCGGGCGCTCCCGAAAGCGCTGATTTGTTTTGGGCTTGTTTTTCTCTATGCAGGAAGGCTGGCCCCGGAAAGGTTGGAGGTTTTTCCATGAAGTTGTTTTTATCTATCTGGCTGCTCGCAGCCTGTTGTTTCCTGTTTGGCAGCGCCCCGGTGCTGGCCCAGGATGAAGACCTTGTCATCTTTGATGACAACTTTACCGAGGACCCGTCGTTAAATGACTGGATCCTGCTCTATTCCGGTACCCCCGGCGGCTGGGTGCCGCCCGAGAGCATCTACTGCGAAGCCGGCCCCGGAAACCCGGACCCCGCCGCGTTCCTGGCCGACATGCCCTGCACGCTCTACTCTGAGGAAATCATCGAGGATCAGCTCGAGATGGACCTCGAGGAGTTCGGCGGCTATGTTCTCGTTACCCCGCCGCAGAACAGCAGCGCCGGCGCGGTCTTCCGCAGCGAGCGGGCGCTCTATGACAACGTCAAAATGGAAATCACCGTCGAGCTACGTGACGGCGCGATCGGGCGCCCGGCTGACGGCATGACAGTCGTCGTCCTCGGAGCCGAAGATCCGCCAATGCAGCCCGGCGGCGGCGGCGGCGGAATGGCCTCGACCGGAATGGGCAACGGGCCAACCATGATCTTTGAATTCGACGACTGGTCCTGTAACTTCGAGGACTTTGGTGACGACAACCACGTCGCCTTTGCCTGGTCCGCCACCGGCTTCAACGCCGGCGATGCGATCAATGTCGTCGATGATACCTTTTCTCCTTTCCCGGAGCCGAGGCTTCACAACCGGGAGCCCGCCCCGGCAAGCCCCAATCGCTACAAGATGACGGTCTACGTCCAGGGCTCAACGGTCGCCTGTGACCTTGAGGCGCTCGACCAACCCGAGTTCAACGACAACCTCGGACGTATGTACACCTATACGATTCCTGACTTCCCCGCGGGCGGCTTTGAGGGCTACCTCGGCGTCACGGCCTCAACCGGAGGCGCGAACCAGAACCACATCCTGCACCATGCCAAGCTCTCCAACCTTCCCGAGGGCTTCTGTCTGCAGCCGCCTGGAGTCGCCATTCGTGATGTCCAGACAACCCGCAACGCGGAAAACAACTGCGGCGATTGGGCGGATGGCGACCAGTTCCCCGTCTCGATCACCTTGCAGCAGGTCCGCGGCCAGGTCCTCAACGACATCGGAGAGGTGCTCTGCAACGCGACTGAGACCATCGTTCTCAAAGAAAACCTTCCCCCGAACTGGGACGGCTTTGACATCTCCGATGGCGGAACGATTGACCGCGACACCGGAACCATCACCTGGGTCCTCGAAGGCGAAGACGCCGTTGAGGGCAAGGTCGTCTCCTATATGTGCGAAGCCATCGACAACGGCAACCTGTCCGAGACCTTCACCGGCAGGGTCCAGGAAGGCGAAGGGGCCGACTTTGAGCGGATTGCCTCGGCCACCAGCGGCGAATCGACCGTTCGGCTCGACTCACCCTTTGATCTCTGCGGCGGAATCACCTGCTGGAACATTCTTGGAACGTATATGCAGACCGGGGGCGCGGCGCCCGGCCAGGATCTCATGCGCCAGGACTTCCTCACCGATGGAGACATTTCAGAGCTCGACTTCGTCTTCTTCCCCGGCGCGCAGATCGCGACCGACTACAACAACAGCTCCGCTGCCGGCGGCCTCTTCGAAGACGCCAACGGCCGGAATGTTGACGGCGTCCCGACGGTGTTCGGCTGGAACGACAGCGACAGCTTCATCGATCTCAACGAAATCTATGGCGGCGACCCGAACAACGTCATGGCCTACACCCAGTTCTACGTGGACAACATCTCGGGTGACGACATCGAAACCTCCATCGGCGTCTCGAGTGACGACTCCGTCCAGGTGATCATCAATGGAGAAGAGGTCTGGATCAACAGCGTGGCCCGCGGCGCACCCCTAGAGGGAGCCTGCGCTCCGCAGGACATCGCCCCGGACTTCATCACCTTTCTCGATCCGATCATTCTCGAGCCCGGGCTCAACACCGTGATGCTCAAGACCTTCGAGGGCGGCGGCGGCTTCAACTGCGCCTTCCGCTTCCAGGACGAATTCGGCCTGGAGCTCACCGAGGACCTCGAGATCACCAAGTATCCTCCCGGGGTCTGCGCGGAGCCCCCCATGACGGTGCGCCGCAGCGTGGCGACCGATGATACAGCCTCCATCGAGCTGTCGACCTATCCGGCCTACACCGCGGGCTCAACCTACGATGTGACCCTTACGCTCAGCGATGTCCGGACAGCCGGCGATTGCGGCGCGGCCGAGAGTGTGACCCTGACTGAGCGCGTTCCGCTTGGCTGGACGATCAGCAACGTCTCCGACGGCGGCACGGTCAACGACGGCCGAATCACCTGGGACCTCGAAGGCGACACCCTTGCCGAAGGAACCCGCAGCTACCAGGCGACCGCCGCGGAAGGAAACGGCGATGCCTACTTTGCCGGCAAGGTTGTCGAGTCTGGCTCGATCATCGAGTTTGCCACCACCGGAGACTCCCGGCTGGCGAACCCCTCGGACCTTGCAAACGGCGGCTTCTTCCGCAAATGGCTCCTGCTCGGCCCCTACGCCATGCCAACCGGCTTCGGCTGGGGAGCCCAACCCCGGGAAGAAAACATGCAGGCCGACTTCATGACGGACGGCCTGGACCTCACCGAGCTTACGGTTGAGCCGGTGCCCGGCGATACGGTGGACACCGACTACGCGATCGCCATCAGCCGCGGCCTCGGCGTGGCCATGGGTGACGCCGCTGACATCATCAACCCCGACCGGGTCCCGACCTGGTACCCATGGGTCGATGGCGACAGCATGGTCAACTTCGACGACTACTACGGAGGCAACCTCGACAACAACATGGTGTACGCCGTCATCTACCTGAACCTGGAAGATGACATGAGCGTAGACATTGGCGTGTCGAGCGATGACTCCATCCAGGTCCTCCTCAACGGCGAGGAAATCTGGCTCAACCGCGTGGCGCGCGGCTGGGGTGGAGAAATGGATGTGCAGGATGTGATCTCCAGCGCAACCGTCCTCCAGCTGGATCCACTCGAGGCCGGTCTCCACCAGATCATGGTGAAGACCTTCGAGGGCGGCGGCGGCCACGGCTTCCATCTCCGCCTCCAGGATCCGTTCACCGGTGAGCCGATCACGGAAGGCTTCAGCCTCTGCTTCTCACCCGACCCCGATGAGTGTGATTCCGGCTTCGTGCCTCCGGCGCGCGAGATCTGCGGTAACGATCTCGACGATGACGGCGATGGCGACACCGACTGCGCTGACAGCGACTGCCCGGCCTGCCCCGAAATCTGCAACAACGGAGTAGATGACGACGGCGATGGCGATGCCGACTGCGACGACACCGACTGTGCCGATGCCGGCAACTGCCAGGAGCCCGCTGGTCCGACCTTTGTGCGCGGCGATGCGAACTCCGATGGCGCCATCAACCTGACCGATGGTGTGGTGCCGCTGCTGTTCCTGTTCTCCGGCGGCGCGGCCCCGGCTTGCGGCGATGCGGCGGACACCAACGACACCGGCAGTGTCGAGATCACCGACGCGATCATCATCTTCAGCTGGCTCTTCACCGGCGGCGCCGCTCCGGCCGCGCCTTCGCCGCTGAGCCCCGGCTACTCGGCTGCCGAGTGCTCCAGTGATCCGACCGAGGATGGTCTTGGCTGCGAACGCCCATCTCCTGTATGTCCCTGATCGGGCCATCACAGGCTGACGTTTAGCGGTCAGTTGGCGGGAATCGGCTTTCTTCTTCCCCTGGGGAGGAAGAGGCCGGTTCCCGCTTTTTTTCTCGAAGATCCATTACGCTTGTTTCATTCCGACCCCGCCCGCCCTCCGAATGGGCACCGGCGGCTGCAACCCGACGGAGAAAGAAATGCCCCACCGTTATCGAACGCTCATCCTGCTGGCCTGCATATTCCCGGCTCTTTTCATTGAGCGCCCGGCTCTTGGCGGAGATGGCGAGCTGGTCATCGAGGAAGACTTTGAGGGGGGGCTTCCCGGAGACGTTGGTGTTGTCACCCAGAGCAACGGTCGGATCGAGGTCATTGATGACGGCAGCGGAGACAACCAGGTGCTCTCCCTGACACAGGCAGAAGGAAACCAGGGTGCCTGGGCGTGGTTTCCGCAGGAATTTGAGCTTGGCGAGCGGCGCGTTGAGATCGAGTTCGACCTCTTCATCGGACGCGGAACCAGCGCGGTTCCAGCCGATGGAGCGGCCGTCATTTTCCAATTCGACAACGACCTGCAGGCCTTCGGCAATATCGGCGGAGACCTTGGCGTCGGCAACCTCCGGGGCGCGGGAGGCAGCTACGAATACATCGCGCTCGGCTTTGACATCTGGGACAACGGCGAAGCCGACCGGGAGACCCACTGTGACGGCCGCCACGGGGCGCAGGCGACCTGCGATGTCGAGGTTATCCAGAACCAGGCCTCTCCACACCTTGCGGTGCCGCCGGCCGTCGGCGATCCCCCTGACTTCATCTCGAGCGCGGCCGTCTACGGCTCACCGAACGTCGCCACCCACACCGGCAATGAGACCTTCGACCCGGACGACCTCATCCATGTCTCGATCATCTTTGACGCCGGGGTCATGAGGGTGCGAATGGCCGGCGGGTGGACCGACCTGCCCAGCCGTGGCGGTGAATTTTTCGAGGAGATGATCGTTCTTGATTACACGACCCAGGATTTTCCCCGGCGCCCGGCCAACATCGGCTTCGCGGCTACCACCGGAGGCGCCAACGCCTGGCAGTGGATCGACAACCTCGTCGTACGCGAAGGTGACACCCGGGTAAGACAGGAGCCCGAGCCTCCACTCTCCGAGGGCGGCATCAACTGCGGCTCCCGCCGTGTAAACGCGACCAACGAGATTGGTTTCTCGTTCCTGGCAGACCGGCTCTTCGGAGCCGAGGTCAGCCGCGAGGGCGACCTGGAAGAAGACCTCAGCGTCATCGTCTCCGCCTTCGGCCGCGTCCCCGCTGGAAATGACACCGCCAATACCAACCTGCGGCCGATCGACCTCTCGAACCTCGATGGCGGCGCGATCAACACCTCCCGGCTCTTCATCAACGAAGCATCCTCCGATGTCGGTATCGAATACCAGGCCCATGTAATTCCGGGCCGCTACGATGTCCACCTCTTCTGGAGCGAAAGCGCCGAGACCGCCATCAACAGTCTGGGCCAGGGAGTCCGGCTCTACAGCGTCTACCTGAACGAAGAGAAGGTGCTCTGCAATTGGAGCGCCGCCGCCGCCGCGGGAATCGGTACGGGCGACCCGAGAATCGCCTGCGCAGCCGCGCTCGACAAGGCGGCCACCCGCGCCTTCCAGCTCGATGTCAACGGCCTGGAGGGTGAAGACTATGGAGTCCTCCGGATCTACGTTGAAGACCTTGGAAACACCGCCGGCCTCAACGCCCTGGCCTTCCGGCGCGCGGGAGATGCCTCGGGAGAGCCCGTGAGCGGCGCGCTCGAGTGCATTGAGAAGGAACCGGGAGAATCCCCGCCCGGCACTCTGCTTGAAGACGACTTCGACGACCTCCTCGACCAGGAATGTCCCCCGGGGATGGTCTGCAACAGCAACAACTTCACTCCCCGGGTTGTTGACGGCCGCCTGAGGATCACCGATGACACCGTCGGGAGCACGGCCGCCACGGCCATCTACGAAGAAACCATCAATGTCTGCGATTTCAAGATGGTCGCCGAATTCGACCTCTTCCTGGGCAATCCAGATGGCACCGAGGCCGCCGACGGAGCCGCCTTCTTCCTCCGCGAGGGTTCGGACACCACGGCTCTCGGCCCCGGCGGCGGGGGGCTCGGACTCCCCGTTGGCGGAGCAGGCTTCGCCGTCGAGTTCGACACCTGGAGTAACGGCGCCTGCTGCAATGAACCCTCGGGGTTCAACACTCCCGACCAGTTCACCCATATCGGCATCCAGTCCTCGGGCATCGTCTCCGCGATCAACCACGTGCAGTACAACCCGGACCTCAAGCCGGTCGCCTTTGGCGGCACCGGCTGGCCAAACTTCTTCGATCCATCCGGAGTCAACGTACAGATCGAATACGATGCCGGCCACATCACGGTCTCCCTCTCGGGGTTCACCGCAGAGGGGGTTGACTTCGGGCCGGAGATTGTCTGCGAAGCTGACCTGGTGCCGATCTTCGGAGCCGAGGCGGTTATTGGCTTCGCGGGCGGCACCGGCGGACGCACCCAGCACACCGACATCGACAACATCTATGTCGATGCCGCCGAGGGAGACTCCGGCGGCGACAACGCGGCCGGCGAGGCCCTGGAACGCGCCCGACAGCTCTGGCGAGAGAGCCGCGGAGAGCTCTACATCAACTGCGGCGGCCCCATGCTCGCCTGCTCCGCCACCCAGAACCCTGCCCCGGAGATGGTTGGAGCGAAGATAACCGGCGATCGCGTTGTGTGGCTCGGCGACGAAGCGGCCCGAGGAGGCCTCGATGCGGCGGAAAACGAGTTCTTCACCGTCACCCCCCTGCCCAACCGAGATGGCAGCAACTCCGGCCTCCAGGTCGCCACAACTAATATGGGCTATTGGGATGCTCGCGGAACCACTCCCGGCATCAACGACGATGACCGGATCTTCCACACCGAGAGATGGGCGGACCAGGAATACCAGGTCCCGGTCGATAACGGGGAATACGAGGTCACGCTCTATTTCGCCAACTCCTATAGCGGCACCGCCGGCACCGGCTCGCGCTTCTTCCACGTAATTCTCGAGGGTGTCCAGCAGGACGGCTTTGAGCACTGCGACCTGATGAGCGACACCGGCTTCCGCGGCAGGGCGAACCCAGTCTTCGGTTTCGACAACCTGTACGACCCGGTGGGACACGCGGAGATGCTCTACTCATCGGACCCCTGCAATTTCGCCGAATGTGACAACAACGGAGCCCTCGGAGAAGACGACTCGGACTTCGACCGGATCCTTCCGGCTCGCGAATGCGGCAACGCCGCCGCCGCCGCGCTGCGCTACACCCTGTCCGTAGACGATGGGGCCCTGACGATCGCTCTCACCGAGCCCGATGTCGCCGCCGGCGAGCCCGCCTCGCCTGACCCGAGTCCAAAGATCTCCGGCATCTCCGTACGCCGCACCGATGTGGCCCCGCCGCCGCCTGAGCGCTGCGGCAACGGGATTGATGATGACGAAGACGGCGCTACCGATTGCGATGACACGGACTGCGCCGAGGCGGCCGATTGCCAGGCTCCCGCGGGCCCGACATTTGTTCGCGGAGATGCAAACTCCGATGGCAGCATCAACCTCACCGATGGTGTCATTCCCCTGCTCTTCCTGTTCTCCGGCGGCGCGGCCCCGGCCTGCGCCGATGCCGCAGACACCAACGACACCGGCAACGTCGAAATCACCGACGCGATCATTATCTTCAGCTGGCTGTTCACCGGCGGCGCGCCGCCAGCCGCGCCATCTCCTGTGAGCCCTGGCTACTCGGCCGAGGAATGCCGCGGCGACCCGACCGATGACGCGCTTGGCTGCGTAAGCCCATCTCCCGTCTGTCAGTAAAACAGCGTCGCCGGCGGAGGCCTGCAGGCTTCAGGCTTCCGTCGGCCGGCCGCTTTCCCCCTCGAGGATGAGGGCATCGACCACTGCCGAGGTGTCGCCGGCCTTCTCAAAGACCCGTCGCTGTCGGGCATAGCTTGACGGCCCCCGAACCATCCGCTGAAGCATCGGCACCTGGGCCGCGCTCCCGAGCCGGTCAAACACCGGGGCGAGATCCTCCAGCAGCCGCTCCATTGTCTCGGCGATGGGCCTCTGGGCTCCATCCTCGTCGACGATGGTCGTTCCCTCCATGCTGTAGCGTGCCGCCCGCCACTTGTTCTCCGTCACGATCCTCGGGTGCAGGATCGGCAAAGTGACGCCTTCGTTGATCTGTCCCTGCAGGAAAACAATCAGGGCCTGCACCAGGGCGGCGACCGCCAGGTTCTCCCCCATCGTCGGCATCGCGTCACAAACCCTCACCTCCACCGTGCCGAAACCCGGGTGTGGCCGTACATCCCACCAGACCTCTCGAATGCTCTCGATTCCTTCGGAGCGGATCAACGCGCCCACCAGCTGCTCAAATTCTTTCCAGTTCTCATGTCGATAGGGCAGCCCGGCGGTTGGAAGCGCCTCAAAAATCTTGCTGCGGCAGGAAGCCAGCCCGGTGTCCTTCCCCTCCCAGAACGGGGAGCTCGCGCTCAGGGCGAGCAGGTGAGGCAGCCAGGGCTCCAGGTGGTTGATAATCTGTATCGCCGACTCCGCGTCCGGCACACCGACGTGAACATGCAGGCCGAAAATCAACATCCGGCGGGCGGGCCACTGGACCTTGTCAACCAGCCGATGGTAGCGCACATCCTGGCTGACCTCCTGGTCCTCCCAGCGGGAAAAAGGATGGGTTCCCGCGCTGATGAGGGCGAGGCCTCGCTGCCGTGCGCTCTCACGAACCTGCTCCAGCTTGGCGCCAAGGTCCGCCTCGGCCTCGGCGATGTCAGCGCACACATCGGAATTGATCTCGATGGTGGACTGGAGGAGCTCTTCTTTGAGCCAGCTGACCTCTCCGCTGGAATCAATGAGCTCTGCCGCGGCCGAGCTCAGCGCCCGTGTCTCCCTGTCAACCAGCTGAAGCTCTATCTCAACACCAAGAGTCGGTTCCGGACTACTATTGAATTCGAACTCCATAAGGCTGCAGTATACGGCAAGAGAAGAGCTCGTGAGCGTTTTTTGCTCCCCAGCCAGACGAGGAACGGATCGCCGAGATGGGCCCCGCAACAGAAGACCAGATCTACATCGGAACCTCCGGATGGTCCTACAAGGACTGGGACGGGCCCTTCTATCCGCAAGGCTGCAGCCAGGAGATGCGCCTGGCCCACTACGCCTCACGCTTCAGCTGCGTAGAGGTCGATTCAACCTTCTACGGCGTTCCGAAGAAGGAGACTGTACGCGCCTGGGCCGAACGCACCCCTGGCCGCTTCCGCTTCGCGCTCAAGGTGCCGGGTATCGTGACGCACGGAGCCCAGGGCTCTCGCCCGATCCTGGAGGATGTCCTCAAGGACAAGGAGGGGCGCCTGGCGGACTTCCTTGAAACCGCAGAGCTCCTCGGCGACAAGCTCGGCCCCATCCTTTTCCAGTTTCCCTACTTTCGCGTCCGGGAAATGGAAAAGGACGATTTCTTCGATCGCCTCGAGGCGACCCTCGACCGGCTCCCGGCAGATCGCCGCTACGCCGTCGAGCTCCGCAACAAAGGTTGGATTGGAGCGCGTTATCTCGCCCTCCTGGGGCGCTACGGAGCCGCGGCCGTGCTGATCGACCACCCCTACATGCCCGGGCCGCGACAACAGCTCGAGCTTGGCATGGTCACCACGGACTTTACCTACGCGCGGCTCCTGGGCGACCGACAGGCCATCGGGAAAAAAACCAGCGCCTGGGACAAGGTCGTCGAAGACAAGAGCGCCCTGGTGTCGCAGTGGGCTGAGGCCCTCCGCCTGGCGACCTCACGTCATGGAGCGACCACCGCCTGGGCCTTCTCAAACAATCATTTCGCCGGACATAGCCCACAAACCAGCGATCAGCTGAGAGTCCGCCTGCAGAGCCTTTCCTGATTCAGCGTCCTTTATCTTGAATCACGAGGCCAAAGTGCAGACAATCTATATTTCCAAAGGGGCTCTCGTCGCCCTGGCGTCACAGGAGATTCCCTCCTTCAGGTAAACCGGTCTAATACGAGGAAGACTTACCATGGCAAGACTCTCGATATTTCTATTTTGTATTTTCTGTGTCTCCGGCACCCTGGTCTTGGCCGATGACGGCCGCGATATCGATGCCGGCTTCGGTGAATGGAAGGTCCTCTTTGACGGCAAGAGCACCAAGGGCTGGCAGAACGCCAAGCCGAAGCGGCAGGCTGGAGGCAAGAACCTCTGGGCCGCCGAGGATGGCGCCCTCGCCAATATCCGCGGCGGGGTCAATGACATCTGCACCGTGGAAGAGTTCACCGATTATGAGCTCGAGATCGACTACAAGATCCCCCCGAAGGGCAACAGCGGCGTATATCTACGCGGCACCTGTGAGGTGCAGATCTTCGACAGCTTCGGCAAAGCTGACAAGGACCTCTCGAAGGCGGATTCCGGCGCGATCTACGGAGTAGGTTACGTGGCGCTGAAAAACGCCCAAAAGAAGCCTGGCGAATGGAACCGCTATCGCATCATCCACGTCGGGCACAGAATCACAGTCTGGCACAACGGTGTCCTGATCCAGGACAACGTCTTCCAGGACAAGTTCACCGGGGGCGCGATGGGGGTCTATCCCGGCACCGACCGGAAGCTCACCCCGAAGAAGGGACCCCTCATGCTGCAGGGCGACCATGGCAAGGTCTGGTACAGGAACATCCGAATCCGGCCTCTCTGTACCGGCGAGGGCTGGACCTCGCTGTGGAACGGCAAGGACCTGAGTGAATTCTCCGCGAAAAAGGACCGCCGGGCCAAGAAGGGCCTGCGCTGGGCGGTCGAGGACCATTCCTTCACCAACACCGCCGCCGGCGGCGGCGGTCATGACATCTGGACCAAGGCCGCCTACGGCAATTTCCTCGCCTTCTACCAGTACCGCAGCGACCCGAAAATTCACGGCGGCAACAGCGGCTTCTATCTGCGCGATCAATGGGAGATCCAGATTCACGGCCCCAGAGGCGGCGGCCAGAAAGAGGGTAAGCATGGCGATGGCGCGCTCTATTCCTACTATCCTCCGGCGAAGCTCTCCAACAACGGGAAAAACCGCTGGAACACGATGTGCGTCAAGCTGGTCGATAACAAGATCTCTGTCTGGCAGAACGGCATCCTCATCCACGACAACACCTCGGTGCCCACCCGCACCGACAACCACAGGGTGAAGCCGCCGGTCTTCAGCAAGGCGCCGTTCAAGCTGCAGGGCGACCATGGCAAGGTCTGGTTCACCAACATGAAGATCCTCCCTCTTCCTGACAGCAAGTAAGAGAGCCCATCAAGAAACCGAAACTAATTTACGGAGCAACCACTATGTCTCGATGGATCCTGGCGCTTCTGCTCTTCTCAGGCCTCCTTACCCCCAGGGCGGAGGGCGCCGATGACTGGCTGCGCTTCAGAGGGCCGGATGGCTCCGGCTCTACCTCCGCCACCGGCCTCGCGCTGACCTGGGGTGACGAAGACAATGTGCTCTGGGAGGCGAAGCTCCCCGGGCGAGGGGCTTCGAGCGTTATCATTGTCGGGGAGCGCGCCTTCGTCACCTGCTACAGCGGCTACGGTCTCGATAAAAACAACCCCGGCGACAAGGGCGACCTGAAGCTTCACCTCGTCTGCTACGATGCCCGCAAAGGCACGAAGCTCTGGGATCAGTCGGTCAAATCGACCGAGAGTGTTCAGGGTTACGGCCGCTTCGTCGCCCTGCATGGCTACGCCTCATCAACCCCGGCGAGCGATGGCCTCTCGGTCTACACCTTTTTCGGCCCCAACGGCGTCATCGCCTATGACCTCGAGGGCAAGCTCCTGTGGAGGAAAAAGCTCGGCAAAAAAACTCATGTGTTCGGCACAGCCAATTCCCCGGTTCTTTATGAAAACCTGGTGATCATCAACGCCGGGGTGGAGAGCGGGCGCCTTGTCGGCCTCGACAAGAAGTCAGGCAAGGTGGTCTGGGAGGCTTCCGGAATGAAGAGTTCCTGGAACACCCCATCACTCGTCAAGGCCGAGAGTGGCCGCGTCGAGCTGGTCGTCAACACCAAGGGCAAGCTCCGCGCCTACGATCCGAAGACCGGCGCCGAGCTCTGGACCTGCTCTGCGATCAATGACTACATCTGCCCAAGCATCGTCTCACACGCGGGCACCATCTACGCGATCGGTGGTCGCAGCGCCACCGCGGTCGCGGTTCGCGCCGGTGGCAAGGGCGAGGTTGAGCCGCTCTGGAAAACCAGCGCGGGCTCGAACGTGCCCTCTCCGGTCTATTTTAAGGACCATCTTTACTGGATCAGCGACAAGGGAATCGCTCACTGCCTTGACACGAAAACCGGCAAGATCGTCTACCAGGAACGTCTCAAGTCAGCTGGGCGGGTCTACGCATCGGTGCTGCTGGCCGAGGGGCGGCTCTACGCCGTCAGCCGGGAGAAAGGCACCTGGGTTCTCTCCGCGCAGCCTGAGTTCAAGCAGCTGGCCCACAACGTCTTCAAGTCCGACAGCAGCGTCTTCAATGGCAGCCCGGCGATCCTGGGCTCGAACATCTATCTTCGCTCCGATGAAAAGATCTACTGTATCGGCAGCGACAAGAAAAAATCTCGCCTATGAATTCTTCGCGGCGCCACGCACCTCTCTTCATCGATGCCTTATGAATAAAATCGGGCCCTTCATCTCCGCGGTCATTCTGCTCGCCTCCTCTGTCGATGCCGTGGCGGAAGACCTCCATGAGCGGGTGCAACATGGCTACGCCGACTCCGGCGGAGTCAGGATCCACTACGCGACCCTTGGCAAAGGCCCCCTGGTGGTCATGATCCACGGCTTCCCGGATTACTGGTATACCTGGCGCCACCAGATGGCCGCCCTGGAAGACAGCCACCAGGTCGTCGCCATCGACCTGCGGGGCTACAACCGAAGCGGCAAGCCCGCCGGCGTGGACCAGTACAAGATGCCCCTGCTCGTCGCCGATGTGCGGGCCGTAATCACCCACCTGAAGAAAGAAAAGGCCATCATCGTCGGCCATGACTGGGGAGGGGCGGTCGCCTGGAGCTTCGCGATGTCCCATCCGAAGGTCTGCGACAAGCTGATCATTCTCAACCTGCCCCACCCCTGGGGGCTGGGTCGAGAGCTGGCGAACAATCCCGACCAACGGAAAAACAGCCAGTACGCCCGTAACTTCCAGAAGCCCGGCGCCCATGAGAAGCTCTCAGCCAGGGGGCTCTCGAGATGGGTCAAAGACAAGGCTGCGAAAGAAAAATATCGGGAAGCTTTCGAGCGTTCGGATTTCGAGTCGATGCTGAACTATTACAAGGCGAACTATCCCCGCCCTCCCTACAAGGCGCCGGAAGGCGCCCCGCCAAAGGTCCTGGCGCCCGTCCTGATGTTCCACGGCCTGAAGGACTGGGCCCTCCTGCCCGGAGCCCTTAACGACACCTGGAAATGGCTCGACAAGGACCTGACGCTCGTAACCGTACCGGGCTCAGGTCATTTTGTTCAGCAGGACGCGGCCGAAACCGTCTCGAGAACGATGAAGTCCTGGCTGGCGCTCCAGGAAAAGGCCGCCTCTCAGCCCTGAGCCTCTCCGGTGATCCGCCCACGGTAGCTCCCGACCTCTTCCTCGGTCCAGGCGGTCTCTTCAGTCACGCTTACCCCCTCGAAGTCAAACTCGAAAGGCCAGGACTCCGCGCCCAGCTCCGCTACTGCGGCCGCGCACTCCTCTCGACGGCCCGGCTTCGCGCAGAGCAGAAGAAAGCCCCCGCCGCCAGCGCCGCAGGTCTTCCCCGCGAGGATCAGCTCCTCCAGCCTATCGAAGACGGCCCTGTGCTCAGCGCTGTCACAACTCTCGTGCAGGTTGTAGAGGCCGCGACAGGATCCCCCCAGCGCCCGGGCATAACCCTCCAGGTCCCCAGCCTCAAGCGCCTGGGCCATTCGTTCAGCCTCGCCGCGAAGCTCAAACATCGCCTCGAGAGTCTTCGAGGACGGCTCGTGGTAGGAGCTCCTGATATCATCGTGAATCGAACCTGAAACGTGCGCCGCGCCGGTAAAAACCAGCAGAGAGCTCTCCTCAATCTCCCGAATCAGCTCTTCGGTGACCTCTATGCTGCGGGGAGTCATGCCGCCTCCCTGGTGGTACTCGAGCAGGTTCAGGCCCCCACGGGCGGCGCCGTAAGAATCCTGGCTCCCTCCCGGGTAGCCGAGATCCTGTCTCTCGACCTCGTTGGCGACCGCCGCAATGTCATCTTTCGAACGAGTGACGCCAAAGAGCCGGTCGAGGGCCGCCACCACCGAGACCCCAAGCGCCCCGCTGCCTCCAAGGCCGCTGCCGGGCGGCACCTCGGAGCCGGTCACCAGCAGCACCGACTCTCCTGGCGGAAGCAATTTTCTTACAAACCCCTGCAGCAGCTCAAGGCGCCCGCCGACGGGGAGGCCCGCAGCGCTGCGAGCCTGGATGCCGGCGTCGAGATCGTCTGAATAGATCAGGATCTCTTCCCCCGGACCCAGGCGCTGGGCGCGGGCAAAGACATGCCGCCTGACGCCGAAGTTGACCACCTTGCCGCCATGATCTACGCAAAAAGGAGGGGCATCGGTCCCCCCGCCGGCGGGATCAACTCTGACAGGGGCGCGCGCGAATGCTCTCATCGGTATACTCGGTTACGGACCGGGGAAAAGAACCGCCAGCGCCTGGCCGCGGCGAGAACCTGGCGGGCTTCGCTTTTTATTTTACAGGGCCCTTCTTCAGCTTCTGCAGGGGGCCGCTCCCGGGATGCTTCCGAAGTCCTTCCGCTATCAAGGCACGCCCTTGCTTCGTATCTCCGAGCAGAAGAGCCGCCCTCGCCAGGCGCCTGTAGGATTCCGCGCTCTCGGGTTTCAGCGCCGCAACGTAATCGGCCGTGATAGAGAGAACCTCCTCGAGATAAAAGTCCCGCTTAATCTCGTTGTCATCAGGCGGAGCGTCCGGATCCTTGGGGTCCTCTTTCTCTTCCTTCGCATCGTCTGGATCAAATTGTTTTTTCTCCGCCTCGTAACGAGACCGCTCCAGCGGGATCTTCTTTCGGTCGCGAATCTTCCGGTACCGGGCGATGTCCTTCTCGATCTTGGAGAAGTCCTCGTTGGAGCCTCTTCTCTTGCGGGACCTTTCCTTCAGTCGACGCAGGAGCTTCTGGTCAACCAGCCCGATGTCCGAATGCTCGGCCTTCTCTACCGTGTCGAACTCGATCGCGAAATCGAGCTCGGCCTCGCCATCCATGTGGCTCGAAACCGCAGGCAGCTCGATATCCGGCACGACGCCCTTGTTCTGCGTGCTATTGCCAGAGGGCCGGTAGAATTGCGAGAGGGTGATCTTCAGAGCGCCCAGTTTCCCCGGTTCGCCGCCTCCCCTGGCACGCGAGAGATCCATGAGCTGCTGGACGGTTCCCTTGCCATGGGTGCTTCGATCGCCCACGACAACCCCCCGCTTATAATCCTGCAGGGCTCCGGCAAAAATCTCACTGGCGCTGGCGCTGAACTTGCTGGTCAACACCACAAGCGGCCCCGACCAGTCGACGCCCTTTTTGCTGTCGTTACGCGTATCAACCCTTCCGTTCAGGTGCTTGATGAGCACCACGGGGCCTGTATCTACAAACAGGCCCGTCAACGCGATCGCCTCCGACAGCGCTCCGCCTCCATTCATCCGCAAGTCGATGGCCACGGCCTCGATGCCATCGGCCTTGAACTTCTTGATGATCCTCGAGACATCGCGCGTTGTGCTCTTGAAGTCCTTCACGCCGCGCCCGGCGGCGGCCATGTCCATGTAGAAGCTGGGCAGGACAATAACCCCGACCTTGAGAGCCGGCAGGCCTTCCCCTCTCTTGACCTCGAGCACCTCGCCATGGGCCTCGCGATCGGCGAGAACCACCTTGGCCCGCACGATAGCTACCAGCTCGGTGCCCTCGCTGTCGGCATGCCGGACCTTGAGCTGGACCCTCGTGCCTTTCTTGCCGCGGATGAGCTTCACAACATCAGAGAGCTTCATGTTCAGCAGATCTACGAAGTCCTTGGAGTCTCCCTGCGCCACCGCGAGAATCTTGTCCTGCGGCTTCAGCCGTCCATCGCGCGCCGCCGCGCCGCCGGGAATGACCTGGTTGACCACCGTGTAGCCATCGATCGACTGCAGCGAAGCCCCGATCCCCTCGAGCTCCAG
>DCKY01000066.1:26877-27977 GCA_002320775.1 Planctomycetes bacterium UBA1662
CGCATGCTGATCTGGAAATTCTCGAGAGTATCCGGCGACATATAGGTTGTATGCGGGTCATAGGTCATGGTCGCCGCGGTCAGAAAGATCTGCAGCAACTCCATGCCATCGGTCTTGCCCATGCGGACGGCGAAGTTCTCGTAGAGCTTGACGACCTCGTCACCCGCCTCCTTCATCGTCTTGCCATCGACGAGCTTCTCCAGGAGCAGCACCTTCACTCTCTTGCGCCACAGGTCGGCAATCTCCTTCTCGCCTGAGGCATAGGCGGCCTCGGCACGGTCGACCTGGAAATATTCATCGACGCTGAAGTCCAGCCCCTTCCCAACAAGCTTCTTCACTCGTTTCGAACACTCATCAACCCGGGCCAGGAAGACGCCTCCTACCTTGAAGGCGAAGTCGAGATTCCCGGACTTGATATAGTCGTCGATCTTGCGGCGGCTGGATTGGAAACCTTTAACATCGGCCGCGGTAAAATACATCCGCTGCGGGTCCAGGGCGCTGAGATACGAATCGAACATGCTCTCCGATCGCTTGTCATCAAGCTTCCACCGCCTGACGTGGGCCCGCTCGAGGTAGACCGCGACATGCTGCGCGATGATCTTGTCTCTCAGCGTCGGGGAGCCCAGCTCGGCCCGCGCTGGAAGGACAGGAAGAAGCGCCAGGAGCGCGGCGAGAAGGAGGAGCGGCCGGGTTGATTGCGCGATGCCGGAAGAGCCACGGGATGAGGCGGAAGTCATCTGCGATACCTTTTATAGATACGGAAGTCACACGGCCTGGGACGACGGCCCCGAAGCACTGGCGGTATTATAGTCCAGCAAGAGAGAGATGCAGATCTACATTACCTTTTCCGGGAAATGTATTTCCGCTCAGGCGAGGATCTCCCGGATCACGTGACCGTGAACATCAGTCAGCCGCCGATCGATTCCATTATGGCGCACTGTGAGCTTCTCGTGGTCGATTCCAAGCAGGTGCAGGATGGTGGCGTGGATGTCGTAGACCTGGGTGGGGTTCGCCCGGTCCAGCGGCTTGTAGCCCCACTGGTCGCTGGGGCCATGGGTCACGCCGCCCTTGATCCCGCCTCCGCAAAGCCAGTTGCTGAA
>DCKY01000066.1:28315-29889 GCA_002320775.1 Planctomycetes bacterium UBA1662
GCGCCCCTTGCTGCCCTGGGTGCTCGGCATGCGACCGAACTCGGTCGTCCAGAGAATGACCGTATCATCGAGCAGGCCCCTGCGGCGGAGGTCCTTGATGAGGGCCGCGGCGCCGGTCGCCATTCCCAGGGAAAGCGGCCGATGGTCGCGTGGGATGTCCTCGTGGCTATCCCAATTGCGGCGCGGAAAGCTGTTGTCGTTGCCGGACCAGATCTGCACGAAACGAACGCCCCTCTCCAGCAGGCGACGAGCCACCAGGCATTTGCGGCCGAAATATTCTATCTCCTCATCAACATTGATCTCGGCCGGGTATTTCTTGCGCGCCTTGTTCAGGCCATAGAGCTCGAGTATCTCCTTCGGCTCCTTCGAAATATCGAGCGCCTCGGGGGCGCTCAGCTGCATCCTGGCCGCCAGCTCGTAGGAGCGAATGCGAGAGTCCAGGCGAGAATCGCCCGGCCGGCGACCCTGGTAGCCGCGGTTCAGCTTGTTGATCAGATCAAGGCCCGCCCGGTTCCCGGCTCCGGAAATAAAATCCGCCCGCGCCGCGATGTCGTTGATCGGGTTGTCGCGCTGGGGAAAGATCTCTGTACCCTGAGCGTCAGCGGGCAGGAAGGCAGAGCCCCAGTTCTTGGGGCCGTTGGAGCCGTAGCCTCGGTGGTCGGGGAGCACGACAAACGAAGGCAGGTCCTCGTTGATCGCCCCCAGCGCGTAGCTGACCCAGGAGCCCATTCCCGGAAAGCCCGGGCGCTGGAAGCCGGTCGCCTGGAGATAGGTCGCCTGGCTGTGCACCCCTGTCTTGCCGACCAGGTTGTGGATGAAGGCCATCTCGTCCACCACGTCCCCAAGCGGAGCGACAATGTCGCTGAGATGCTTGCCGCAGCGGCCGTAACGTTTGAAATCGAAGGGTGACTTCATCCAGGGCCCCAGGCCATTCTGGAAGGCCTCAACGTGTTCGCCGAAATCGGACTTCTTTCCATGATGCTTGATCAGCTCAGGCTTGAAGTCGAACATGTCGAGATGGCTGGCCGCCCCGGACATGAAGAGCTGAACAACCCGCTTGGCTTTCGGAGCGTGATGCAAGCCCCCGTGGAGCTTCGGCTCTTCCCCGGACGCCGCCTCGCCGCCCAGCAGGGCCGCCAGGGCGATCCCGCCGAGTCCGCCTCCTGATTCCCAGAGAAAGTTCCGGCGATCGAGCAGGGGCCTGTCGGCTGTGTTCTTATGTGGGAAGGCGGATTCTACGGTCATTGGGCGGTTGTCAATCCAGGTAGGTAAATTCGCTGAGGTTGAAAAGAACCCGGCACAGATTGGCAAGCCCGTGCTCCGAAGCGTAGGCGGAGAGGTCGGCAACCTCCTCCGCGGTAGCCTTCCGGCCGCTCACCAGGCTGACGCCGAGACGCACCCTCTCCTCAACGGTCTCCGCCTCACTCGCGAGTCGTTTGGCGAAATGCCCGGCCATGACCAGGGTAAACTTACTGTTGAGCAAAGAGAGCGCCTGCAAAGCGGTCAGGGCCTCATCCCGCTTAGGGGTGCTCTGCGATGAGTCGGCGCAATTGAAGGTCGTCATGAAGGGGTCC
>DCKY01000248.1:0-8172 GCA_002320775.1 Planctomycetes bacterium UBA1662
CCGAAGAGTAAGCCGAGGGTGAATGTCGCTCTCGCCGCGAAAACCAAAAGCGAGGGTCCTCGCGTTACCGGAGAGCTTGTGTTGTCAGTCGGAGCCGACGGATCTGTTGAGGCGACCAGGGCCGCAGGGTGGTTCAAGGTGAAGCCGCCGAAAAAGGATAAGGCTTCGAGGAAATGATGATAAAAGAGGTCTCGAATTGCCCCCCGGATCGGCTTGATTAAGGTGCAGCCCATGAAAACCATCTTCCTGGCCTTATTGACCTTCTGTCTGTGTCTCTCTGCAATAGGGGCAGGCAGGAAACAGCCGGATATTGTTCTGATCCTGGCTGATGATGCGGGTTATTCGGATTTCGGTTGTTACGGCGGTGAGATCGAAACGCCGGCGCTGGACAAGCTGGCCGCCAATGGATTGCGATTTTCCCAGTTTTACAACACCGGCCGCTGCTGCCCCTCTCGTGCGGCCTTGCTGAGCGGGGTTTACCAGCACCAGGCGGGCATGGGACACATGACCAAGGATCGGGGCATTCCCAGTTACAGCGGCACTATCCTGCCCCACGTGCCGACCCTGGCCGAGCGTCTCAGGAAGGGCGGCTACCGCACCATGATGACCGGCAAGTGGCACCTGGGTACCGCGCCGGAGCAGTCGCCCATCGCCCGCGGTTTTGATCGTTTTTACGGCACGCGCAATTTTATTGATTCCTATTTCACAGTGTTGCGCCATTGCCCTGTTTTTCTCGATGACAAGGAAGTGCTGCCCGGTACCGAGACGCCGGTTAACCATCTGCGCCCCGACCAGGAGTGGTACACCACGGACGTGTTCACCGACTACGCCCTGCATTTCATGGATGAATCCTTCAAGCAACACCCTGACCAGCCGTTTTTCCTCTACCTGGCTTACAATGCGCCCCACTTCCCGCTGCATGCGCGCGCGGCGGACACCCGGAAATACCGCGGTCGCTTCCGGGAGGTGGGCTGGGACAAGCTACGCCAGCAACGTTATGAGCGGATGGTGGAGCTGGGGTTGATCAGCAGGGAGTGGGCGCTTTCGCCCCTGGATGTTCCAAAGTGGGAAACCTATGACGCCAGGCTGCGCGATGAGCTGGACCTGAAGATGGCACTCTACTCGGCAATCATCGATCGCATGGACCAGAATATCGGCCGGGTGGTGGAGAAGCTCAGGTCTGCCGGCCGACTCGACAATACGCTGATCCTGTTCATGGTCGATAACGGTGTGCCCGGCGCCGGCGTGCACGATTGGCGCGGTCTCTTTGGCAAGAACGGCCGGCACCCGGAAACTCGAGTGGACAATTATGCAGAGTGGGGGAGGCGCGGCGGCTGGTCCTCCAGCTCCGGCCGCGGTTGGGCAAACCTGAGCAACGCTCCCTTCCGTATGTACAAGCGCTACACTCACGAAGGCGGCGTGGCTACCCCCCTGATTGTCCACTGGCCGGCCGGCATGAAGGCCAGGGGCGAGCTGCGTCACTCACCAGGCCACCTGATCGATATCGCGCCCACCTGCCTCGCTGCAGCTGGTCTTGAGGGTAAAGGAATGGAAGGGCAGAGCTTACTGCCGGTACTTGCCGGGGACCCAAAGCAGGAGCGCACCCTCTACTGGGAACACGAGGGCAATCGCGCTGTGCGTAAGGGGGATTATAAGCTGGTTGCCATCCACGACGCCCCATGGGAGTTGTATGACATGAGCAAGGATCGCAGTGAATTAAAAAACCTTTCCAGTGCCATGCCCGGGAAGGCCAGAGAACTGCGTGCTGCCTACGAGGCCTGGGCCAGGCGAGTCGGTGCAAAGCCCTGGGGCGAAATCAACGTGAAGAAGAAAAAGAAGAAAGAGAAGGAAAAGAAAAAATGAAACAGGTCTTCTATTTCCCGCCCATGGCCTGGCATAGGCTGTTGGCTGGGCTCAATTGATTCATTGTGAGGGTACAGACATGGAACGCATTGTCGTATTCGCGTTGGTTTTCAATGCGGCGTTGCTGGCAGGTTGCCAGCACGTGGCCCCATTGCAGCACCCGGCGTCGTCACCGCCACGGGAAGACATCGCGGAGGAGCTTGTTGATTCTAAGCACCGTGGCCGACAGCTGCGCGGCGAGTACGGCCGCTATCGTGCGAACAACGACCTGCTGTACTACCATCTCGACATTCGTGTGACCCCTGAGACCAAGTCGATTCGCGGCAGGAATACGATTCGCTTCCGCATGCTGCGTGACGACAATCGGATTCAACTGGACCTGAATCGCGACCTCAACATCGACAAGATCCTGCTGGGCTCGAAAGCGCTTCAGTACACGCGTGAACTGAATGCCGTATTCGTTGACTTTCCGATGGGGCTCGAGTCCGGGCGGGAATACAGCATCGACTTCTACTACTCCGGCGCGCCAAAGAGGGTCGGCCGATTCGGCGGCATCAGCTTCGATGTCGACCCCTCCGGGCGTCCGTGGATCTACACAGCCTGCGAGGGGCCGGGGTCCAGCTATTGGTGGCCGGGCAAGGATCAGTGGCGCGATGAGGTCGAGTCGATGGACATCAGTGTCGCTGTTCCGAACGAGCTGATGAACGTCTCCAATGGGCGTTTCGTCGGCAAGAAGAATCTCGCAGACGGTTACACGCGCTGGGATTGGCGCGTTCACTACCCGATCAACTCCTACAACGTGTCGCTCAACATTGCCGCCTACGAGCACTTTTCCGATCGACTGGGCGAGTTGACTCTCGACTTTTATTCACTGCCTGAAGACCTCGAGCGAGCGAAGAAGCAGTTCGCGCAAGCCAAGCCGATGCTGAAGGCCTTCAAGCACTACTTCGGCGAGTACCCCTTCATCAAGGATGGCTACAAAATCATCCAGGTGCCGTATTCCGGCATGGAGCATCAGACGGCCGTGACCTACGGCAACGGATTTACCAACGGCTATCTCAACAAGGACTGGACCGGTGTCGGCGTCAGTATGAAGTTCGATTTCATCATTATCCACGAGAGCGCCCATGAGTGGTTCGGCAACGCGGTGACGGCCTCTGATGTCTGCGATATGTGGATCCACGAGGGGTGGGCGACCTACCTGGAGTGCATGTATGTCGAGCGTATGTTTGGCTACGAGGACGCGCTGAAGTACGTCAATGGGTACAAGAGCAAGGTGCGGAACAGGCGGCCGGTTATCGCGGAGCGCGGCATCCACCAGAGTCCGCCCGGCGATCAGTACTTCAAGGGCGCGCTGTTTTTGAACACGTTGCGCAACGTCTTGAACGACGACAAGAAGTGGTGGGCGCTGGTGCGCGAGGTCTACCAGGACTTCAAGTACCAGAGCATCAGAACCGAGGACCTGGTGCGACTGTTCAACAAGCGCTTCGAGGCGGAGCTCACGCCGATCTTTGATCAGTACCTGCGCCACGCAGCGCTGCCGGTCCTGGAGCTGGTCTTCGATGAAGCCGCGGGCAGCGTCGAGTATCGCTGGAAGGCCGACGAGGCGGATTTCGCGATGCCGATTCGTGTGGGCAAGCCGAAGGAGTGGCAGACGATCACTCCAACAGTTCAATGGCAGACCCTCTCGACCAGGCTCGGCAAGGAAGCTTTCAAGGTCGCAACCGATCTCTACTTCGTCAAGATTACGAAGAGCCTGCGCGGGGACGAAGGGGCAAAGTAAAAAAGTGACATGCCGGTTGCGAATTTTGTTCCTGGCGCTCGTCGTCTCGTTGGCTGCCGCCAATGCTTTCGCCGACAAGCCGAACGTTCTTTTCATCGCCATGGATGACCTGAACGACTGGGTCGGCTGCCTCGGCGGCCACCCACAGGCCAGGACACCCCATCTCGATCGCCTGGCGGCGGATGGAGTGCTGTTCACCAACGCTCATTGCGCCGCGCCCGCGTGCAACCCATCGCGGACCGCCATTTTCACCGGCATTTCTCCTCATCGTTCCGGTCTTTATCAAAACGGCCAGAACATGCGCGAGGTGCTTCCAAATGTCGAATTGCTTCCCAGGACGTTTTCGCGGGGGGGCTATTGGTCGGCCGGGTCGGGGAAGATGTTGCACTACTTTATCGATGCCCGCTCCTGGGATGAGTATTTTCCGCCGAAGGAAACGGAAGACCCCTTTCCCCGTACGCTCTATCCCCGGAAGCGACCGGTGAGCCTGCCTCGCGGCGGCCCCTGGCAGTACATCGAAACGGACTGGGGAGCGCTCGATGCCACCGACGAGGAATATGGGGGCGACTATTCAGTGGCAGACTGGGTTGGAAGGCAGCTTGCCAGGAAACACGAGCGTCCGTTCTTCCTGGCCTGCGGCATTTACCGACCGCACGAACCCTGGTTCGTGCCAAAGAAATATTTCGATGCTTTTCCGATCGATAAGATCCAATTACCGCCGGGCTACCGAGCGGATGACCTCGATGACCTGCCGCCTGAAGGAAAGCGGCGTGGACCCAACCGCTACTTCGACCATATCCGCAAACACAAGCAATGGAAGGCAGCGATCCAGGGTTATCTCGCGTCGATCTACTTTGCCGATACGATGCTTGGCCTTGTGCTCGATGCGCTCAAGAAGGGGCCGAACGCCGAGAACACGATCGTCGTGCTCTGGTCCGATCATGGCTGGCATCTCGGCGAGAAACAGCACTGGCAAAAGTTCACCGCCTGGCGAGCCTGCAGCCGAGTGCCACTGATCGTAAAAGTGCCCAGGGGCTCAGACGGTCTCACCGACGGTACACAACCCGCCATTTGCGATCGACCGGTCAGTCTGCTGAGCCTGGCGCCTACCCTGCTGGAGCTCTGCGGGCTGCCGGCTCAACCCAGGCACGATGGCCCGAGCCTCGTGCCGCTGCTTGCGAACCCTGGCGCCGACTGGCCTCACGTCGCGCTGACCCATCTCGCGCAGGCGGGGAGCTTCGGGCTGAGCGATGATCGATGGCGCTACATCCGGTACGCAGGCGGTGGCGAAGAGCTCTATGACGTGCGATCCGATCCCTATGAATGGCGCAATCTTGCCGGGAAAAAAGAACATCGAGAGACCCTCGAGCGCCTGCGCTCCCTGGCTCCCCGGGAATTTGCCAGGTTGGTGCCGCCCAGGGTTCAGTCGCTACCCGCGCTCAGGTGGAAGCCCCTGGCGAAAGGCGCCACGGCTCCCGTCTCCAGGCCGGACGGTAACACCTTCGAGGTGGTATTTATCAACCGAAGCGCTCGCGAGGTGGAGCTGTTCTGGATGGATCGCGAGGGAGGGCGAAAAAGGTACGCCACGCTCGCGTCCGGGCAACAGCAAAGGCAAAGAACCCGGCCAGGCGCCGTGTGGATGATTGCCGCCGGCGATCCTCGACAACCCCTCGGCTATTTTGAAGTCGGCGACCGTTCCGCACGCGCCGTCGTACCGAAGTAACAGGCTCCATTCGAGCTTTTCGCCCGAATCTTCTCCGCCGCCAGAAGTGTCAGGAATTGCCACAGGTGGGGAGCAGTCCCGAGAGGTTGGTGCAAGCCCCTGGGCGGGGGCTGCCATTTCCGCAGGGGGCGTTTTATCCACCTGAGCGATACCCCGGGTGATAAGCAACCAGAGGGGATAGTGGGAGATCCTGCAGTTTGGTAAGACCTGCTTGATTTTATTGACGCCGGCGCCGGTGACCTTGGTGTTGAGGGACTACAGCCATTCAAGCTTCGTCAACCCCGTCAGGTGCGCCGGTCCAGCGGCGGGGATCTGCAAAAGAGAGTCCGGGGGAAAAGCCCAAATGTTTGATTCGGGATCGCTATTGGGTGAGAATAATCCTTTCGCCACCGGTCCCCGCTATCGCCTGCGTGGGTCGAAAGGCGTCACGAGCGAGGCCTTCGCGCAAGCGAGGGGAAAATCCAAGGGAAAGGAGCCAAGGAAATGAAAACTGTAACTCATGTTGTATTGGTCGCCTCTCTGGTGGCGTCGTTGTGGTTTGCGGGCGCGACCGCTGCCCGGGCCGACTCCATCGTCGCATGGGGCAGGGACGCGCATGGCCAGGTCAGCAAGGTGCCCGCCGGAGACGATTTTATCGCCATCTCTGCTGGAGCCTACCACTGCCTGGCCCTGAAGTCCGATGGGACCATCGTCGCATGGGGCCTCGACTCGGCATTGAAACCGCCGGCTGGCGGCCAGGTCAGCCACGCACCCGCCGGGAAGGGCTTCACCGCCGTCTCCGGGGGAGGCTGGCACAGTATAGCGATGAAGTCAGACGGATCCCTCGCCGCCTGGGGTTGGAGCCACATGGGCCAGGTTGGCCAGCGGCCCACCACGGGCGTCTTCAAAGCCATCTCCGGGGGAGACTGCTGGAGCCTGGCTCTGAGGGACAACGGGTCCCTCGCCGCCTGGGGCGCCGGTAAATACCGGGTCAGGAGGGCCGGTAGCCAGCGTGTTGTGATCGGCGACGGCCAGGTCGGCGGTTGCCCCGGCGGGAATAACTTCACCGCCATCTCCGCTGGAGCCCGGCACGGCCTGGCCCTGAAGTCCAACGGGTCCGTCGTCGCCTGGGGCTGGAATGGCCATGGCCAGGTCAGCGCCAAACCTTCAACGAGTGATTTCAAAGCCGTCGCCGCGGGCTATTTCTTCTGTATGGCCTTGAAGTCCGACGGGTCCATCTCCGCGTGGGGCCATGACAACAAGAGCCAGGTCAGCGACAGGCCCACCAAGGGTGTGTTCAAATTGATTGCCGCGGGAGGGCAGCATGGCCTGGCCATGAAGCCCGACGGGTCACTCGTCTGCTGGGGGTCCAACGACCACGGCCAGGTTACCAGCACGCCCACCAAGGGTGTCTTCACCGCCATCTCCGCGGGATGGGGCTACAATCTGGCCCTTAAACCTTCTGGCCCTGCTAAACAATCTGGTCCTACTAAACGCTGAGCGCCGGTGGTTGTTTTATTTCGAAGGTATCGCTTTAGCGGCGGTATTAAGAAACGTGGACTGGGTGAGGTTTTTATCCCCGCCCCATGCGTTCTGGAGCATGATATAGATGGTCTTCGTGCCGGGATCGACCCAGGTGATTGATCCCCCTGCTCCTCCCTTTCCGAAGCTCCCCTGTGTCAGCGCGGCGGTCGAGCCCTGCGGTTCAACGACCGCCAGGAAGCCAAGAGCAAAGTAGTTTCCAGCGCCGTGGCCGGCAGGCTTCACGTCACCAGTCTGTTTGCGAGTGAGCTCACGAACAGATTTTTCCGAGAGGTAGCGAACACCTCCGTATTCACCGCCGTTAAGAAGCATCTGGTACCAGGGGAACAAGTCTTCGACCGTTGAGAAGAAGCCGCCATCCACCGCGAAATAGCTGCCGCCGGTGCTCCATGTGAAGTCGCGCATCTCAGTGGCTTTCCATTTGCCTTTCCTGGGCTTGCTATGTCTCGGGATCGTCCGGTTCCGGGGCACGTCCTTGATGGTGAAATAGGTGTTTTTCATGCCGAGAGGATCAAGGATTCGGGTCTTCAGGAATCGGGGGTAGGGCATGCCGGAATATTTTTCTACTAGATAGGCGGCGACGTAAAGTCCCTCGCCTCCGTACATTGATTTCGTTCCGGGCTCCCACATCAGCGGATCCTTTGCTGCTATAAGCACACGCTGCTTGATGGTTTTTGTGGCTCGGCTTCTGGTGGGGTTCTTCGGAAGACCGTCCAGATGATTAAGGAGGTTTCGAATGGTTAATGGATGTTTAGCTGCTTCCGCTCTCCTCTTGCCGATCTTCACTTTCTGCCCTTTGAATTCCGGTATGTGGCTCTCCGCCAAGTCGTCAAGCTTCAGTTTCCCTTCATCGACCAGCATCATGATGGCTACCGCAACGAAGGGCTTGGTGATCGAAGCGGCCCAGAATACATCCGTGGTCTCCAGCGGCTCTTTATCCATGACGCGCCAACCCACCGCATCGATGGACGCGATCTCTCCATTGCGAGCCACCAAAGTAACCATGCCAGGGCTCTGGCCGCGGTCGACAATTGCCTTAAGATTTTCGGGAATCTGAGATAGAACTTTCTCATTCATCCCGTGCTCTGCCGCTGACGAATATGGGACAGCTAAAAGCAGGATACTCGTGCAGATACTTACGATCAGGGTTGTATTTGGCCCCATCATTTCGTCCTGTAAAGAAACGCGCTGAAGTAAGCAGTGATATCAACAGAGCCTTCATGCAGCCAGAAACAGCGCCTGGTTTTCCTCTCTTAAGCACCCTAAGCGATGCCCCGGGCGA
>DCKY01000248.1:8488-10008 GCA_002320775.1 Planctomycetes bacterium UBA1662
ATGCCCCGGGCGATAAGCAACCAGTGGTCGTCCCTTCCTTGCGCCGGCCCATGGGCTCGCATAGGCTGTCGGCTGGTTCAACTAATTCATTGTGAGAGTATTGATGAGAATTTTTACTGTATTCCTTTTGTTGGCAATAGCGCTCCCTGCTATTGCTCAAACCAATGATGACCACAAAACCCTGCGGGTATTCGTTTTTGCCGGTCAATCAAACATGGTGGGTTCAGACTCGAAGGTAAAGGATATCAAGCGCTTTCCTCCCTACGTCGGACTGGAGGCTGCGCAGGAAAGTGTGAAGTTTGTCTACTGCCTTGGCCGGGAAAATAAGACCCGCTCCAGGGGGTGGGAGTCACTGGCGCCCATCAATAATATCGTTGGCCCGGAGCTCAGCTTCGCGCGTAAAGTCTCCGGCCATATCAAGGCGCCCATCGCCATCATCAAGGTGGCCGCCGGCGGCACGCACCTGGGCGGGGATTGGAATCCTGGTAAGCCCGTTGGTTTCAAGATGTATCCCCTGGCACTGGAGACCATCCGCACGGCTCTGGCTGATCTGGATCAACGCAAGATCAAGTATCGCCTGGAAGGTTTCATGTGGCACCAGGGTGAGAACGATATGTTCAACAAGGACTACATGCCGAACTACGGCAAGAACCTGAAAAACTTCCTGGCCAGCTGGCGCCGTGACCTCAAGACACCAGGTCTCAAGTTCTACATCGGTGAGCTCTGCACCAAGACCATCTGGGGTATGGACCTGCGGCCGCGCATGTATGCCATCAGCATCGGCCAACGGGAGGTGACCAACGTCGATCCGCGTGCCGAGTATGTGCCCACCTCCCATGTGGGTGCAGAGATTGGTCGGCCAGTGGGGCTGCACTATCACTACGGCACCCTGGGCCAGCTGCAGCATGGAGAAAACTACGCGACGGCCTATCTGCGCACGATCGGTCTCAAGCTCGAAACACCACGTCCCCTTGAAAAATGGCCCTACAGAAAAGGCAGCGCCGTGAAGCTCTTTATCCTGGCCGGGCATCGCAACATGGAGGGAGAGCGCGCCTTTGAGCAGGAATTACGTACCCTCAAGGGTAAGCAGGCCATCCTCGAGGACAATCCCAGAATCGCCTACAAATATAACCTTGGCGGCGGCTATCACGTTTCCAAAGGATGGGAGCCCCTGGGCCTCACCGGTTACTACGACACCTTCGGCCCTGAGCTGAGCTTTGCCCACACTATTGCCGGCAAGGTGAAGGGCAACATAGCCATAGCGAAATTCACCCATAGCGGTTCCCAGATCATCGACTGGACCCCTGAAGGCAGCATGGCCAGGAGCCGGAATCTTTACCCGAAGTTCATCCAGTTCGTGAAGGATTCCATCCGGGAACTGTCTGCCAGGGGGCATCCAGTGGAATTGGAAGGTGTCTTTTATCACCTGGGCGAGAACGACATGTCGTTTCATCCCTACCGCAAGGATGCCGCCACGAGGGTGCAGGCAATTGTCAACCAGAGCCGCAAGGATCTGGCCC
>DCKY01000053.1:0-2147 GCA_002320775.1 Planctomycetes bacterium UBA1662
TGGAAGTTGATGTTGGACAGGGTGGCGCCCTGGGGGACCGGCAGGCTGAAGGAGCCAAGGGCCCTGCGCATGTCGAGGTTGTAGATGGCGTATTCATAGTGCCAGGTGCCATCGCCATTGTCGGTGACCTTCGTTTTAAGGTAGGAGCGGCCGTCTTCTTCCGGAGCGTCTTCGGGAAAGATCGTGAAGTCGCCGCCGAACCATTCCCAGAGGATATTTCCGGGACTGGCGGCGCCCTCGTGAAAGTCGGTGTCCCAGACGCCTCCGGGTTGGCCGGCGATGCTGAATTCCTTGTAGCCGACACTGTTGGTATGGTCGGAATCGTCATGGGTGATGACCAGGAGCTCGACGAAATACCTTGCGGAGGGGTCTGTCGCCGGGTCGAGGTCATCGTCATGGGCCCGCAGGATGTTTTCGACCGGGTTGAAGGGGCCATCTGAATCCAGGTCGAGGTGAGAGCCCTCAAAGGTGTAGCCGCCTGTCCATGGGTTGATTTCATTGCGCGGGCCGAAGGTGCTCTGGCGGGCGTTGGTCCCTACGCCGTAGACATCCGAGCAGCCGACCCCGAGGTACTGGGTGCTGCCGAAGCGGATACAGGCTTCGCCGCAGCCGCCGCCCTGGGAGGCTGAATACCCGTGCTTGACCCAGGATTGACCGATCTGCTCGACCCGCGTTTCGGTGAGCTTGTACATATTGAATACCAGGAATGGGTGGCGCGGGTCCGGGTTACGATGCCAGTCCATGGGGGCATCTCCCAGGTTGCAGATGACGGTTCTCATGGCGAAGGAGGCCTCGTCGCCAAGACGGCCGCGTTGCTCCATCCCGGTGACATCGCTGACAACGGCATCGGCGAGCGCGTCTCCGGATCCATCGTCGGTCTCGACAGCGAGGGTGTAATCTCCGGCGTTGCCGTTGTAGCCGGAAACCCTGATGTAATAGGCGGTGGCGCTTGTGACATCGGCGGAGACCGATGACTGAAGCCCGCAGGTGTCGTCATTGCAACCAAGCTGGTTCGCTTCATCTGGCGGGCAGGCGCTGTGAATGGAGAGCACCGTGTCATACCCGCTTTCGCAGGTCGACACTGTCAGTCTTCCGTCGCTCCCGGGCCTGTAAAGATAGATCCTGGCAGGACTGTCACTTGAGTTGCCGCAGGAGGCGGAGCCGTTGGTTGCCGCCTGCGCGGTGTCGCCTGTGTAGGTGCCCTCAACGATTTCCTGGATGCCTTCGCAGGGTTCTCCGGGCTTGCCGGGTCCGCCGGGGTTGGCTTCGTCACCGAGGAAGAGGTTACGCTTGGCGAGATATCTTTCGCGGATCTCTTCATCGCTCAGGGTGCTTGCGTAGAGATTCGCTTCGTGAATCTTTCCGTCCATTCCCCAGAACTCGTTGTCATCAACATAGGCTCCGAGAGTGAAGCTGGCATCGGAGTAGTCGATATCGCCTGAGCGCGCGCCTGAAGTCTCTACAAGTTCCCCATCGACATAGAGGCGCATGGTGTCTCCATCGTAGGTGCCCACCACGTGATGCCAGGCTCCGGGTGTGAAGTCCTCAGGGGAGTCCATGTAGGTGAGGTCGTCATCGGTAGAAAGGCCGAAAACAAAATCGTCATTGTCGTAGCCGAGAACCCAGCCGCGCTCAAAATCTCCGTTGTCCTGGAGGTAGCCCATGATTCCGCCCCAGCGTGTTCCCCTGTTGAGGAGGACCCAGGCCTCGACGGTGATGTTGCGCTCTGGGAGCATTGATTCGTCGGCCTCTTCTACCGAGACATGGGTGGTCTCTCCATTCAGCACCAGCGCTGCGGGCTGGTCCTCAAGGAGGATTTCGCCGCTGATGGAGCCGGACAGGTCGCCGTGGGCATCGCTGACAGTTCGCCCGCTCACATGATCCCTGTCGAAGATCCAGCCGTGTTCCTGGCCATTCGCCGTGGTGGGTGGAATCGCGAGGGTTGCGAGTGCCAGTAATGAGAGAGAGGTGATCGTTTTAAGCTTCATATGGTTGTTGTCCCCAAGGTCATGTTTTCCTGCCCCAAGTTGAAATGACCACAGTCCTCCACAGATGCTACTTCAGGTGTTTATCCAAAACTACGACAAATCTTCACCCATCCTACACCCCTCTTAACCACCCTGAGCGATGCCCCGGGCGATAAGCAA
>DCKY01000053.1:2507-4585 GCA_002320775.1 Planctomycetes bacterium UBA1662
CATGGCCTCGCATAGGCTATTGGAATGAGAACATCACCCATCAGCGTCTCGAATGGATGGAGTCGTCAAGGCCGGATCGGGTTCGTCCTGTTGTTGGCTTCCTGCGGCTTCGCGGGGCTTTCCGCCCAGGAGACGGTTCCTTCCGGAGAGGTCTTTGTAGGGGTTTCGGAGACCAGTATCACTCCTGGGCGCCCGGTCGCTCTGGAGGGGGCTTTTGCGCTTCGGATCTCCACAAAAGTGGAAACCCCGATAGTGGCCACCGTCATCTTTCTTGAAACGCGGCAGAAGGAAAAGGTGGTTGAGCAGTCGGTGATGGTCTCTGCGGACCTTGTGCATATACCGATGGAGATGGTGGAGGCCGTTCGCCGGAAGGTGGCTGCTCTTCTGCCTTCGGTTGACACCAGCAGGATCTTTATCAGCACGACCCACACTCACCAGGCCCCGGTTGTCATGCGGGATAATTTCATCCTGCCGGCGGGGGTGATGACGGTTGCCGAGTACATTGATTTTTTTGTTCAAAAGGTTTCCCAGGCGATTCTCACGGCACACCAATCCCTCCAGAGAGGAAGTGTTGCCTGGGGATTGGGGCATGCGCAGGTTGCCTACAACCGCCGCAGCACCTATCTCGGTGGAGGGGCGCAGGTCTATTCACCTGTTGATAAGGCGGACTTCAAAGGGCTGGAGGGGCCTGAATACCAGGGCATCCCGGCCCTGTTTTTTTTCGATGCAAAGGGAGAGCCCCTTGCTGTGGCGGTCAATGCCTGGTCGCCATCTCAGGAGCACTTCGGCTCAACCCTGATCCTGGCCGATTACTGGCATCACGTTCGTGAGCGCTTGAAAAAGAAGCTGGGAGAGAAGCTGGTGGTGCTTGCCTGGTGTGGTGCGGCCGGTGACCAGGGGCCCTGGCGGCGTTTTCACAATGATGCCGAGGACCGGATGCGGAGGCTGCGTGGAGTTCGGAGCTGGCTGGATGAATTCGGCAGGCGCATCTCTGATTGCGTGCTGGAAACCTACGAATTGGTCAGGAATGACCGCCACGAGGTCATCAAGCATGCTCACCGTAATCGAACCCTGGCACTTCCCGGCTGGGTTCTCAGTAAGAAAGAGCTCAGCTCGGTTCGTGCCCACCGAGATGCCCTGGCGGCGGAGCTGGAGAAAGATCCGGCACGCGCCCCCAGGCTGGCCCGGCAGATTTCCTGGAGAACCCAGCTGCTTCAGAGGCAGGAATCTTTTGCCCGGCGTGAAGACAAGGCCTACGACTCTGAGGTCCATGTTGTCCGGCTGGGCGACATCGCGATCTGCACCAACCAGTTCGAGCTGTATACGGAGTACGGTATCCGCATTCTCGGGCGCAGCCCTGCCCACCTGACCTTCGTGGTTCAGCTGGTCGGTCCGGCCCACTATCTTCCTACCAGCGAGGCAGTCGCAGGTGGGGGATATGGAGCCATCCCTGAAAGCTGCGCTGTCGGCCCGGAAGGCGGGACAGCTCTCGTTGATGGAACCCTGAAAGAACTCGATGAGCTTTTCAATAACCTGGTGGTCACTCTTCCTGGCCCTGCCAGGCTGGTCGATGGGGAGCCGCAGGGGTCCGGCTGGGAGAACCTGCTGGCGAAGGAGGACAGCTGGGACTGGGAGCCGGAATTCTGGTCTTTGAATAAAGGTCAGCTTCGAGGAGAGTACAGCGGAGGCGGCCTGCATCATTTTGCCCTGACCAGGGCTCGCTACAGCGACTTTGAGCTGCACGCTGTTTTCCGGTTGACCGGGACCGGGGCCAATTCGGGTATTGGTATCCGGCTTCAGCCGGAAAATCACCACCGGGTGCCTGGGTACCAGGTGGATATGGGAAGCGGCTACTGGGGCAGCCTGTGGGAGGAGGGAGGCGGCGGGATGCTGCAGAAATTCCCGGAACGCGATTCGCGACGGCTGGTGATTTCAGAAGGCTGGAATCATTACTATATCGTGGCTGAAAAGCAGCATCTCCAGGCCTGGCTGAATGGAGTCAAGACGATTGATTTTGTTCACAAGGGCGGAAGGCCGGAGGGGAACATTGGCGTGGAGCTCTGCAATGGACCCAAGCA
>DCKY01000053.1:4933-6002 GCA_002320775.1 Planctomycetes bacterium UBA1662
CTGAAGACTCTGAGTGTTCGCCGGACTGAAAAATGAAGACAGGAGCTGCGGGGGCTCCTGCTCCCCCGAAAGATTTTTTACTGGGACAGGATAGAACTCGCCGCACTTTGGCGCGCCCAAGAAGAAAGAACATGAAACTCGGCCTCACATTTTTATGCTCCCTGTTGCTGACTGCCTTTGCCTCAGCTGAAGTCAAACAGCCCAATGTTGTTTTGATTTTTGCTGATGATATGGGCTATGGCGACGTAAGCAGCTACGACCCCAAATCCAGAATTCACACGCCGAATCTCGACCGGCTCGCAAAGGGTGGCATGCGATTCACCGATGCTCATTCCGCCTCCGCTGTCTGTACGCCTTCACGCTATGCCTTGCTGACCGGCCGCTACTCGTGGCGAACCGGGTTGAAGAGTGGCGTTCTCGGTGGCTTCTCACAGCCCCTCATTGAGAAGGGGCGCAGGACCCTGGCTCACCTGTTCCAGGACAAGGGCTATCGGACTGCCTGCATTGGGAAGTGGCACCTGGGAATGGACTGGGCCGGAGGAATGCGCGGAGAAAAGGGCTACAGCATGCGTAACAATTCGAAGGGGATAGATTTCACAAAACCTATTCAGAACACCGCCACTGTAAACGGGTTCGACGAATTCTTCGGAATTGCTGCATCGCTGGACATGCCCCCCTACGTTTTCATTCGGAATGACCGTGTCACCGAGCAACCCACTTCCAGTTTGAAGGAAGAAGACAAGGGCGGCCGGCAGGGGCCGGCGGTTCCTGGCTGGCGGCATAAACACGTCATGCCGGCCTTTACCGACGAGGTCATCTCCTTCATCCAGCGCAACAGGCAAAGTCCCTTTTTCGTTTACATGCCGCTCAATGCACCCCACACACCCCACGCGCCCGGTGATGCCTTCGTCGGCAAAAGCAAATTGGATATCTACGGCGATTTCATGGTGGAGGTGGATCATCACATTGGAAGGGTGCTGGATGAGCTGGATCGATTGAAACTCTCAGACAACACCCTGGTGATTGTGACCAGTGACAATGGACCTGAGACCAACATGTATCCACGCCG
>DCKY01000270.1 GCA_002320775.1 Planctomycetes bacterium UBA1662
CCGACCCAGACGTCGCCAATGAGAATGTTCTGCAGGACGATGCTGCTGTTCTTCCCCTTGATCTCCAGCTGCTTGCCCCGCTTCTTGGAGGCCTTGAGCTTCTTGAGGATGACGCGCCAGTTGCCCTGGTCGTCCGCCTTGACGGTTTTCTTCGTGCTGCCGAAGCGCACCGTGACCTCTTCACCCGGCTCAGCCCAGCCCCAGATTGGAACCGGCATGTCGCGCTGGAGCACCATGTTGCTGCCGAAGACGCTGGGCAGCTTGACATCGGCGCGCACCGGCGAGTAAACCGAAAAAACGAGGGAAGCCATCAACGCTGCAAGCAATACTCGGGTATTCATCCTGTACCTTTCTCTCTTGGTTTCAGCTCCAGGTGAAGCGACAGGGCCGCCGCGGCTGGTTATCGTAGCCCGAGAAGACGCGCATACCAAGCCCCCCCGGGAAGATGCTCCCCTGAAAAGTTCCCGAATCAGGCGGTTTCTGACAGGTTCGACACATAAACCTGTACAAGTGGCGGCGCGGGTTTTAGATTATGAGCAGCGAGGCAAGCCGCTGGAATATCCGGCACCGCCTGCCGCACATCGAGATAACAGAACACGCTTCGCTGCCTGCTCCGCGAGGCTACTGGAGAATTCGGATGCTCAACATAACAGACTCGAGTGTTCACAAAAGCTGCGCCGGAATCAGCCGCAGAGAGATGCTCCGCATCGGAGCGCTCGGACTCGGTGGGCTGACCCTCCCTGACCTGCTGAGGGCACGGGAAGAGGTCGCCGCAGCGGGCGGCTCGGTCCGGGACGTTTCCGTCGTCCTGCTCTTCCTCCAGGGAGGGCCATCACATATCGAGTGCTTCGATCCGAAGATGGACGCTCCATCAGAGATCCGCTCGACGACTGGCGAGGTACCCACGAAGCTGCCGGGAATCACCTTTGGCGGCACCTTCTCAAAGATGGGCCAGATGGCAGACAAGCTGGCGATCGTCCGCTCCTACCAGTCGAAAAACGGCGGCCACACCTACCAGGACGTGGTGAGCGCGCGCAATCCTCTGAAGGCCAGCATGAGCGCCCTCTACGCGAGGGCCGCCGGCACCAGCAACCCCAACACCGGGTTGCCGTCGAACACCCTGGTCCTTCCCGAGGCGATCAAGCCGGACCTCAAGCTGCGCGGCAATTTTGAAAAGAACGCCCTGCCCGGCCTCACCGCCGGCGGCTCCCTCGGCGGCAGCTACGCGGCCTTCAACCCGGTTGGCGGCGGCGCAGCCCGGGACAACATGGAGCTCCAGCTGCCCCAGTCCCGCTTCGCGAACCGCCGCAACCTGCTGTCGTCTCTTGACGGCTGGCGCAGGAGCGTCGAGGACAGCGGCCGGCTCGGCATCGTCGACCGCTATCGGCAGCAGGCCTACGATATCCTTCTTCGCGGAGTCGGCGATGCCTTCGACCTTTCCAAGGAAGACCCGAAGACCATCGCGCGCTACGACACCACCGGGCTCTTCGACATGAAGGTGCTCAACCGCTACAACGACATGTACCGCTCATCGAACCTCCTGGGGCACCAGATGCTCATGGCGCGCAGGCTCTGCGAGGCCGGCTGCGGCTTCGTGACCGTGGCCGACGCGGGCTGGGACATGCACGGAAACCAGAACAGCCTCCCCCGCCTCTCCGGCATGGAGCCGCTCGGCAACCAGGTCGACCACGCGGTCTCCGTCTTCCTCGAAGACCTTGAGGAGCGCGGGCTGAGCGACAAGATCCTGCTGGTGATCACCGGCGAGATGGGCCGCTCGCCGAAGATCAACGGCCGCGGCGGACGCGACCACTACGGCAACCTGACCTCGCTGGTCTTCGCCGGCGGCGGCCTGAACATGGGACAGGTCATCGGACGCTCCGACAGCCAGTGCGCGCACCCGGCGACCGAGGCCTACGGCCCGAAGAACCTCCTCGCCACCGTCATGCACACCCTCTTCGACACCACCGAGATGCGCCTTCGCACCGACATCCCCTCCACTGTCAGCGAGCTCATCACCGACGGCCACCCCATCCCCGGCCTGCTCTGAAACCTCAGCTGCGGGACTGCCGGGGAATGAGTTGTAAATCCACGGGCAAGTTGAATTTGCCGCGCTGCCGCCAAGGCCGCCAGCAGTTTTCATTGACAGGCTGAATGCGAATATGAGTAGCGCCTGACGCCAGTTTGCGTATTGCCAGTCTTCTCGCTTCGTGATTAGTATGGGGGCACAATAAAACCAAGGAGGTCCCTGGCATGAGCAGTGAAAAGGCTGGCAGAGTCATCGTCACCTACGCGCGCGGCTGGCAGTCGCTCGCCGTCACCCGCAGCCTCGGACGCCGCGGCGTGGAGGTCATCACCGCCGACGAGGTCGCCATGACGCCGGCCTCCTTCTCGAAATACTCAACGGCGAGCTTCACCTACCCGGACTGCTCGAAGAACCCCGATGAGTTCCTCGACCAGCTCGAGAGCGAGATCATCAGGCACAAGCCCGATGATCCCGACACGCCCTACGTGCTCATGCCGATCCACAAGGAGACCTACCTCATCGCGAAGCACCGTGAGCGCTTCGAGGCCCACATCCGGGTGCCTGTTCCCTCGATCGAGCTGATCGAGGAGGTACACAATAAGGGAACCCTCGCCGCCTACGCCCAGGACAACGGCCTCTGCGCTCCGCCGACGATCTTCCCGGCGAGCATCGAAGAGCTCGAGAGCCGGGCTGATGAGATCGCCCTGCCGGCCTTTGTCAAGCTGCGGGAGTCGGCCGCCGGCGTCGGTATCGCCAAGGTCGACACGCGCGAGGAGCTCATCACCTACTTCAAGAGCCTGGTCGAAGACTACGGCCTCGCTCCGGAGGACTACCCCATCGTCCAGCAGGGCGTGCCCGGCGACGACTATTGCGTCACCACGCTCTTTGACCGGGGCAAGCTCATCGCCTGCATGACCTACCGCAACATCCGCCAGTTCCCCGCCGACAAGGGAGCCGGCGTGGTGCGCGAGACGGTCAAGGCCGAGAAGATGGAGTCGGTGTGCGAGGCCCTGCTCGGCCCGAAGGGCTGGCACGGCGTCGCCGAGATCGACTTCCGCTGGACCGGCGACCTCGATGAAGACCCCTGGCTGATCGAGGTCAACCCGCGCTTCTGGGGCGGCCTGACCCAGGCCGTCGAGTCCGGCTGGGACTACCCCTGGCTCCTCTACCGCCTGGCGGTCGATGGCCAGGTCGACTCGCCAGAGGACGTGAGCTACGACGTCAAGACCGAGGCGCCGCTCGT
>DCKY01000224.1:0-2629 GCA_002320775.1 Planctomycetes bacterium UBA1662
AGCTTGAGCGGGTGTAGCTTAGTGGTAAAGCTCCAGCCTTCCAAGCTGATTACGAGGGTTCGATTCCCTTCACCCGCTCCATTTTTTTGCTTCTAACGCCCGTTCCTGTCGATTTTGGAGGATTTTGGTTTTAAAGGAGTTGTGTCGATATAAAACAGGAATGAACCAGGCTCTGATCTAGTTCTAAGAAGAGTTTAGGATGCCGCTGTAGCTCAGTCGGTAGAGCGCTTCCTTGGTAAGGAAGAGGTTCACGGGTTCGATTCCCGTCAGCGGCTCCATTTTTGATAGAAGACAAAAAGGCCTGGGATTATAGAATTTCGGATTGGGAGATTTTCACTCCCTGTTAGTTTTGTTGATGTCGTTTTGAAGCGAAGTGCTTCGGAACTTAGTGATTTGAATTTGAACTTAAGGATAAAAGTTTACGGAGACGGCGTCCGGAGTGAGGACGTTTGAACCGTCAGCAGGATTGAAGGAGCCTAAGACAAATGGCGAAGGACGTATTTGAAAGGACAAAGCCGCACGTTAATGTTGGAACGATCGGCCACGTTGACCACGGCAAGACAACTTTAACCGCGGCGATCACCCAGACACTTGCCGGCAAGGGCCTGGCTTCTGAGCGTTCTTTTGATTCCATCGATAACGCTCCGGAAGAGCGTGAGCGTGGAATTACGATCAACACGGCGCATGTCGAGTACGAGACGGAAAATCGTCACTACGCGCATGTCGATTGCCCTGGTCACGCTGACTATGTGAAGAACATGGTTACCGGTGCCGCCCAGATGGATGGAGCCATCCTGGTGGTGAGCGCTTCCGATGGTCCCATGCCCCAGACTCGCGAGCATATCCTGCTTGCGCGCCAGGTGCAGGTACCCAGCATCGTGGTGTTCATGAACAAGGTTGACCAGGTCGATGACGATGAGCTTCTCGAACTTGTCGAGATGGAGATTCGTGAGCTGCTCAACGAATACGATTTCCCCGGAGATGACACTCCGATCATCCAGGGCTCTGCTCTCAAGGCTCTTGAGAGTCCCGAAGATGAGGCCGCCACGGCGTGCATCCTCGAGCTGATGGAGCATGTCGACAGCTATATTCCCGAGCCTGAGCGGGATATTGACCAGCCCTTCCTGATGCCGGTTGAAGACGTCTTCAGCATCAAGGGTCGTGGAACTGTCGGTACCGGAAAAATTGAAACCGGAAAGGTCCACACTGGCGATGAGATTGAGATCGTCGGGCTGAAAGAGACCTCCAAGACGACCGTGACCGGAGTCGAGATGTTCAACAAGACCCTCGATGATGGCCAGGCCGGCGACAACGTGGGTTGCCTGCTGCGCGGCGTGGATAAGGAGGAGCTCGTTCGCGGGCAGGTGCTCGCGGCTCCCGGTAGCATCAATCCTCATAAGAAGTTTGTTGGTGAGGTCTACGTCCTTAAGAAGGACGAAGGCGGCCGCCACACGCCCTTCTTCACCGGTTATCGTCCCCAGTTCTACTTCAGGACCACAGATGTGACTGGTACCGCGACCTTGCAGGGCGCGGAGATGTGCATGCCTGGCGACAACATCACGATGGACATCGAGCTGATCCAGCCGATTGCCATGAAGGAAGGTCTTCGGTTTGCTATCCGCGAGGGTGGGCGAACGGTAGGTTCCGGTGTTGTTGCGGCTATTTCTGAGGAGGAGTAATCGACGTATTTTTACAGGAGAGTCCGGGCGGGAAGCCGCCTCTCTTTCCTGAGTCAGTAATCTTGCAGGCCAGTAGTTCAATTGGCAGAGCGTCGGATTCCAAATCCGAAAGTTGGGGGTTCGAGTCCCTCCTGGCCTGCCAGATCCTGGCTTGACTCAAATAATTGCAGGCCCGGGTTATTTGCCCGGCTGAATTTGCCCACGAGGCTGGTTGAAAGCAAGCTATGCCAGAAATCTACAAGGAAGACCAAGGTAAGATATCCAGGGTGATCCTGGTTACCGTGATCATGCTTGGAGCCGTTTTCGCGCTCAACCAGTTGCATGGTTTCCTTGGAGCCAACGCCGGCCCGGATCGGAACCTCCAGGGGTTCATTGATGAGCAGGGACGAATAGAGGGGATTGGAATCGACTGGCGGTATCTCGTACATGCCCCCTTGATCGGCCTGGCTGCGCTGTTTGCCTTCCGCCAGTTCAACCGCCCCAAGACGGCGGATTTCCTGATCGATACGGAGAATGAACTGAAGAACAAGGTGACCTGGCCTTCCCGCAAGGAGGAGGTGAATGCGACCATCGTGGTGGTTGTAGCGGTCCTCATCCTGAGTGTTTTCATTTTCGGTGTAGACCAGATTTTAAGACAGTGCATCAGTTTCTTTTACAAAGGTTTCTAGTCAGGGGCCTGTTGACTCCGGCTGCTTGTTGAGACTCGCAATTTAGAGAGGGAAGCCGAAATGGCTAAAGAATGGTATGTGCTGCGAGTTGCCAGCGGGCGCGAGTCGACCGTAAGGGGGGCTCTTCTCAAGAAGATCCAGCTTGCCGATCTCCAGGAGCAGGTTCCCACTGTGCTGGTGCCTACCGAGCGGGTTTCGGAGATTAAGGGCGGTAAGAAACGCTTCAAAGAGAGGAAGCTTTACCCCGGCTATATCATCGTCGAGATGGAACTCAGCGATGAG
>DCKY01000224.1:2990-3662 GCA_002320775.1 Planctomycetes bacterium UBA1662
GGTATCGGGGACTTTGTCGGCTCCTACCAGGATCCCCAGCCGCTGTCTCCCGATGAGGTCGAAAAGATACTCAACACTGTCCAGGGAACAGAAGAAACACCCGAGGTGAAGATCGATCTTGCCGCAGGAGATGGGGTCAAGATCAAGGAAGGTCCCTTCGAGAATTTCGATGGAACTGTCGAAGAGGTGTTCCCCGCCAAGGGCCAGGTTCGCGTCATTGTTACTATTTTCGGGAGGCCGACTCCCTGCGACCTGGAATACTGGCAGGTTGAAAAGATTTGAGTCAATGCCCGCCTGGCGCGGGTTGAAATAGAAAGAGTTTGAGACATGCCTCCCAAGAAGGAATATAAAGCCAAGGTGAAACTCCAGATCCCGGGTGGGCAGGCCACTCCTGCGCCTCCGGTGGGACCGGCCCTGGGACAGCACGGAGTGCCGATCGGCGAGTTTGTTCAGCGGTTTAACGATATGACCAAGGAGCAGGCCGGGACCATCGTCCCCGTTGAGCTCTATGTCTATGCCGACCGGACCTTTGATTTTATTGTCAAGTCACCTCCGGCTGCAGTCCTTGTGCGCAAAGAGGTCGGTCTTGCCAAGGGTGCCCAGGTGCCCGGGACCGAGGTGGTCGGTGAGATCAACCGTGCCCAGCTCGAGAGGATTGCCCAGGCCAAGATG
>DCKY01000174.1:0-555 GCA_002320775.1 Planctomycetes bacterium UBA1662
CTCCTCCTCCTCCTCCGGCTGAGATTTGCGATAACGGCCTCGACGATGACGAAGATGGCGACGCCGACTGCGACGACACCGACTGCTCCGAGGAGGAGAGCTGCCAGGAGCCGCCGGAGGCGACCTTCGTACGCGGCGATGCCAACTCCGATGGAAGCGTCAATCTGACCGACGGCGTCGTGCCGTTGCTCTACCTGTTCTCAGGCGGCGCGGAACCGGCTTGTCTGGACTCTGCGGACACCAACGACACCGGCAGTATCGAGATCACGGATGCGATCATCGTATTCAGCTGGCTGTTTTCAGGCGGCGCGGCGCCGGCGAATCCATCGCCACTCAGCCCGGGCTATTCCAGCGAAGAATGCGCGGGAGATCCGACCGACGATGGCATCGGCTGTGACCAGCCATCTCCTGTCTGTAACTGATCGCGAGGACTGCGGCTACCGCCGCAGGTTGTTCATGCGGAAATGAAAGAGCCCCGCAAGGCTGTGCCTTGCGGGGCTTTGTACTGGTGCGCCCTCAGGGATTCGAACCCCGGACCCGCTGATTAAGAGTCAG
>DCKY01000174.1:867-18315 GCA_002320775.1 Planctomycetes bacterium UBA1662
GCTGATTAAGAGTCAGCTGCTCTGCCAACTGAGCTAAGAGCGCGTAGTGTTTACTTTTCTCGCGTTGATGGCCGGGAGGCCGTGAACGCAGGACGAGTCATTAGACCTTGAAGTGGATTCCTGTCAAGAGCCTGAAGTAGCGAAAAAGTTAGACCCCTCCGGTAATATTCCACCGGAGAGGTCTTTTTCTGGCACGCCCGCCAGGACTCGAACCTGGAACCATTGGCTTCGAAGGCCACTACTCTATCCAATTGAGCTACGGGCGCATTATTTGCGGACGATTCGCAGTGCGGGATTATAGAGGTTTGTCGCGCCGACTGGAAGCGGGCAACCGTCAGTACCGACTTTAGCTTTTTTCGGTTATTTCAGCGGATTATCAGGTTGCAAAAACGCTTCGGCTTGGGGGGCTTTTTGCCGAAAGATACTTGTAGCCCCAAGGGCAGCAGATGCGGAAAAAATCATGAGCACACAGACACTATTCAAGAGCACCGGCAAGACTGAAATCCATCAGATGCTGGACAACCTGACCGGCATTCTCGACCTGGAATTACAGTATTCGCGGAAATTTACCGAGGTGCTTCGTTGCCGGGTTGAGGCGGAGGATCGTGACGATTTCAATGAGCGCGAGCAATGCCTGGTGGCAGAGAAGGAACTTCTTGGCAACCTGGCGATGATTGATCGTGAACGGGTCGCCGCCGTGGGTGAGCTCAGCCTGGCGTTTGGCTGTCGCAGGGAGAAGCCGATGAGGATCGCCGAGTTGATCCTCTATGTGGATCCGGAATACCGCGATGTGTTGCTCGATGTTCGTGAGCTTCTGAGGGATTGCGCCGATGAGATCGAGTCACTCAATAATGCCAACAACCGGTTTCAGCGCCTCAGCGCTGCTGGAATGGATCTCTACCTTGGAGTTGATTGCGGTGCCTCGGTAGACCTTGAGGAGGTCCTTGCCTTTGAGGAAACGGAATCAACCGGCCTCCAGCAGGAGGTGGAACCCTCTCTCGCCGACCTGCAGGAGGAAGAGCTTCCTGAAGGTTTCAATGCCCTGCTCGACGAAATCTTCGGCGAGGATTGAGGGGCCGGGGCCTCTTACTAAATTAAAACCCGTTTGATCAGGGGCTTGTATCCCGGCGGAATGCCTGTACAATCCTCTTTTCACATGTCCTCGTTATCGTAACTCTACCAGTGGCTTCACGATAGATGCACTATAAGCTATTCGTTTTTGATCTGGACGAGACCCTTTGGACCGTATCCGAGGGGCTCTGTTCATTGCTCAAGCCTCCCTTTAACTTCACCGCTCCTAATCGTCTGGAGACGAACGAGGGTTTCTGGATCGAGCTCAAGCCCGGAGTTCATAACCTGTTCACTTTTCTCAAGGAACAGGAAGTGTATATTTCCCTGGCCAGCCGCAACGACCACAAGCCGACGATGGAGATTCTCTCGGCTTTCGGGTTATCCGATGGCCTGACCTATCCGCAGATTGGCTGGCGCTCCAAGGACGAGATGCTCACCCGGATCATTCGAAGCATCTACAGGCGCGACAAGGTCAAGATCAAGCCGGACGAGGTTTTCTTCCTCGATGACTGGCCGGATAATATCAAGCCGGCAAGGGACTGGGGCGCGACCGCGCTGCTCTATGGACAGGATGTTCTCAGCCACGATGAGCTGGTCAGCATGCTGGAGTGAATCGGGCCTGTTCTTGTTGAAATTCTCGGCACAATTACGGCTGAAAGTTTCTTACGCTTTCAACCAGGGCCTCGACAGGTTATATTTCCATCATGTTTGAGCTGGGTAGATTTCTCCAGCTCATGGGGCTCGTCGTAGTTCCCATGGCTTTTCTCTGGCCCGAGCCAATGATGATGTTCGGTGTCCTGATGGTGGGCGCCGGGTTTTTCCTCGTTGGCAGGTACCTGGTTGAGAACAGTGACTGAATAACGAACGCTCACGGGGAGGTGAAGAGAGTTTGTCCCGCAAGGATTATCCTGCTACTCCAGGGGATGAAGGCCTGCAGGAAGAGGCAGCCGGCAAGAGCGCCGAGCCGGCCCAATCATCTTCCGCGGCTGCGGATGATACATCCGCTTCCTACACGCCCGGGCGGAGCCTCGAGGAGCAGGCTGAAGAGAGAAGCCTGCGTCCGACGAGCTTCGATGATTTTATTGGGCAGTCGCAGGTGATCGACAATCTTCGCATAGCTGTCCAGGCCGCCGGCGACAGGGGAGAGGTCCTCGATCATATTCTTCTCTCCGGCATGCCCGGGCTTGGCAAGACATCGATCGCGATGCTCCTTGGAGGAGAGATGGGAGCCGGGAATACCCACGTACTGTCAGGGCCTACTCTCGAGAGGGGCAAGGATGTTGTCGGCACCCTGACCCAGCTTGCCAGGGGCGACTTCCTGTTTATCGATGAAATCCATCGCATGTCAGCTCATGCCGAGGAGTTCCTTTACTCCGCCATGGAGGACTTCCGAGTCGACCTGATCATCGAGAGCGGGGCGGACTCGAGGAGTATCAAGGTTGACCTGAAGCCGTTCACGCTCGTGGCGGCGACAACGCGGGAGGGGCTTCTTACGGCGCCTCTGCGCAGTCGTTTCCAGATTGTCGAGAAGCTCGAGCCCTATCCATCCTCGGACCTTGCCAGGATTCTCGAACGCTCCGGCGGGCTGCTGGGCTGCGATATCGAGCAGGATGCCTGTGGCGAGCTCGCATCGAGAAGCCGAGGCACGCCGCGCTTCGCCAATCGCTTCCTGCGCAGGATCCGCGATGTGGCGCAGAGCCGGGGAGACTGGAAGAGCGGTGATCCTGTGAAGGTCGATGCGGCGGCGGTAGCCGAAGGACTCGAACGCCTGGGTGTTGACGAGAACGGTCTCGATCGCGTGGATCGTAAGATTCTCAACGTATTGTTCAGCAACGGCGGCGAAGCCGTGGGATTGAAAACCCTCGCGGCCACGGTGGGAGAAGAGCAACGCACCATTGAGGAGGTCTACGAGCCCCACCTGATCCGGGAGGGCCTGATCCATCGCACGGCGCGCGGCCGCTGTGCCACCAGGAAGGCGGCTGAGCTTTATGGCGACCCCTCGGGCCAGCCGAGCTTTGTCTGATTTCCTTCTTTAATTTCCTTACCAGGTTTTCTACTCGACCCATGCCCTCCCCGAGTCGACTCTGTAAAACCATCTTTCTCTGTTGCCTGCTCCTCGCCTGCGGTTGCCGGGAGAAGCCTGCGCCCCCGGTTCCGCTTGACCCGGCTGGCGTTGAGATCCGCGTTGGCGTTCTCTCTGCCGAGCGCATCCTGGTGAGGATGCCGGGCCGAGTAGAAATCCGGCCGCTCGCCGGCGGCGAGCCCCTCTATCGCGGCGAGCTGCCGGGTACTGTCGCCGCGATCAGCTCCGGGGGCGGGATTGAGCTTGCGGGGATGGCCTTCGCCGGCGCCGTGAGGGTGGCTTCTCTCGGTGACCGAGCCGGGGAGACGGGGGTCGATTTTGCGCCGGGCGCAGGGCTGAGACCGCAGAGGCTTCCGGCTCTCTACCATCGAGCCGGAGCCGATTTTACTGTGACAGCCATCCTCGATGGAGCTGAGGCGAGCTCGTACCGGGGGGCGCTTGAGTTGAGCGCCGCTGAGGGCCTGATCCAGGCCGTGAACGCTCTCGATCTACAGTCTTACCTGCTGGGGGTGGTCGGGGCTGAGATGCCCGCCTATTTCGAGGCGGAGGCCCTCGCCGCGCAGGCGATCGTCAGCAGAACCTTCGCTCTCTACAATATCGAGCGCGCGCGCTCGAATGTCCAGCCGAGGGTCTTCAGGGCGACCACGGGATTCCAGGTCTACAAGGGTTTTTCGGCGGAGGCCAGGAGTACCCGCAAGGCGGTGGTGGCGACCCGGGGGCAGGTTCTGTCCTGGAGAGGCGCTCTTTTCTCCAGCTATTTTCATTCAACCTGCGGTGGGCGTACAGCCAATGCGAACGAGGCGCTGGGAGTGACCGCGATCGAGCCGTTGGCGGGGGTTGCCTGCGGCGGCTGCGCAGCCGGCAGGTTCTACCGCTGGGATTCCAGGCTGGCCTCAAACGAGCTGGAGGACGTGGCGCGGCGATACCTGCGGAAGAACAGCCCGGAGGTAGCCCTGGGGGCGATCGAGGAGCTCGAGGTAATTGAGAGGGCCGCTGACGGCCGGGCTCTCTATCTTCGCCTGCGGCATTCTCTCGGTTCTTTTGAGTGGAGAGCTGACAGTTTTCGCCTGGCTGTTGAGGCCCGATTTCCCGGTACGGTTCGAAGCACGGGCTTCATTCTCCGCAAGGCTGAATCCGGGGAGTGGGTGCTCAGCGGTTCAGGGTTTGGCCATGGGGTCGGGCTCTGCCAGGTGGGAGCCCAGGGAATGGCCAGGGAGGGAGCCGGCTGCCGGGAGATCCTTCAGCACTACTACCCGGGTAGCGAATGGATGAAGGCCTACTGATGGTTCGCCGCTTGCTCCCGGAGCCCGTTTAGAGCAAACTCGCCTTCCCTTTTTCATGCTGGTATCCCATGAGTCAATCTCCTCTTGAATTCTCCGTTATCGATCTTGATGAGTCCTGCGCCGCAAGGCGGGGGCTGCTGAAGCTTCCCCATGGGGAGGTGGAAACTCCGGCTTTTCTTCCGGTGGGTACCCAGGGTTCGGTCAAGGCTGTCACGCCGGAGCAGGTCGCGGAGACCGGCGCCCAGATGATCCTCGCCAACACCTATCACCTGGCCCTGCGGCCGGGTTCCGACGTCGTGCGAGAAGCGGGAGGGCTGCATGCGTTCACAGGCTGGAAGGGACCGATCCTGACCGACAGCGGAGGCTACCAGGTTTTCAGTCTCGGCGAACTGAACAAGGTCGATGATGATGGCGTGACCTTTCGCTCTCATATCGATGGAGATGAGGTTCGGCTGACACCGTCGCGCTGCATGGAAATTCAGAACGATCTCGGTGCCGATATCATCATGGCCTTCGATGAATGCCCTCCCTATCCCGCCTCCCGTGAACAGGTGGAGAGGGCCGTGCAGAGGACGACCCGATGGGCCGGGCTCTGCAGGGAGGCCCATCGGCGCGATGCGGAACAGGCGCTCTTTGGTATCGTCCAGGGCGGTTGCTTCGATGATCTCCGGCAGGAGTCCGCTCGCCAGCTGCTCGAGCTCGATTTCCCAGGCTACGCCATCGGGGGCGTGAGTGTCGGTGAGCCGCCTGAGGACATGAGGCGGGTTGTCGAGGTGACGGCTCCGCTGCTGCCGTCCGGGCGGCCTCGGTACCTGATGGGAGTCGGCATGCCGGAGGATCTGGTTGACCTGTCGCTGCAGGGAATCGACCTGTTCGATTGCGTTGTTGCTACCCGGCATGCTCGAAACGCCAATCTCTTTACGTCGAAGGGGGTGGTGAAGATACGAAACAGTACCTGGAGCCGCGACTTCAGCCCGCTCGACCCGGACTGCTCCTGCTATACCTGCCGCGAGTTCTCACGATCGTATCTACGCCATCTCTATCACCGGGCTGAGATCCTTGGCCCGGTTCTCGGGACGATTCACAACCTCACCTGGTTCCAGCGCCTGATGTTCGATTTGCGGGAGGCTATCAGCGCCGGCAGGGGGCTGGAGTTCCGAAAAAGTTGCCATGAACGGGGTGTTTTCTCCGATCGGCCGGCTCCAGCCGGCTAAGAGCAGGGAAAACGTTTGCATGCGTCGCAGCTATGGTTATGCTCGGTCTTTTCGGCATTTCCCGTGAGGACCTGATCTTATGCATATCCCCTGGCTTACGGACTTCGTGATATTCGCCCAGGAAAACGGGGCGCCTGCCCCCGGCCAAGGTGCCGAGCAGGCTCCCCAGAGCGGTTTCGGCATGTTCGTTCCCCTGATCGGAATTTTCCTGATCTTCTGGTTCCTGATTATCCGTCCGCAGAGCAAACAGCAGAAGGAACGGAACCTCAAGATCAAGGCCGCCAGAAAAGGTGACAACGTAGTGACCATCGGCGGCGTCTACGGAAAGATCGTCAAGGAAACCGAGCTGGATGTCGTTCTCGAGGTCGATAAACACAGCAAGACGCGTATCCAGTTCCAAAGGACAGCGATCCAGGATGTCATCAACAGCACCGCGGCCCAGGAGAGCGCCGAGTCGCGGGAGGAATCCGGCAAGGCTGAATCCGAGTCCGAAGACGGCGCTCCGCCGATGATCGAGTCTGGATAGAGTAGAGATATGGAACGAATCTGTTTTCCCAGGTTGTCTCTGAGCTTCCCCCTCCTGCTGTTGGGGGTGCTGACTCTCCCCCTGCTCCTGGATGACCGGGGCGAGGCTGGACTGGAACGTTCCCACGTTGCCTCAGGCTCCCATCCTGATGGTCAGGGGCCAGCCGAGACGGGTATTCCAGGGCGCCAGCAAGACAGGGACGAGGATTCAGTTCCGACTCAATTATCCGGCATCGATACCGGCCGCGCCTTCTCTCCGCAGTGCAGCGAGCGAATAGAAACCGAATTCTCCCGCGCCGCTGAAATCCCCGGGTCCTCGACGCCCGCCGGCGAGCTGGCTTTGCGCAGGCCCGCCGATGCGAGGCAGGCATCGCCCGCCTCGCAAAGCTGGAAGCATCATCCGGTTCGCGGCCCTCCCGCGGCATGAGACTGCTCGCGCCAGCCGGTTGACGGATCCGGCCCGGGGGGCTCTTCAAGCGATCCGGAAAATCCGTCGACAATAGAAAATAGATTTATCCCTTGCTGAGGAAAGACAATGATTAAGCGAACGCTTACAGGCTGGGTCATGGTGGCCGTTTTTATCTCTCTGTGCCTCTGGATCGTCGATCCAGCGGGAGGCTTCAAGAGCATCAACCTCGGAATCGATCTCCAGGGCGGAACTGAGCTTCAATACAAGCTGGACCTGAGCAGTGTCAGGGCGGCCTCGGAGGATGTGGCGGATGAGGTCAAGGACATCATCTCCCGGCGTCTTGATATCTACGGTCTCAAGGAGATCCGCATAGCTATCGAGGGAGAGGATCGGCTCGTAGTTACAATTCCCGGAGGAGACGCCGACTCCACCGAGTTCATCGAGGAGCAGATCAAGAAGGCTGGAAGCCTGCAGCTGCAGTTGGTGGTGACCGCGCCGGAAAACAATACTCCTGCGAAGAAAGCCGAATACAGCAAGGAAGAAGACGAGTACAAGGTCGCGTACGCGAACTATGTGACGGTCTGGCGCGAGTGGAGGGCGCGCAAGGACGCCGACTCGGCTCTCACCGATCCCGAGCCGACGGCTCCCTCGGAGCCTTCGTACCTGGTGCGGCCAAGCATGAGAAAAGAGATCGTCAACGGAAAATCGACCTATGTCGAAGAGAGCGAACTGGTTCTTTCGAATAAGGCTGGAGACAAGGTTGAGGGAACCCATATTGATTCAGCTGGAGGCTCTCGTGATCCGGACACCATGAGGCCCATGGTGACATTTGGCATGGATGCGCAGGGCTCGCTCCAGCTTGGCGAGCTCACGGGCTCCAATATTAACAGCCCGCTAGCTATCGTGCTCGACGACCAGATTCTCCAGTCTCCGAACATCCAGAGCAGGATCTCTTCGAATGGACAGATCACGGGTGATTTCACGGACCAGGAGGTGACCAGTATTGTCACCATCCTGAAGGGGGGAAGCCTGCCCACCAAGCCTGTTCTGATATCGAGAAATACAGTCGGCGCCCTGCTTGGAAAGAAAGCGGTTGCATCCAGTTTCCAGGCCATCCTCATTGGACTCATCCTGGTCTTCGTTTCGATCTCTATTTTCTACCTGCTTGCCGGCATGGTGGCTAATTTCGCCCTGGCCTTCAATATCCTCGCCGTTCTCGCCTATGTGGCCTGTTTTCGCCAGACCCTGACCTTGCCGGGTGTAGCCGGAATCCTTTTGACCATCGGTATGGCGATCGATGCCAACATCCTGATTTTCGAGAGGGTTCGAGAGGAAAGGGATCGAGGGAAGACGCTGCTGCAGTCACTGACCACGGGCTACCAGCGAGCCTTCTCGGTGATCTTTGACTCGAACCTCACGACCGTTATCACGGGAGTCGTTCTCTTTAATTTCGGAACAGGCCCGGTGAAGGGCTTCGCGATAACCCTGATCGCCGGAATCATCATCAGCTTTGTATCTGCGCTCTTCGTTACGAGACTGATTCTCAGTTGGTTCCTCAACGTCAGGCCGGGGATGAAGCTTCGGATGAACCGAGTCTTTGCAACGCCTACGATCAAATTCACCAATATCCAGAAGCCCTTTTTGCTGGTCTCCTGTCTGGTGATCGTCGTCTCCTGGATGGTGGTTATCCCCAAGGGGATGGATAATTACGGAATTGATTTCACTGGCGGAGCCCGAGTCGGATTTACGCTGAGCGAGCCCAAGCTTCGCGACGAGGTGCAGGCTATGGTTGAGGAATTTACAGCCCAGGCCGCTACAGATGAGGACAAGGCGCTCTTCACGGGATTTCGTCTGCAGGAGCTCAACTCCGTCAGCGGTGAGCCGGGCCGGGATTTCATCCTCATGACCAGCATCGACAAGGATGATGCCGCGGCCGTTTCGAAAGACGCTGCAGCGGCGAGCGCCGCCGAGAAGGTGCGCGAAAAGCTCGAGGCTAAGCTGAAAGAAAAGGGCCTGCTGCTTCCTTCGCCCTTCTCCGTGAATTGGCAGGATACGGGAGCGACCAGCAGTCTTGTGCTGGATGTGAACCTTGAGAGAGCCGGTGAGTTTACTCCCGAGAATCTCAAGGAGAAGGTGAATACTGTTCTTGAGTCCGACGACCGGGCAAAGAAGAATGACGCTTTCTCCGGCCTGAAGGTGGAGAGCTGTTCGCTGGTGAGTGAAGAGAAGGATCAATCGTCTGTCTCCAGGTACCAGTTGAAGTTTGCGGCTTTCACGCCTTCGCCGACAGCCTCTGCTGTGGGGAAAGGGATACCGAGTCGGGAACAGGCTGAGGCCGCTGCCAGGAAGGCTTTCAGTGACGAGTCGATTACGGCTCTGAGCACTCTTTCGGAGCCTTTCTCGACGGTGGCAACCGTGGGGGCAACTGTATCGAGTGACCTCCAGCAGAAGGCCATCATCGCTTTCTTCATCTCGATTCTCGGTATCGTTTTCTATGTTTCGCTGAGGTTCGAGTTCTACTTCGGGCTGGCGGCCATCGCGGCCCTGGTTCACGACGTCCTGATCAGTATTGGAGTGATCGCGCTGACGGACAATTTCTTTCCCGACAGCTTTACGGTCAAAATCAACCTTCCGGAGGTTGCGGCGCTGCTGACCATCATTGGCTACTCGATCAATGACACGATCGTTGTCTTTGATCGCATTCGTGAAAACCTGAAGATCTACGGCAAGAAGAAGCTGACCTTCAAGGAGTGCATCGATCTCAGTATCAACCAGACCCTGAGCAGGACGGTCCTGACCTCAGTGACCACTCTGATGACGGTCTGTTCGCTTCTTTTCTTAGGTGGAGAGGCCATCAGGGGCTTTGCATTTACCTTCCTGATCGGGCTGATTGCCGGAACCTATTCGTCGGTCTTTGTCGCCAGTCCGATCCTGCTCATGCTTCGTAACAGGGCTTTAGAGCGTAGAACTCAGGAAGCCGCTGCCTGAAAACCCTGATTATTACTGCCGAATAAGGGAGGGAGCCGAGTTAACTCGGCTCCCTCCCTTTATTTAGGGATTTCTCTATTGACCTCAAGTTCCGCTAAAGTTTTAATCTGCTTAGACCTCGTCATACGGAGCCTTTCAGGGAAGGGAGTTTCCCTCGGCTTGGGGGTTTAAGTGTTGTGAAGAATGCTTTTTAGCAGAAAAGAAGTCGGAGGAAGAGGATGGCCAATAGTACCAAGGTTGCCATCGTAGGATTGATGATCCTGCTTGTGGTTGTGGTTGCGAAATATGTAAAGACGGGTGCGCCGGTTAATGGCGGGCGAACGGATTCTGTTGTCTCTACAGGCGAGACCGGTGGTAAGAGCGTGGTCTCCGGTAATGCCGAGACCAACAGAGGGGCCACCAGGCTGCCTCCGCGAAAGCCGTTCTTTCGGACCTCGTCATCGAACGGGGGAAGGTTTGTGCCTATTGGACGAACCGCAGAGCCAGTCGGCACCTTGCCGCCTGTTGCGGATGTCCCAATAGTAACAACGGAAAGCAACCCCCAGGGATTGGTGGGGGAGGCGGAAGAGGGAACCCCCGGAGAGGTCGCTGCGGGAACGGACGCGAACACTCCACTTCCTCCAGAGTCGAATACCCTCATAGAAGAGCGAGCAGCGATAGCCGCTTTACCCGTTGTTGATACCCTGGGAGAGGAAACGATTGACAGCGGATCCGGGACGACGGTTGAGGCTCCGCCAACAAGAATTTTTTCCGCGAATCCTCCTGCGAATAAAACTCGAGTCGCCAAGGTCCCGGGCTATCCAAAGAAGCATACGATCAAGAAGGGTGAGAGCTATTGGGTGCTGGCTGCTCAATACTATGGGAAGGGGTATCTCCATCCCAGGATTTCCAAGGCCAACAAGGGCGTGAGGTTCCAGCCCGGCAAGGTGGTGGTGATTCCTTCGCCTCCTCCGGAAGCGGTCAAGCAGCCGAAGAAGCAGGTTGCCGGAAAAACGAAAAAGCCGGTGGTTCCAAAGCCGCCCAAGGCTGCTGCTCCCGCCGTGAAGACTTTCTCCAAGGAGTTTTATACGGTAAAGGAGGGCGATACTCTGGCCGAGATCGCAAAGAACCTGCTTGGCAGCACCAAGTACAAAAACAGGTTCTATGCGGTCAACAAGGCCCTGGACCTCGAGTTCACTGGAGATCTGATCTATACGGGCATGAGATTGCGGGTGCCGAAGCTATAAGGCAACCCCGGCCGTTCTCCTGCGCCGAGATCGCCTCGCTCCTTTCTTCTTCTGCAAAGGGAAGAAAGGAGCCTTAGCGGTTTTCGTCCGTGCGCTTTCCATCGAGGAACTCTTCGTCGTTCTTCTTGACGCCGAGAACCTTGCGGAAGACGTTCTGTTTGTAGAAGTCGTCTTCCTTCATAGCGGTGATAGCACTCAATAGCTTCTGTTGCTGTTCGTCAAGACGCTCGTTCTTGGCCTTCAGCTCGTTTTCAAGGCGGCTCAGGCTGCTGTACCTGACGGCGCGCGGTGGAAGAACGAGGAGGGCGACCGTAATCGCAATTAACGCGATGATGGCGAACCAGTAAACCTCCCGCCAGAAAACTCTTCCCTTATCCAATCCCATAGACCGCTCCCCCAGCGAGTTTCTCTTCAATTCTCAACAGTTGATTGTATTTCGCTACGCGATCACTTCGACAGGGAGCTCCTGTCTTGATCAGCCCAGCCTCGGTTGCCACCGCAAGGTCTGCAATGAAGGAGTCTTCAGTCTCACCTGAGCGGTGGGAGATCAGGTTCTTGAAGCCGTTTTCCCTGGCCAGCTCGATCGCATCCAGTGTTTCGGAAACACTGCCAATCTGGTTCAGCTTGATCAGGATTGCGTTCGCAGACTTCTCTTCAATGCCTCGCTGCAGGCGCTTGATGTTGGTGACGAAGAGATCATCACCGACGAGGCGAACCCGTTCTCCGAGGGCAGCTGTCATTTTCTGCCAGCCTTCCCAGTCATTTTCATCCAGGGGGTCTTCGATGGAGAAGATGGGGTAGTTGTCGACAAGGTTCGTATAGAACTCGATCATTTGATCGGCATCGAGCTTTCGCCCCTCTCCGGTGAGTTCGTATTCCCCGGTCTCCTTGTTGAAGAACTCAGAGGCCGCTACGTCGAGAGAGATCTGGACATCTTCTCCGGCCCTGTAGCCCGCGGCTTCGACAGCCTGCAGGATGATCTTGACAGCGTCTTCATTGGAGCCAAGGTTGGGGGCGAAGCCTCCTTCATCTCCTACCGCGGTGCTGAGGCTGTCGGCCGAGAGAACCGTTTTGAGATGATGGTATATTTCCGATCCCATTCTCATCGCTTCGGTGAAGCTGGAAGCTCCGGAAGGAAGGATCATGAATTCCTGGACATCGACGTTATTGTCGGCGTGCTCGCCGCCGTTGATGATGTTCATCATCGGGCAGGGCAGTCGCGAGGATGATTCGCTGCCGAGGTGTACGTAGAGGGGGAGGCCGCGTGAGGCGGCAGCGGCCCGGGCGGCGGCCATGGAGACACCCAGGATGGCGTTGGCACCGAGGCGTTTTTTCCCATCGGTTCCATCGAGCTCAATCATCGTGTCGTCAATCGAGCGTTGATCAGCCGCGTCTTTTCCCGCCAGGGTCTGGCTGATCTCTCCGTTGATGTTGGCCACTGCCTGGAGGACGCCTTTACCCATGTAGGTATCTCCTCCATCGCGGAGCTCGAGAGCTTCATGCTCACCGGTTGACGCCCCTGAGGGAACAGCCGCTCGGCCGGTTGAACCGTCGGCCAGACGAACGTCAGCCTCTACGGTAGGGTTGCCTCTCGAATCGAAAACCTGTCGTCCCTGGACGTGATCTATTCTGGTATTGCTTTGAGATTCCATAGTGTCTATGCTACTGGGTCGATGTCCTTTAATAGCAACGGCTTGTAACTTAGGCCATTGGGCCTGTCAACCTTGTTTGGCTGGCCTGGGAAGCTGTTGAAGAGCGAAATGGTGCGATTCAGCCATATCCCGAGCTTCCCACTGATATCGTAAAATATTTAATAATAATAACTTAGGTTTTCAGTCGCCGGTTTTCCCCGCTTTGCGGGCCTGCTGAAACAACTGTTCGAGTTTCTGGCAGCAAATGCGAATTTGGCGGTCTGCGGAGTATTTGAAAACCAATCCTCATGGAGCGCAAGTCCTTTAATGACTGGACCTTCAACTGAGTGTGAACGGATGGAGGAAGGGCAGCCAGAGAGTCATCCTGGTGAATTGCTGAAATTAGATGAGGCCTATTTTGCTCCCTGGGGCCGTAGCGATATTTTTAAATGGTCCGGGATCAGCATCCTTGCGTTTCTGGTGGGGGGAGCCCTCGCGGTATGGCTTGCCCCCTGGTGGTATATCCTGTGCGGCCTGGCTGCAGGGTTCGGTAGCTTTATGGTGTTGTTTTTCCGCAATCCAAAGCGGAGGATTCCAGCAGAGGCCGGAGTGCTTGTTTCACCAGCGGATGGAACCGTCTGGGATATTGAGGAGATTGAAGAGAATGAATATATCGGTGGAAAGTGTCTGAGGATTGGGATCTTTCTTTCGGTGTTCAATGTCCATGTTAACCGCGCGCCCTGTGCTGGTGAGATCGAGTGGCTCAAGTACAAGGAGGGAGGTTTTGCTGTTGCCTATGATGCGGCTGCGACGCTCTCCAATGAAAGCAACTCGATTGGCATGAGGATTCGGGAGGAAGGGGCTCCCGATGTTCCGCTTTTGCTCAGGCAGATTTCTGGAGCGATAGCCCGGCGGATTATCTGCCCTCTTGAAGAGAAGGATCTTGTGGCCAGGGGTGGGTTGATCGGTATGATTAAATACGGCTCACGCACGGAGATCATTGTGCCGTTGGAGGCAGGGTTTCAGCCGGCGGTTTCAGTGAAGGACAAGGTCAGCGGGGGGCTTAGCGTTCTTGGTAGGTTTGCGCCTGTAGAAGCCGAGGAAATTACAGAGGGTTAGATCCATGGAATTGCGCCGGGGAAGTTTATTCGCCAACCTGCTGACCATCGGCAATGGTGTCTGCGGTTTCGCTGCCTTGATCAAGCTCAGCCAACTGCAGCTGGCTGAAGACAACTCCCTGGTGAATCCGGAGAACCTGGTTTTTTCCGGCTACCTGATCCTGCTGGGGATGCTCTTTGATGCATTTGACGGCAAGGTTGCGAGGATGGTGAAAGGCTCCACCGAGTTGGGCGCCCAGCTTGATTCACTTTGTGATCTCATTACCTTTGGGCTCGTTCCAGCCTTCATGATTTTTCAGATGCAGCTGGGGGCCAGTCCGCGCTGGATGAACGTTGTGTGGTTTTTCTCCCTGGCCTATTTTCTTGGAGCCCTTCTGAGGCTGGCCAGGTTCAACGTAGAGAACTCTCCTGAGGAAGAGGCACATCTTTGCTTCAAGGGGCTGCCTTCGCCTGCCGCGGCCGGCTGCGTCGCCTCGCTGGTTATTTTTCAGAACTATGTGCTGAAGGCCGAACAGGCTGAGATCAAGTGGGTCTCAGAGAATCTTTTTTCCATTGAGAGCATGAAGACCTTCGTTACCGCGATCTCCTATACCCTGCCCTTCCTGGGCGTCTTCCTGGGTTTCACCATGGTTTCGAGCCGCCTGAAGTTTGAGCATGTCGGTTCCAGGATTTTTGGGAAGTCGCACTCATGGGAATTCTTTGTCTCCCTCATCTTCGCTGCCCTGTTGTTGGCGATTGTTCCCGAGGTATTCCTTCCCCTGGCTTTTATCGGGTACCTCGTATGGACACCCGTTATGTTCCTGTTTCGGCTGGTCTTTTTTGGCAGGAGAAAATCCCAGGCGGACGAGGAGGAGCCGCAGGTATTGCAGCGGAGCTGAAGGATGATGGCCGAAGAAACGCTGCTGCCTGGTGAGAAGGTCTCGGTTCTGCTTGGCCTTGGATCCAACCTGGGCGGCCGTCGTGAATTCATCGAAAGGGCGGTTCGCCTGGTCGATGAGATCGAGGGGGTCGAATTGAAAAGCCTCTCTTCATTGATCGAGACCGAGCCTGTGGGGGGGCCGCCGCAGGGCAGGTATCTGAATGGAGCGGCGGAGCTGGAGACTGCCCTCGAGCCGCTCGACCTCCTCGCCCGTCTCCAGGAGGTAGAGGCAGAACTCGGGCGTGTAAGAAAGGTTCTCAACGGCCCGCGTAATATAGACCTCGACATCCTTCTCTTCGGAGACTTGGTGGTTGAGGCTGGGGATCTGGTTTTGCCCCATCCTCGAATGTGCGAGCGGGCCTTCGTCCTCGAGCCTTTAAATGAGATTGCCCCGGGGAGGGTGCATCCGATCAAGGGGAAGAGTGTCGAGGAGCTTCTGGGGGAGCTCAGGTTGGCGGCGTTGAGATTGCCCTCGACTGGCGAGACGGAGGGGCCATCGTGAAGATCCTCAGGCGTTCGAGCGAGGCGGCGATCTGGAGCGAAGCCTACAGGCGATCGGCCCTTAGCATCGGTTTTGTCCCAACACTTGGAGGCCTTCATGAAGGTCACCTGTCGTTGGTCAGGCAGGCGCGCCTTGAATGTGACCGGGTGGCTGTCAGCATCTACCTGAATCCTTCCCAGTTTAATTCCGACGAGGATCTTGCGAGTTATCCCTCCGACCTAGATGCAGATATCGAGGCTTGTCGAGCCGAGGGGGTCGACCTGGTTCTGCTGGGTCAACAGGAGGATTTTTTCCCGGAGAATTTTCAGTCCTGGGTCCTCGTCGAGGACCTGGCCAGGGGACTCTGCGGGGCCGGGCGTCCTGGGCATTTCAGGGGAGTCTGTACTGTCGTTACGCAGCTGTTTCATGTGATCCGGCCTCATCGAGCCTACTTTGGGTTGAAGGATTTTCAGCAGGCGAAGATTGTCAAGAAGCTCACCGAGGAGCTGCTTTTTGACGTGGAGGCCTGTCTGATGCCGACAGTTCGTTCTCAAGATGGGCTGGCGTTGAGCTCGAGGAACGACAGGCTCACAGAGGCGCAGCGGGCGGCGGCCCCTGCTTTACACGAGGCGCTTGTCGGAGCACGAGACCTGATTTCATCCGGTGAAACCTCGGTCGAGGCGGTGAAGGAATTCCTGCTGAACAGGCTCGATAGTGTTGCCGGGTGTGAGCTCGAGTATGTCGAGGTTCTCTCGGCGGCTACCCTCAGCGAGTTTCCTGGTCAGGTATTGGACACTTCCGGAGAGGGTGTCCTGGTGGCGCTCGCGGTCATCTTTGAAGAGGTGAGGTTGATCGACAACCTTCAGGTCCAGGACGCTGACGTTTCGGGCCAGGTGGAGTCCGGGAGCGAGGGAGGGAGCTGAGAGATTTTTCTCGGAGGCTTGTTATTTGATGGAATTAAATCATTCAGGAGAGGGGCTGGTAGTCAGGGCCCCGGCCAAGCTGAATCTCTTTCTCGATGTCGGGAAGCTCAGGGAGGATGGCTACCATCCCATCGACAGCATCTTCCAGGCGGTATCTTTCTACGATGAACTCGAATTCATTCCGATTCCCGGGGATGATATCGAATTGGTTGAGGATGGCATCGCTGCGGGGAAGAAGAATATTGTTTACCAGGCGGCCGAAATCCTTCGCCGGGAGGTGGGTGGAGTGTTTCCTTCCGGGGTTCGCATAATTCTTCGAAAGTCCATTCCCTGCGGCGCAGGTCTCGGCGGCGGCTCGAGTGATGCGGCGGCGACTCTCATCGGTCTGCGAAAATTGTTCGGGCTTGAGGTTGCCTCGCAACGCCTGCTGGGCCTCGGTGCGCAGCTCGGATCCGATGTGCCCTTCTTCTTCAGCGGAGGCACGGCCCGGTGCCGGGGGAGGGGCGAGATTGTAACCCCCCTTGACGATATTTTTGAACCGCCGGGGATATTCCACTACGTCCTGGTGTGTCCGGCAATCGAAGTCCCCACCCGGGATGTCTATGAGGCTTTCGACCAATTAGTATCTAATGAATATATGACCTTGACTACTAGTGCAGGCGTAGATAGCATCCTGCGGTCTTCGATTGTCGAAGCGCTTGCTAATGATGAGTTGCTGTTCAACCGTCTTGAGACGGTAGCGTGCGGCCTCTTTGCGGAACTCGCAGAGATACAGGGTCTGCTCGCAGCGGAAGGGTTCCGCGGGTTTTTAATGTCAGGCAGCGGCTCTACTTTTTTCGGTTTGTGTGACAATGCCGATGACGCTGTTTCGATGAGAGACAGTCTCAAGGGTGTGGTGCCCGATGGCACCAGGGTTTTAACGGCTATCAATGTCCCGAACTGGTCTGCGATTCTCGAATCGTAGTAAGAGGTTTTGTACTTTTTCCCCCGGATGGCCCGGTTTGTGGCTGTATTCGGTGGTTTTGTGCATCGCCATAGGACTCTATCGATCATTGTTATTAGATCGAGTGAAAGGAATCATCAGATGGAGATCACTGAGGTTCGCATCAAACTGGTTGATTCGAGTAGTGATAAGCTTCGGGCTTTCTGCAGCATTACGATAGACGACTGCTTCGTGATTCGGGACTTGAAGATTATCGATGGTACGAAGGGGGCCTTCGTCGCCATGCCCAGTCGGAAGATGACCGTGAAGTGCCGTCGCTGTAGCTGCAAGAACTATACGCGCGCGAAGTTCTGCAATGATTGCGGCGGGAAATTGCCTGCCGTTCGTTCAGACGACAATGATGGCAGGGGAAAGTTGCATGCGGATATAGCACATCCTATTAATTCCGAATGTAGGGAACGAGTGCAGAGCCAGGTGCTCGAAGAGTATCACGCTGAGCTTGACCGAGAGGGGGAGCCGGTTTACGAGTCTGATGAGATCGACGATGAAGCGACTGAGAGGAGCTCCGGCCATACTGGCAAGCAGGAGGCTCCGTCCCGTCATAGCGGCAGGGATGAGGAGGAGTACGAAGAGG
>DCKY01000059.1:0-4098 GCA_002320775.1 Planctomycetes bacterium UBA1662
GCCTGGATCATGTAGTGGATATGGGAGGGGCGTGACTGGCCGCCTCCGATCCCGTAGGCCGCCGGTTTGATGGTCTCGTATTCGTAATAGCCGGTCTCGTCGACCACCAGGCGGATCCGGTTCTTGAAGTCTTTCCAGGCCGGTGGATTGTTGCGGTTTTTCATGTCGTACTGGCCGTGGGCATCGGCCTGCCAGACGTCGAGAACCGCGTTGCTGACAGGCTTCTTGGTGTCAAAGCTCCAGATCCTGCCGCGGATGACGAGCGGATCACCCTCGGCCAGCGGGGCGGTGACCTTGCCTCTGAAGGGCGCGCCGGCTACGTGGAAGGGGCCAAGGATGTCCTTGAAGGTCGGCTCCCATTTTCCCGCGGGGGCTACCTGGGGAATCCCCTTCTTGTCGAGAAAGGATTCGTAATCGTGCACATCGGGGGTATCGGGTGTCGGCGTGGCCTTCGCGTCGAGGGTGAGGGTCCCGAAGGTCCCCGCGGCGAGTCCACAAAAACTGCGCTGAATCATCTGGCGGCGGTTGAGATCGGCCATGGAATGGTCTCCTGTTTGTTCTCTGGGGCAATCATCAGCATAAGGCAAACCGGACGAATGGCCACAGCCTGAGCCGACAGTTCATTTTTACTCCATGATGTAAGTTGAAGGCAAACAATGCTCCGCAATTCAATCGCCTCTGACCCACTTTTGTTGGTTTCGGCTGAAAAAAAGGGGGGGGAAGTAAAGAGCAGGATGCTTACAATGTTCGCTCGCAAAGGATCATTAACGGTAGGAGAGTAGCAGAATGAGTGAAAACACTTTTCCCAAGCTTCACAACGCCATGTGGCCCGGACTCGTCGGCAAAGGTGACGACGAAGGCATGGAGCCGCCGATCAGTCTCGAGCACATGCTCGATCTCACCGCCGCGGCCGAGGTGGATGGGCAGAAATTCGAGGGCATCGACTATTTCCTTTTCCATCCTCACACCGACCCTGATGCCAGCGATGACGAGCTGAAGGAGATCGCCGATCTGATTGGCAGCAAGGGCTTCGATGTGGGCTCCCTGGTGGCGCCTGTATGGCCCGGAACTGTGGGAGACTCGGCCATGGGAGACGATGAGCAGCAGGGCAGGTTCCTTGACGCCGTCAGGATGGCCTGCCGGATCGGAGGAGTGTTCAATGATCACGGTATCCGCAAAGGCGGCGTGATCCGGATCGACTCCGCCGAGTTCGGTGTTGAAAAATGGCGTGAGGATCCTGGAGCCAACACAGCGCGAATTGTCGAGACCTTCAAGGAGGCCGCGAAGATCGCGGCTGACCATGGCGAGAGGCTCGCCGCTGAAGGTGAAATCTGCTGGGCCGGAATGCACAGCTGGAAGACGATGATCAACCTGCTCGAGGAGGTTGGCATGCCTGAGACCCTTGGCTTCCAGGCTGACCTGGCTCACTCCTATACGTTCATGCTCGGCTACAACGCTCCAGAGGACGCTCTGCTCAGCAAAGATCATTCGGACGAGGAGTTCTGGGCCGCCTACGGGGAAATGACCGACAAGCTGCGTCCCTGGACGATTGATTTTCATGTCGCCCAGAACGACGGCAATGTTCACGGCGCCGGCGACCACGACAAGACCGGCAAGCACTGCACGGCGGATGATCCCAATGGCAAGCTGGATATAGCCAGGTGCGCCGGCTACTGGCTCAAGGACGCGCCTGCCCGCGGCATCCGGCACATTTGCTGGGACGGCTGTATGTTCCCGAACGAGACGCTCGAACAGCCCGAAACCTGGAACGCCATTCTCAAGGCCATGATGGACGTTCGGGCTGCCCATGGCTGGACGGAGCCAGGTGGTGAAAACGGGAGTGCCGAAGCGGCAGCCCCTCCGCCGCCCGAGGAAGAATAAGAAACGATTCCAGCGGTTGGGCAGGCCAACTCTTTCTGCTGTATGAAGCAATTCTAAAACTGGAGGTCTGATTAATGTGGGTATGGATCATTGTTGCCGTTGTCGTATTCATACTGATCATTATGATGGTCGGTATCTACAACCGCCTGGTGCGGGCCAAGAACCAGTACGCGAACGCTTTCGCGCAGATCGATGTCCAGCTCAAGCGCCGGTACGACCTGATCCCCAACCTGGTAGAGACCGCCAAGGGCTACGCGAAGCACGAGAAGGAAACCCTGGACGCGGTGGTCAAGGCTCGTAACACAGCCATGAGTGCGCTGGAGTCCGTCAGCGGGAATATCGGGGATCCCAGCGCCATGCAGGCCCTTGGGGACGCGGAGTCTGGACTCCTTGGCGCTCTCGGTAAGCTCAACGTTGTTGTCGAGGCCTATCCCGATCTCAAGGCCAACACCTCGATGGAGCAACTCATGGAGGAACTGAGCTCGACGGAGAACAAGGTCGCCTTTTCACGCCAGGCCTACAACGATGCCGTCATGTCCTTCAACATAGCCCGGGAGAGTTTCCCCGCGGTTATGTTTGCCGGCATGTTCGGCTTCAGCGAGGTCGGTCAACTGGATATCCGGTTCGAGCCGGGCGGACGCGACGCTCCCAAGGTTGAGTTTTAAGCGGAGCTGTTCAGCCCATGGCCATGAACTTCTTCGAACACCAGGAGAAAGCGAGGCGCTCCACTGGTCGCCTGGTCATTCTGTTCATCCTGGCTGTCGTGGGCATCATCGCAGTCCTGTATTTTTTCTTCGCATGCTCCCTGGTTTACATGGGGCAGACGAGGCCGGAAAGGTTTGCGGCCACCGGGCTCTGGCAGCCGTATACCCTGCTCTACGTGGCGGGCGGCACGCTTCTCTGCAGCGGACTTGCCAGTCTCATCAAGATTTCCAGTCTGTCGTCGGGCGGCTCGGCGGTGGCGGAGATGGTGGGAGCCGTCAAGGTCAACCCGGCCACGAGGGATCCACATGAGCGCAAGTACATCAACGTGGTGGAGGAGATGTCCATCGCATCCGGGGTGCCTGTTCCGGCGATCTACATCATGCAGGACGAGCTCAACATCAACGCCTTCGCGGCGGGGTTCACCATCCAGGATGCGGCGGTGGCTGTAACACGGGGATGCATTGAGAAGCTCGACCGGGACGAACTGCAGGGCGTGGTAGCCCATGAATTCAGCCATATTCTCAACGGTGATATGAAGCTCAATATTCGCCTGATTGGCGTGCTCGCCGGCATCCTCTTCATCGCCATGCTCGGCCGGATCGTGATCGAGATCGGTGGGAATTCATCCAGGAGCAGGAGTCGGAGCAAGGACGGAGGCGGAGGCGGGGGGGTTATCATCGCGGGGTTGGTGCTCATGCTGGTCGGCTATATCGGGTATTTTTTCGGTTCCCTCATCAAGGCGGCGGTATCGCGTCAGCGGGAATTTCTCGCCGATGCTTCAGCGGTTCAATTCACCCGTAATCCCGGCGGGATCGGCGGCGCCCTGCGTAAGATCGGAGGCTACGCTGATGGGGAGCTCGAGACCAAGCGAGCCGCGGAGGTCTCGCACATGTGCTTCAGCAGCGTGGCCAAATCTTTCTTCAGCTTCAAGACGCATCCTCCGTTGCCGGAGAGGATCTCTCGCATCCAGAACCTGCCGCTCGATGCCATCGGTCCGGGCGAAGCGCAGGCCTCCGGGGCGCCCCTGGCGGCTGGGGCGGCGGGCCTGGCCGGGGGGACGATCAGGGCGAACGCGGATGACGTCATTGCCAGCACCGGCTCGGTGACCGAGGCCGGGGTCGAGAAGGCCATTCACATCGTCGCCTCGCTTCCAGCCGGTCTCGCCGAGGCGGCCCAGCATCCTCTCAGCGCCAGCGCCCTGGTGTATCTCCTGGTTCTGCCGGAGAATAAGAAAGAACGTCGGAAGATGATCAGGGGGGGGCTCTCGGAGATCCTTGGCCAGGACGAGCTGGGAGAGTTGTCTCGCCTCGACAAGTTGATGCCCGTCCTGGATGCCCATGCCCGGCTTCCTTTGCTGGAGATGTGCGCGCCCGCTCTACGGACCCTGAGCAGCAGCCAGGCCGGAGAATTCACCGAGCGGATCGAACGAATCGTCAAGCTTGACAACAAGGTCGACCTCCGGGAGTTCTGCTACATCACCATGATCGAATTCTGCCTCTACGGCAGTGGCCG
>DCKY01000059.1:4486-56834 GCA_002320775.1 Planctomycetes bacterium UBA1662
CGCGTTCTCTCAGTGCTGGCGACGGCCGGGCATTCCGACCCCGATCAACGTAGCTTGTCCTTTGAGGCCGCCCGCGGCTCGCTTGCGGGACGGGTCAAGCTGCGGTACGAGACGGAGAGCATCCCGGTGGGCGAGCTGAGAACATCGATTGGGCGGCTGGCACGGTCATCCGTCAAGATTCGCGAGGCGCTTCTCAGCGCCGCCTCCCATTGTGTTCTCGCAGATGACGCCATCGAGGTCGAGGAGGCCGAGCTCCTGCGTGCTTTCGCTCATGCTATTGGCGTACCGGTGCCGCTGTTTCTCGCTGATACCAATATCAACTGAGAGATTTTCGGAACCTGCCACGGCGTTGACCGCCCGGACTCCGGACCGGATTATTTTCAGGAATTTCGGGATTCTGCACGAATTTCCGGATTGGCTGGTACATTTGACTATAGAAGGATGCGATGGTCCTGCTGGGGCATGGACTGTCGATTCGGGACATAGACATCGGGCTTGGAAGAAACAGCGACAGGAGTATATCCATGCGCAAGTCAGTCTTCCTGGCAATCATTCTGGTTGCAACGGGGGCAAGAGCACAGGACGGAACCTCTTTTCTGAGAGGTGATGCCAACCTGGATCTTGAAGTCAATCTCACCGACGCGGTGTACATTCTCAACAACCTCTTCCTCGGGGGCGCGCCTTTGCCCTGTGCCGAGGCAGCGGATGTCAACGCCGATGCGGCCAGCGGGGGGACTGTAGACCTCTCCGATGGCGTTTATCTTTTGAACTTTCTCTTTCTTGGCGGTGAACCGGTTCCCGCTCCCTTTCCTGAATGCGGCTCCACAAAGCTCGTTCTGGGCTGCGAGAACACCAGCTGTCCGGATTCCGGTCCCGTAGATGGATCCTGCGAGGCGATGGACGTCGAGGGCGTCGGTCTGTGCAGGATGTTGCTCGGTTTTTACTGGGACGGTGAGAGTTGCCGTTCTCTGGGCGGCTGTGATTGCGCCGGAGACGACTGCGGAGAGCTCTACGACAGCATCGAGTCCTGCGAGGCCGCTCATGTTGAATGTGTCAACATCGAGCCCGAACCGGTCTCCTGCGATGCCATGGATGTTGGATCCGAAGGCCTCTGTGCCGCCATTCTCGGCTACTACTGGGACGGCAGGAACTGCCGCACGCTCAGCGGTTGCGATTGCACGGGAGGCGACTGTGAAGACCTCTATGACTCCATCGAGGCTTGTGAAGATGTCCATGTCGATTGCGGCCCCGACATCCTTCCCGGCGACTGCGATCTGCGTCAGGATGGCTGCCTCGTGGTTAGCGAGAGGGGTGCTTGTTACCAGATCCGGGCGAGAAACGGTCGACTGCTGAATCTCGATCCCGGTCGCAATGGGCGCCTGCTGGCCTCCCTCGAAGATGGCTGGTGCGGGACCTTCATGCTCTCGCTCTGTCGCGATTGCGAGCTTGCCTGTCGTGATGTCAATGTCCTGACCGGACCCGTTTTCAGTCTTTGCGGGGTACGGGGCAGGGAAGATGCGGAGCCTGGTCCGGTGGAGGTGCCGGAGCCGGGAGTTATTGGTCCCGCCGAGCGCCCTGGGGGGGGCGTGATCGGTCCCGTAGAGAGACCGGTTCGCGGCGGTTAGAACGGAGAAAAACCCGACGATTTATTCCTATTGAACAAATAGTCTTCCTCGCGGGCATCATTGTGGTGCAGTGATGCAATCCACGGGCCGGCTGAATTCCTTCAGCACCAACCCTACCATTTCGACCCAAACACTCAGCCGGCCCTTCTTTTTCTCTTTATAATAGCTCTCTACCGGATCAATCTGGACCCGGAAAAGGTTGTCCTCCTTAACCTGGCTGCTTCTGCAGCGGCGCCAGGGATGGTTCAAAGGAAAGGTATTATTTAAAATGCGCATGAGAAGTCTTCCTGTTTGCCTGCTGCTCTTGATCGTTCTTCAGCAGGTTCTTGGTCCGGTTCCCCTGCGGGGTGTCGAAGACTGGACCCGGGAGCAGGCGGTCGAGGAGATCGATGCTCTCGTGGTGATCGAACAATTGAAGAAAAACAAGCCAGCTGACCGGATGGGACAGGTCCGGGCCTGGCTGAAAAAGATCGAGGCGACAGGTCTCGACCTTGGAGAAGATGCCTACGTGAAGGCCTTTCCTTTGTACCTCCTGGGCAAGAAGGAGAACGGGCCGAGCTCGCGGCCGACCTCAGCTGTGGAGTGCCTCGTCGGGCATATCATCAAGCATGGCGGTCTTCCAGCGGAAGCTGGGAAGAAGTACGGCGGCTGGATTGACAGGATCCTCCCGATAGGTATTTACGCGGCTCTCGATGCGAAGGACCACGCCCGGGTTAAGGCCCTCCTGCCGACTCTCGCGCTTCATGGCTCGAGGGGAGCCTACGGAGCGTACTCAAGCTTCGGTTCCAGGCTCGTCAAGAGCGAGGAGCCGGCTGACGTGAAGCTCCTCACCGAGCTCGTCGCCATGGCCATGGCGGACCAGAGCATGGACGCTGAGATGAAGGGGAAGCTGCTCAAGTACCTCTATTCGGCCGAGCCTCGCGAGCCTGGTGAAAGAAGGGGCCCCGGCGTCGCCAGGCCGTCCCGGACCGCCGAAAGCGGCGATCTCCGCTTCGCCGAATTTTCCGGCAAGACGCTCGATGGCAAGGAGGTCTCGGTGAAGGACTTCCGCGGCAAGGTGCTCCTGGTTGATTTCTGGGCGACCTGGTGCGGTCCCTGTGTTCGTGAGATGCCGAACGTGGTGGCGACCTACGAAAAATACAAAGACCAGGGTTTCGCCATCCTGGGTGTGACCATGGACCGGGCCGGCGATGAGGATAAGATCCGCGACTTCATGAAGAAGCAGGGGATGGACTGGCCGCAGATCTACGATGGCAAGGGCTGGAAGACAGCGCCTGGAGTTCTGAACAATATCCGCAGCATACCCTTCACCTTCCTGCTCGACCGCGAAGGCCGAGTGCGCTACAGCAAGCTGCGGGGGGATGCGCTCGGGCGCAGGGTCGCCGAGCTGCTCTCAGGCAAGGAGCCGCCGCCGGCTCCTGAAAAACTCGCCGACGACCAGCGCGCGATGCGCGAGATCGATGAAATCCTCGGCGTTCGCAGGAAAGGCAACCTGATCTTCTGCAAGGGCAATGACGAGGGCCTCGAGAAGATCGACATCTTCCTTGAACGTTTCAAGGACTCTCCGCTTTGCGAGAAAGCGCTCTATGTCAAGGCCATCAGTCTCTGGGGCATGCATCGCTATGCGGAGGCGGCTCCGGTCTATGGTGAATTCCTGGCGGCCTGGCCGGAGAGTGATTTCTCCAGGATCGCGAGGATTCGCGAGGGCGCGGCTTACCTGTTCTCAGGGCAGGCAGAGAAGGCGCTGCCGAAGCTGAGGGCGATCCAGAAGAAATACCCGGACCAGCCCGAGGGCTATGCCCGGGAGCTCGCCTCGGCCCTCGCCCGCACGGGCAGGATCGAAGAGGCTCGTCGCTTCATGGACGATGTGGAGAAATCGATGACGGCCGCGGGCAAGAGCCGGATGCTGCCAAGGCTGAAGTCGGTCTTCGAAAAACTCCGGGTCATCGGCGGTAAGCTGAAGGACTTCGAGGTGAAGGACCATCGAAGCGGCAAGACGGTGACCCCTGCCAGCTTCGCCGGCAAGGTCGTCCTGGTCGATTTCTGGGCCACCTGGTGTGGTCCCTGTGTTGCTGAGCTTCCACATCTGAAAAAGACCTATGAGAAGTACAGGGAGAAGGGTTTCGAGATCTTCGCCATCAGCCTCGATGACGACAAGGCGAGGTTTGAGAAAAAGGTCGCTGATGCCGGTATGGATTGGCTCCACTTCTTCGATGGTGGCAAGTGGAAGAACGAGCTCGCCGTACTTTTTGACGTTCACAGTATTCCGGCCAGCTTCCTGGTTGACCGGGAAGGTGTCATCCAGGCCGTCAACCTTCGCGGAGAGGCGGTCTCTGACTGGGTCGAGCGCCTGGTGGAAGGAAAGAAGGGCGCTCCTCCCGCGGTCGCTCGCTCAGAGCGCCGAGGTATTCTGCCCACCAGGGGCAGGAGGCCATCCTCTGCCGGGCCGGTCGTATCGCTGAAGGCCGAAGGTTCGCCTGAACTGTTGGTTCTTGATGTCGCGGTGAAGGGGCCCTGGCACGTCTTCGGTGAAGGGGCGAAGGATGGTATTCCGCTCAAGATCGAATTTCTCGAGGGCTCGGGTTTCAGTGCATCTTCCGCTCCCCGGGTTCCGGCCGCTAAAGACGGGATCCTCGAGGGGAGCTTCAGGATTACCGTTCCCTTGAGAAAGGTAGGGCCGGGAGAAAAGATTCTCGCCGAGCTGGTCTACCAGGCCTGCAACGCAGAGGTCTGCATGCCGCCGAAGCGGCTTCGCATCGACGTGCCGGTGGCCGCAGTCAAGCGGAAGGCCCTGGCTCCTTCGAAAGAAGATGACCACGGCATGCGGAACAAGTTCATCTCCAGGATGGCTGAACACCTCGACCGGGGCAAGACGATCAAGGGCGGGAAGCTGGCTTCCCAGCTCGATCGCAAGCTGTTTGAGATGGACTGCGTTACGGGATCTTCAAGCTCCCTCCCTCCCGCCGACATCTATCAGCGCGCTTCGAAGAGCGTGGTGATGATAGGGACCCTCTACAAATGCGGCCGCTGTGAGCACTGGCATTCCGGTTTCTCAACCGGGTTCGTTATCGGCGGTGATGGCATCGTGGTCACAAACTACCATGTTGTTGAGAAGGCAGCCGATGTCGAGACCCTTGGCGTGATGACCCATGATGGCAGGGTGTTTCCCGTCAGCTCGGTGCTGGCGGCCGATGAGCTGCAGGATATCGTGGTGATGAAGGTGGAAGGTAAAGGTCTGGATGCTCTGCCCGTCAAGGCTGACGCCCCTGTTGGTTCCGGGGTTTATGTCCTCGGCCACCCGGATGGACAATTCTATACCTTCACCCACGGTCTTGTTTCCCGCTACATGGTTCACAATGCTCACGGAAAGAAGGGGAAGATGCACCGCATGGCGATCACCGCGGATTTCGCTCGTGGCTCGAGCGGCTCTCCGGTTCTCGATGGATATGGCCGCGTGGTCGGGATCGTCTCCAGTACCCGCTCGATCTACTACAACAAAGAGAAGGGTGTAGAGAAGAACCTGCAGATGGTTCTCAAGCACTGCATTCCCGCTGGCGAATTGCTCAAGCTGCTGCCGTCTCCTTCCACTGTCCAGGCCTTCTGAGCCTTTTCCGGGCCGGTCTTCTACTTTTTTGCGTGTGATATAATTGTTTTTTGGACCCGCGCCTGGGGCTTTTTTTCTACCCGTTTCGAGTGATTCCATGCGTTTTTCGAGTTTTCTACTGCAGCTCGTCATTCTTCTTCTCTCCGTTTTTTTCCCCATGCGGGGGCTCCTGGCGGAGGTGGTCATCACCGAGCTTCTGGCGGATAACGATGGGACGCTGGCTGATGAAGACGGAGATTTTTCCGACTGGATTGAGCTTCATAACAGCGGGACCGATGCGGTCGACCTGGACGGATGGCTTCTCTTCGATGATCCGGACGGTCCCGGCTGGAGATTTCCCGCGTTCGTTCTTGGCGCTGGTGATTTCGCCGTGGTGTTCGCCTCAGGCAAAGATCGCTCGCTGGCTGGTGGTGAGCTTCACGCCTCGTTTCGACTGGATAGTTCCGGTGAGTACCTCGGGCTTTACCACCCCGATGGGGTGAGCGTCGCCTCCGAATTTTCACCGGAATTTCCGCCGCAGCGGGAAGACTACTCCTATGGGCCTGGGGCGGGAGATGGAGGCGATCCTTCTTCTCCAGTCTATTTCGGCTCACCGACTCCCGGCACCGTCAACGGCTCCGGGTTCCAGGGCTTTGTCTCCGATGTGGTTCTGAGCCACGACAGCGGCTTCTATGAGCAACCTTTCGAGGTGACGCTCGAGACCGAGACTCCCGAGGCTGTCATACGCTATACCCTGGATGGCAGCGCGCCCTCGCAGGAGGATGGGCAGGTCTATGCCGGGCCTGTCCAGGTCGCCGACACCACCATCTTGCGGTCCGCGGCTTTTCTCGACGGCTACGAGGCGTCCTACTTCGATACCCGAACCTATATTTTCAGGCGCCCTGTAGTCCCGGGTGGTAGCGGCGGAGTCCTCAACCAGCCCAGGAGACCGGCTGGATTTCCGAGGACCTGGGGAGATGGGATCCTCGCTGATTATGAAATGGACCAGGATGTTGTCACCGATCCCGCTTACCGGGACGAGATTGCAGATGACCTCCTCGCTCTCCCTTCGCTTTCCCTCATCTCCGACCGGGATCACCTGTTCAATCCGAGCTCTAATCCTGATGTCGGTGGCATCTATTCCAACAGTCGCTCAAGCGGCTCGCGCTGGGAGCGACCCTGCTCGATGGAACTTATCTACCCGGACGGAAAAGAGGGCATCCAGGTCAATTGTGGTATTCGAATTTACGGCGGCATCAACCGGCGTCCTGACATCACCCCGAAGCACACCCTGAGATTGCTCTTCAAGAAACAATACGGCCCCGGGAAGCTGCGCTTCCCTCTCTACTCGGACTCGGAGGTCGACAGCTTCGACACTCTCGTTCTTCGAGGCCATCACGGCAACTCCTGGCTGAACCAGAATCTGAGCCAGCGGACCAGGGCCCAGTATCTTCGCGATGAGTGGACCAGGGAGACGCAGTTGGCGATGGGGAGGCCCGCCGCGCACGGGACCTTCATGCATCTTTACCTCAATGGGCTCTACTGGGGAATCTACAACGTTGTGGAGCGTCCCACCGCGTCCTTCAGCGCCTCCTATTCCGGAGGTGAGAAGGAGGAGTACGATGCCCTCAACTCGGGGGAGGCTGTCGATGGTGACCAGCAGGCGTGGAACAGCATGATGGCGATCGCCGAGGGTGGTCTCGCAAGTCCTGAGGCCTATGAAGAGCTCGCCGCGTGGTGTGATATTCCCAACCTGATCGATTACATGATTGTCCAGATGGGCGGCGGCGAGACGGACTGGGACCGGCACAACTGGTATGCCACCAGGCGCAGGGAGCCCGGAAGCGGCTACCAGTTCTTCTGCTGGGACACCGAGCATATCTTCCAGCTTGTCTCCGTCGACAGGACCCGGCTCGATAACGAGAACAAGCCAACCCGCATCTTTCAGCGCCTCACGGAGAATTCGGAGTTTCGCCTGCTTTTCGCCGACCACCTGCATCGTCATTATTTCAACGGTGGCTTGATGACGGCCCAGGCGGTTCAAGATCGCTACATGAAGCTAGCCGGGGAGATCCACGCGGCCCTGGCTTGCGAGTCGGCTCGCTGGGGCGACTGGCGCAGGCCGGGTAACGCCTACACCCGGGATGTGGAATGGCTCGAAGAGCAGCGCCGTCTGCTGGAGGAGTATTTCCCCAGGCGTCCCGGGATCGTGATGAGCCAGTTTCGCCGGGCGGGTCTCTATCCTTCGCATTCGGCTCCGGTCTTTTCTCCCCACGGCGGCCGGCTACCGGGAGATGGCCAGGCGCTGGAGGTCTCTCTGGCGACGGATCTTGGTAACATCTATTACACCCTCGATGGGACCGATCCTCGGTTGCCCGGAGGGAACACCAGCCCTGCAGCGGTTCGTTACCAGGAGCCGCTGCAGCTCAGTGGGACGACCGTGTTGAAGGCCCGGGCCCTCAGGCGCGGTAACTGGAGCGCGTTGAACGAGGCGATCTTCGCTGGCGACACAGCCGATCTACGGGTCACCGAGCTCATGTATCACCCAAGGGGGCAGGCTGGCGACAGCTCCTACGATGCGGATGATTTTGAATATATTGAGCTGTTGAACGCCGGTGAGAATGTCCTCGACCTGCAGGGTGTCCGGTTTACCGGTGGCCTGCGTTTCAATTTCTCCGATGGGGCGGTGCCAGCGCTTCAGCCAGGCGAGGTGGTTCTGGTGGTTGAGGACCTCGAGGCCTTTTCCTCGCGCTACGATGTCGGGCGCCTGTTGGTCGCCGGCGTCTACGCGGGCAACCTGTCTAATTCAAGCGAAGAGGTTACCCTTGTCGATGCCGGCGGCGAGGTGATCGCCTCTTTCTCTTACCAGGACAGCTGGTATCCTTCGACCGATGGAGAAGGCTCATCTCTCGAGCTGGTGGAATTGGACTCCTGGCCTGCAGGCCTCTCTGGTTCCGCCGCCTGGCGAGCGAGTCTCGAGGTCGACGGCACTCCCGGTTTCCTGACAGCGACGCCCGGGCCAGCCGGGGGCCTTCAGCTTCCTGGCGACCTGAACCAGGATCGTCGTGTGGACATCTCCGACGCCATCGGGCTCCTGGGCCATCTCTTTGTCGGCAACCCGGCGTCCTTGCCATGCGGCGCTGGAGATGCCGGTGATCCGGACAATGTGCAGCTGCTGGATGTCAACGGAGACAATGGCGTCAACCTCACCGACGCGATCGGTCTGCTGACCTGGCTCTTCCGTGGCGGCGCGCCGCACGCCAATGGCGAGGAATGCGTTCGCATTCCCACCTGCCCGGAGTCCTGCTCTGACTGAGCCCGCTTCCGGAGAAATCGGTCTTAAAGACTCTTCTCCTCCGTTGTACAATTTTGCAGTCTGTTTGAATGATTAACACAACCTGTCGCGCAAAGGATCAGCAGAGAAGATGAAACGTGATCGCATCAGCATTGGCGTATTGGCTCTTGTCTTTGTAGGTATCATTTCGAGCGTCTTCGCCGCCGAGCCGAAATGGGTTGTCTATGAAGGGTTCGATGGACCCGGCAAGGGGAAGGAGATTGTCTTGATCTCCGGAGATGAAGAATATCGTTCGGAGGAAGCCCTTCCGCAGTTGGGGAAAATTCTCGCCAAGCATCACGGATTCAAATGTACGGTCGTTTTCTCGCAGGACCCGAAGACCGGCGTTATCAATCCTGACAACAGCCACAATATCCCCGGCCTGGAGGCTCTGAAGACAGCTGATCTCATGGTGATCGCGACTCGTTTTCGCAATCTCGTTGATGATCAGATGGCCCATATCGATGCTTATGTAAGCGCTGGGAAGCCCATCATTGGTATGAGGACAGCCACCCATGCTTTCAATATCCCGGGGAACAGGAAATACGCGAGCTACTCCTTCAATCGCAAAGGCGGCTTCGGGAAACAGGTCCTCGGTGACACCTGGCTCAATCACCATGGCCATCACGGCAGGCAGAGCGCCCGTGGAATCATCACCAAGGGACAGGAAAAGCACCCCATCCTCAGGGGAATCAAGGACGGCGATATCTGGGGACCTTCAGATGTCTACGGAGTTCGCCCCCTCGCGGCCACGTGCAAGCCGATCGTCATGGGACAGGTTCTCAAGGGCATGAAGTTTGATGATGAACCCCTGGAGGGCAAGAAGAACAGCCCCATGATGCCGTTGAGCTGGACCAATTCCCACAAGGGCAAAAATGGAACGGTCGGCAGGGTGTTTACCACCACCATGGGCGCCGCGACGGACCTGGTGGCCGAGGGCTCCCGGCGCATGATGGTCAATGCCGCCTACTGGGCTGTCGGGCTCGAGGACAAGATCCCAGCCAGGTCGAACGTGGATATTGTCGGGAAGTTCGAGCCGACACAGTTCGGCTTTAAAAAGTACAAGAGAGGCATCATGCCTTCGGCTCACCTCCTGAAGTAGGGGTGTACGTCCGGATTATTTTTTCTCCGGGATGCTGATCTTTCTCTTCCAGATGCTGTGCCAGTCGTGGGTTTTCCAATTGTCCCTGCTGGCGTAGGAACGCACCACCAGGGCGTCGTTATCCGCTCCCGGGCGGTCGAGTAATTCAACATACAGGACCCCGTGGGCCAGCCCGGTTCCCTTGTTGGGATTGTTGCGCGCGGTTCTCGCCGCGCCGGAATCGTCCGGGTTGAAGAGGTCAAGTCCATCCTTGAGCTTTGGCGCGAACTGCCTTCCGTTCCAGCGGTTGCGGCTTGGCGGCGAGCCATGGGTGTGTCCGTGGAACATGGCGACCACATTGTAGGCGTTGATCGTCTTCCAGAATTCGGCGAGATCCTCCTTTGGCCAGTCGTATTCGGCGATGAAGGGGGGCAGGTGAAAGCTCAGGATGACCGGTCTTCCTGATGAGCCGACTCTTTTTCCGAGGTCTTTTTTCAGGAATTCGAGACTCGATCGCGGCGAGTAGTGATGTCCCTCGCGCCTCTTCTCTCCCTCGCCGACAAAGATCCCGAGGTTGACGAGGTGCAATGGTCCCCAGTCCCAGGAGTAGTGCAGTCCGTTGGTGGAGCGGGAGCTGACCCCGGGGCGTTCCTTGTTTCTCGAGATGATTCCCTCGATAACGAAGGTGTCTCCCTGGGGGCCATCATGGTTACCGTGCAATTCGTAGACAGGCCAGGGCAGCCGGCCATCGCCGCCCTTGAGGCCATAGTCGGCCTGGAATCTTTTCCACTCAAAGCGCTGCATAGGGGGGTAGTTTCCTCCACGCTTGTCGAGGGATTCGATCAGGTCTCCGGTGACCAGGATGCCCAGGATGTCGCCTGAGACCTTGCCGCCCCCGAGCTTCTTCGTGATGGTCTTACCCGGGAATTTGTTCATCAGCTTGATAAATCGGCTGTTGGCGATCTCGGCGTAGGGGTCGAGCTTCATCGGAGTGGCGGAATTCTCAGCCAGGTACTGGCAGTCGCCGGAGACGATGAACGCGTATCGGTCTTCGGCGCGGCTGGTGGCGGTAGAGAAGATAACCAGGAGGGTCGCGAGGAGGGTGGCTCTGTTGTTTATAGGGGGCATTTAGTTTCCTTTCTTGCCGGGGACGCCTGGGACAGGAGAATCCTGGCTCGCCTGTTGCTTGAACCACGCCGTCCAGCGAGCCTTGAGTCCGGCGGCGATTTCGGGTTCTTCCTGTGAGAGGTTCCGCAGCTCGGTGGGGTCCTTGCTGAGGTCGTAGAGCTCCCATTGTTTCTTTTTCCTGTCCTGTACGAGCTTCCATTTACCTTCGCGGATGGCGCGGCCCTTGTTGTGGGAGAAAAAGATGGAGCTGTGTCCCTGTCGCTTCTTCCCCTGGAATACACCGGCGAGGGAGCGGCCGTTGATCGCGATGCGTTTCGAACCTCCTGAGTTCGTCGGCAGCCGGGCGCCGGTGATTTCAACCAGGGTCGGCAGGATGTCAACGAGATGGGCCACCTCGTTGTTCAGTCCGCCCCGGCTCGCGATACCGCCGGGCCAGTGCGCGATGAGCGGAGTTCGGATCCCACCCTCATGGTCGAATTGCTTGAACATCCTGTAGGGCGTATTCGAAACATTGGCCCAGCCGTAGCCGTAGCTCTGGTAGGTGATTTCCGGTCCGGGCATCAGGTCGGGAATATTTCCGGGCCTCATCTTGCGCCCATCTCGGGTTGCAGCTGGCAGGTAGGGCCCCTTGCGGTTTTTTCCATACTCAACGTGGCAGCCGCCGTTGTCGGTCATGTAGAGAATGAGGGTGTTGTCGAAATTTCCCCGGCGCTTGAGGGCCTTGACGATGCGCCCGATCCCTGCGTCCATGCTGGTGATCTGGGCCGCGTAGACCTCCATGCGTCTCTGCTGCCAGTCTTTGTGTTCGGCCTCCTCCCAGGAAGGAACATTCCGGTGGCGCGGCGAGAGGGGAGTGTCGGCGGAGATGATGCCCAGCTTCTTCATGCGCTGGTAACGCTCCTTGCGCAGCTTGTCCCAGCCCATGGCGTACTTGCCCTTGTAGTGAGCGATATCGGCGGGCCTGGCGTGAAGCGGCCAGTGGGCCGCCGTGTAGGCGACATAGAGAAGCAGGGGATTTTTTCTGTCGGCCTTCTCGATGTACTGGACCGCGTTGTCGCTGATGGCATCGGTGATGTAGTAGTCAGCAGGAAGGGCGGTCACGTTGATGGGCGTCTTGTCACGCATCAGGCTGGCCGGAGCGAAGAAGCTGGATGCTCCATCGATAATTCCATAGAAGCTGTCAAAGCCGCGGTCGGTTGGCGAGCTCTTCTGGCGGGGCCAGCCGAGATGCCACTTGCCGGACATCAGGGTTGAGTAGCCGCCGCTCCTGAGGACCTCGGGGATGGTCACGCAACGCGGGTGGAGTCCCTTGCGGTGGAAAGAGGTCAGGTGCCAGACCCCGGTCAGCATCGCGGCCCTCGACACCCAGCACATGTTCTCGCTGTAGAAGTTCGTGAAGCGCAGCCCGCCGGCTGCAAGCTTGTCGAGGTGAGGGGTCTCGATCTCGCCTCCATAGCACCCCAGGTCTGAGTAGCCCATGTCATCTGTCATCACCAGGACGATGTCCGGTGGGCTTTCTCCCCGGCAGGGCGACTGCGCGAGCACCATCACGACAATGACCAGTGCGAGGCTGTTAATTCTTGGCATGTGTCTCCAGGGGTTGGTCGCGTTGATGTCCTGTCCCATTGTAGTCCAGCGGCGCCTCGGGAAAAAGAACCCCCGGGTTCTTCACCGTTGTTCATTCTTGCTTTTTGACGGCTCGGGATTGAGAGTGGCCTGTTCTTTCCGATGGAGTAACCGCAGGCGATGTGAATGGAACAACTTATGAGAATCGTAAAGCTGTCGCTGGTTTTGGCTTTGCTGGGTCCTGTCTTTCCGGGCCTCGCACGTTCGGCTGATGTCGATGTCGAGAAGCTGTCAGCCTACATCTCGAAGGCCCGTGAGGATTGGGCGGTTCCGGGGCTGGCTGTGGCTATCGTGAAGGATGGCAAGGTTGCTCTCTCCCGCGGGTACGGAGTCCGGGAGCTTGGCGGCGACAAGGCCGTAGATTCTGACACCCTCTTCGCTATTGCTTCCAACAGCAAGGCGTTCACCTCCGCTGCTATTGCGACCTTGGTAGAGGATGGCAAGCTCAGCTGGAATGACCGGGTTAAAAAACACCTGCCATGGTTCCAGCTCTACGACCGCTACGTGACCGAGGAGCTGCGGGTCTTCGAGTTGCTCTGCCATCGCAGTGGGCTCGGCACCTTCAGCGGCGACCTGCTCTGGTATGGTACCGGCTACAGCTCGGAGGAGGTCGTCCGCAGGGCTCGATTCCTTGAACCAAAGGGGATCTTTCGTTCGGATTTCGGTTATTCCAATCTCATGTTTATCGCGGCCGGCGAGGTTCTGGAGGCGGTCAGCGGGAAGCCCTGGGCAGAATATGTCGAGGAGAGGTTCTTTATCCCACTTGGAATGAAGCGCACGCGTGCCACGGTCCGGGGGCTGGACCGGGTTGAGAACGTGGCGACTCCGCACGGGGAATCCGAGGGCCGCCTGGTGACCTTTCCCTGGGTCAGCTGGGACAGCATGGGCCCTGCCGGGGGAGTTATCTCATCAGTGAGAGACATGTCCCTCTGGGTTCGGATGCAGCTCGGGCAGGGGCATTGGGACGGGCGGCGGTATTTTTCCAGGGAGTCGTCGCGGAAGATGTGGAAGCCCCATATCCTGACCGGAGTCAGCGTGGCGGACCGCAAGAGGTATCCATCGACGCATTTCAAGGCCTACGCTCTCGGCTGGGGGGTGAAGGACTACCTGGGCCGAAAGCTGGTTCGTCACGGGGGGGCCTATGACGGCATGTATTCGGGAGTCATGATGGTTCCAGAAGAACGGCTTGGTGTTGTCGTATTGACCAACAGCATGACCGGGATTGCTCACGCACTCACGCTCCGGATCCTGGATGCCTACCTCGGCGGCAAGGAGCGTGACTGGTCGTCGGAGTTCCTGCCGCGTGAGAAGCGCGGGCGCCAGAGGAAGATCCAGATACAGGAGGATCTGGTGAGGGGGCGGGTCAAGGGCACGAAACCTTCGCTCGGCCTTGCGGCTTACGGGGGGACCTATGGCGGTTCGCTCTATGGCGATGCCTCCGTCAAACTCGAGGATGGCCGCCTGGTGCTGCGTCTCTCGCCCGCTCCTGACTTTGTCGCTGACCTGGAACATCTTCACTACGACACCTTTCTCCTCACCTGGCGGAAAAAATTTCCGTGGTTTGGCAGGGGAACCTGCCGATTTCTTGTCGACAAGAGCGGAAAAGTTGAGGAACTCGAGCTGGATGTTCCCAACGATGATTTCTGGTTTACTGAATTAGAGTTCAGGCGCAGGTGAATTTTTAACGGCGCCTGTAGGCCCCAGCCTTGTTAGTTTGTAGGTAGAAGATCCGGTCCTTTTCGGTGATCGAGGCCCCCACATGGCGTTAAAAAAGAAACTGACGGTTCGAAAGGTCATCACCTTTGTGATGATCTCAGTCCTGCTGGTGTCTCTTCTCACCTGGTATTTCACGCGTGAGACCCTGCCGGGACGGGTTCGGATCGCCACGGGTTCAACCGGGGGGCTGTACCATGACTTCACATTAAGGATCAAGAAGCTGCTCGAGGATCGTTTCTCGCTCAAGGTCGAGTTGGTTCCCACTTCGGGATCAAACAGTAACCGCCAGCAGCTGCTTGGCGAAGCTGGAGCCGAGCTCGTAGACCTGGCCGTTGTCCAGGACGGGGCTGTCTCGATGAAGGACCTCTTTGTGGTCGCGCCGATTTACAAGGAGCTCGTGCATGTCATCGTCAGGAAGGGGCGCGGGATGGATGCCATCCCGGACATCGATGGCAGGCGGGTCGCGGTCGGACTCGAAGGCTCCGGGATGCAGGTCAGCGCGGATAATGTTCTTAACCATTACCAGCTCAAGGTGGAACGCAGGCCGGTGTCTTTCAGGTCCCTCCTGGCGGACGAGACGCTTGACGCCGCTATCGTGACGAGCGGAGTTTTCAGCGCTGATCTGCGCGAGGTGCTGATAGATGAACGGTTTGTCCTGTTACCGGTGGAGGATGCCGTCGCCTTCGAGGTGAAGCATTTCTTTTTCCAGTCGGCGACGATACCGGTCGGCCTTTATTCAGAGAAGCCCTATTCGACTCCGTCGGAGGAGCTGAAGACGATTTCCACGACGGCATCGGTTGTCGTCGGGCAGGATGCGAATGAGCAGCTCATCGAGGCGGTCCTTGGCACCATCTATGAGAGCGAATTACGGCAGGAATTTCCTCTCCTGATGGACAGGGACGAGGTCGCGGAATTGTCCACGTTGCGGCTGCACCCAGTCTCGAGGAGGTATCTCTTTCCGCAGGATGACATGGGAGAGATCGCGACCCTGCTTGAATCCATCTCGGCCGCCAAGGAACTCCTGCTGGCGTTCGCGGCGGGCCTCTATCTTATCTGGGACCGCCTGAAGCGGCGAAAAGAGAAAGAGGATGAGTTGCTCTACATTGAGCAGCGTGAGAATCTTGATGAGTTCCTCGATAGAACTCTGAAGATCGAGAAGCAACAGATGGAGATCACGGATATCGAATCTCTTGAGTCGTGTCTCGACAGGGTGACCCTGATCAAGCTGGAGGCTCTTGGGAAGTTGACGCACCAGGACCTTCGGAGCAACCAGGCCTTCACGATTTTTCTCATGCAATGCGCTAACCTGATCAGCAAGATCCAGCGGCGGATCGACCAGGCTTACAGGATGGAGAGCCGAGACGGGAAGAACGCCTGAGCAGCATCCATCGGCCTCAGCGCCGCGCCGGTTGCCGGTTCGTGTGTCTCTTGATGAAGGCCAGCATGGCCAGCAGTCCGGGGTCGCCCTCTTTTGAGAGGTTGGGGCGAATCGTGTTGTGAGTGCGGTTGGCCAGGATCTGCATCGTCACATCCTGGTGGCCGGTCTTCCTCAGCGCTTCGTAAACCTGGCGGTTCTGGCGCGCGCGTTCGGGCGTCTCTCCGTCGGCGAAGAGGATCAGGATCGGAGGAGCATCCTTTCGTACCCAGGTGAGAGGGGAGGCCCTCTTCATGACCTCGGGAGAGTCATCCCATACCTTGCCCCGGCGAAGCTGGCCGGTGCGGGTTACGTCCATGAGGCCGCTGATGGGGATGGCTCCCCGGATGTTCGAGCCCTTGAGGCCCTGCTTGAGGAGGAATCGCTCATCGAGGGTCAGGAGCATGGTGAGATGCCCACCGGCGGATCCGCCGGCAATAAAGACCTTCTCCCTGTCCGCTCCGTGAGAGGCGATATTATCCCAGGTCCAGCGAAAGACCCTGGCGGCATCTTCGATGTGGGCAGGGTACCTTACTGCTGGTGAGAGACGGTAGTTTGGGGCGACGACAGCGATTCCTAACAGGGCGAAACGCCGGCCAACCTGGTCGAGCTTGGATTTGTCACCCGCCTGCAGGCCGCCGCCGTGAATGAAGATGAGCGCCGGAAAGTTCTTCGCCTTCGCCGGCAGGTAGAGGTCGAGCTTGCCCAGGCCGTTCTCATACCCCTTGCCGCTTGCGTACTCGATGTCTTTCCTGGTGATGACTTTGTCGCCGATCTCCACTTTTCCCGGCGAGGGTTTTCCTCCCTTTTTCGACAGCAGGTAGGTCCGTAATTCCAGCGCATCGAGGGCGTTGTCGTTGTTGAGATCAAATTCCTTCAGGATTTTCGCCCTGGCGCCAGGGGGTAACTCCTTGGCGGACAGTTTTCCATCTCCGTTTTTATCAAGGGAGGCTACCTTTGCGGGGAGCTTGTCGAGCGCGTTTCCTTGCGCCGACAGATACGGATTTGCCGCGGACAGGGTTATTGCGCAGATCAGGATGGTGGAGTTCTTCATGATATTACCAGGCTCATTGTACCGCCTGGAAATGTACGAATCGATGGGGATGGTAGGATGGGGGATAAAGTTTCATTAGGTCCAGGTGCGGGACTTGTCGACTTGAGTTGGTTCCTGGTGGAGAATAGTTCCGGGTTTATCTCGTCGCAGGAGGTTTCTTTTGAGCTGCAGGGTTCTGTATCTGATTTTTCCGGTTGTTCTCGGTTTTTACACGACGCTCGTCGCTGCTGATCCTGGCGGCGTGATCAGCGTAAATTTTTCTGTTGGTGATTCGACCTCCCTCGACTCCGCTTCCGTGGAAGGAGTTGTCGCCTCCCGGCATTGGAACAACGCCATCAGCCCACCCAGGAGGGCCGGAGGCGGAGTCCTCGAAAATCTGCTCGACAGCTCGGGCGTGGTATCGGGAGCTTCCTTTGCGTTCCAGGCGGCCTACGTCAACTCCAACGGGAATGGAAGAAACGGCAGGATGATGGATGCCTGGGCCGCCAATGGGGCGGGTGATTCCCCCAACTCCTTCTCTTTCCGGGGTGTCCCGCAAAGCTTCACAGAAGGAGGCTACGATGTCTATGTCTACTACGACCCGCAGACGGTGGGCGGGCTTTTTCGTTTTGCGATCGGTGAAGATGTCGTCTTCGGAAGCGAGCCGGCGCGGGGACAGTTCGATGGGCACTTTGTTGAAGCTCGAGGAAGCACTGTTGCCAATGCCGCCATCGGAAATTACGTAGTCTTTCGCGAGCTCACAGCCGGTTCGTTTGAGCTGGTCGTATCCGCTCGTTCAGGGCGCGGGGCGGTTAACGGGATCCAGCTCGTCTCCCGCGCCCGGTCTCGACCGCCGGCCGCCTTGCCCAACATTGTCTTCATCCTGGCGGATGATTTCGGCTGGACCGATATCCGCAGCTGGGGGTCTGATTATTACCTGACGCCTCATCTCGACAGGCTCTCGGAGCAGGGGATGCGTTTTCCACAGGCCTATGCCTTTCCAAATTGCATGCCTTTCAGGGCTGCTCTCATGAGCGGACAGTACGCTCCGAGGACGGGTGTCTACACGGTGAACAACGGTAATCGCGGCAACGCGGCCAACCGTCGGCTCAACGCTGCGCCCAACCGGCTTTCGCTGGATTTTGAGCTCGTGACCCTGGCTGAGTCTATGAGGCTCGCGGGCTACGCTACGGGACATTTCGGAAAGTGGCATATGGGGGGTGAAAATGAAGGCGGCTACCCAACAGCCCAGGGCTTCGAGGTCAACTACGGCGGCGCTGACCGGGGAGTGCCTCCATCGAGAAACGGCAGCGCCAGTTATTTCGCCGATGTGAATGGCGGCTTCGCGGTTCCGCACCTTGAAGCCAACGGAATCGCTAACCAGTATGTCACGGACCGCTTGACCACAGAGGCGCTCGGCTGGCTGGAGTCAGAGAAGGCTCGTCCCTTTTTCCTCTATTTTTCTCATTTTTCGGTCCATCTTCCCAAGCAGGCCAAGGCGCAGGACATCGAACTTTTCAACAGGCTGCCCAGGGGGGAGCGGCACAACGATCCTGTCTACGCCGCCATGATCAAGGCTATGGACGACAGCATCGGGGCCGTGGTGGACTATCTTGAGACGACCGATTCGGTTCGGTCCCCGGGGCGGAAGCTGATCGATAACACCATGGTTATCTTCTACTCCGACAACGGCGGAGTGGGCGGCTATTCAGATATCGGTATCAGGGGCGCCACCGAGGTTACCCGCCAGGCTCCCCTGAAATCAGGCAAGGGCTCTCTTTACGAGGGCGGTGTCCGGGTACCTTTCATGATTCGCTGGGATGGGCAGGTTCCGGCTGGGAGCGTGAACGAAACCCAGGTCGCCCCGATCGACTGGTATCCGACCTTCCTTGCCCTCACAGGCGTTGAGGCGCCGCAGGGACATGTCCTCGATGGTGAAAACCTGTTGTCGCTATTCAGGGATCCGGGGGCCAGCCTGGAGCAGCGTCCCCTCTTCTGGCATTTTCCCTGCTATACCCAGGCATCGACGCAGCTTGGAACCTGGCGCTCAAAGCCCTGTTCGGTCATTCGCAGCGGGGATTGGAAGCTGCATTATTTCTACGAAGAGGAACGCTACGAGCTCTACGATCTGGCCGGAGATATCGGCGAGACGACAAACCTTGCGGAGGCCCGCTCAGAAATCCAGCAGGAACTGGCTCTACAGTTGAGAGCCTGGCTTGTGGAGACTGGCGCCGACCTGCCTACTGTCAGGGCGACGGGAAGGACAGTGGGTTTGCCTCCGGTGGATGGGCCCTTCCTGGTTCGCGGTGATTGTGACAGCAGCGGAGAGGTGAACATCACCGACCCGATCTGTGTTCTGGAGCGCCTTTTTTTAGACTCCTTCGGACAGGTCTGTTTCAGGTCGGCCGACGCGGATGGAAACGGCGATCTGAACATCACCGACCCTATCTTCCTGCTCAACTACCTCTTTCTTGGAGGGGCTCCACCCCCTGAGCCATTTCCCGAGTGTGGTCCGTTTTCCCCCACGGCTCTTCCGGATGAGAGCTGCGAAACAGCCTGTCCCTGAGCCTGCCAGCGACTCCTACTGGAAACGGATGGAGTACAGGTCGGCATCCTTGAGCGAGAAGCGCAGGCGAATTGGCCTTCCCGCGAGTGGCCGTATGTTGGGTCCGTTTTTCCATTCGATCGCCCGCTCGATGAAATCTCCGATAAACTCACGTGAATCCGTCAGGCTGTAGCCGGGAAGTGGCTCGCCGTTTTCACCAAGGATCTCGACCCTCAGGCTTCCGGCGGCGCCGGTCGCGCAGTTGACCAGTAACCGGCAGGATGATGCCTCTTTGCCCGCCGCGGGCTGGAAGGTCAGCAGGCGGGTGGTCATCTCTCCGCCAGTGTAGGGGCCGTTGACAGATACGAAGCCATCGCTGCGCAGGGTGTAGCGCACCAGCCTGGCGGTGGGCTGTCCGTAGTTTTTCTGGACGTGCATGGCGAGTCGGCCGTTTGGCATGCCGACGATTCCAAGTGCGGGGTAGTTTGTTCGTGAGACCCAGTTTTCAAGGCCCGGCCCCGGTCGGATGAAGGCATCCATGAAGGTGCGGGTGTAAAGCGTGCCGCCGCGCGTGCTCATCAGGACCGCGTCGGAGCAGTCGCTGAAGTAGCCCGGGTCGACATCGATCGCCTTCGCCTGGGCGGGGCTGAGAATTCTTCGGCCGGGCATGAAGCGCGCTGCTATCGACAGGTAGATGTGGGGCGCGCGAAAATAGGGTTGGGTCTGGTTGGTGTAGAGGTGTTCACGCGGGGTTCCTCCGTAGTTCATGGCCTTTGGCTCGCTCCAGTTGAGGAAATCCTTCGAGGTCACCCTGCTGATGCTCCTGAACCCGCTCCAGGGTGTCGGTCCATCCCATGTCCTGAAATAACAAAGGTAGAGCCCCTCGCTTTCAGACCAGAAGGAAACGTTCTGGGAATCGAAGGCGCCCTTGGAGATGACGGCCTTCGGGCGCGCCTTCTTCCAGTGGATTCCATCTGCGGAGACAAAGGCCATCAGTCCCGAGTTCGATGTGCCGGCCAGAGCCTTGTACCTTGCAGTTGGCAGGGCGGCCGGATTGGTGTCGAGGAAGGGCGAGAAATTGTGCGAGCAGGGAGCCTCGTTTTTCAGGATCACGTTGTTCTTCGCCGAGCCGTTGACCTTGTGGATTCCCAGTTCGGGTTTTTTCCATTGGAGTCCATCTGTGCTCTCTGCGTAGCAGGTGCTCTCTATATTGGAGCCGTCGCCTCCCGCTTCTGGCAGGCCGCGGTAGTACATGCGGAAGACACCTGCATCTTTGAGGACGGTGACATAGCCGGAGAAGCGTCCCTCCCAGGGCTTGTCGAAAACGAGCGCGGTACCTTCGAGGCGCGGGTGATGGAGCTTGAGAGATGCTCCCTTTAGCTGATGGATGAGATGTCCATCGACAAAGAGTTCGCGGCGGGAGCCGAGGCGTACAGTCACCTCTTCAGCTGGAGCCGGGCTGGGAAGGATGGCCGCGATAACGGCGAAGAAGAGGGTGCGGAGTGATTTTCGGCGCATGGAAGCTTCCGTTTGAATGGGTTCTGTCGTACGGAGGAATCAGCGTTCCGGGCTACCGCGAAGACTTTCGAGGAAATTAGTAATGTCCCGGTCAAGGTCCTCCGCCAGGCGGCGGTTGGAGCAGATGAAATCGCTGAAGTCTGTCGAGTCCCAGCTGAAGTTTCCAATTCGGCAGGGATCGATGGCGATGCAGTCACAGATTTCATGTTGCTCGAGATAAACTCCGAGGTCTCCGAAGAGCGCGAGCATCTCGGCTACCTCGTCTTCATCGAGATCACGCGGGACAAGCTGCTCGATGGTCGCGCATTCGACGTTGCCGATGAAATTGAAAAGACACTTGTCGCCCGGGCCGCCAATGACCAGAGTCGAGAGCTCTAGGCGGTAGTCGCCATTGGCCTGGTGGGTGATCGTGGCTTCAAACACATCGCCAATTTGCGGGCAGAATCCAAAGCCGGGGCTGTAGGTGAGCTGGAACCGGTCAAAGTCCGAGAGGTCCCGGTTCAGCAGTTGGGGACCGCAGGCTCCGATGTCCTCGCAGTTGAGGTCGTCCATTGGCCGGGTGTCATCCCCGCATTCCCACGGTCCGGGAGCGGGAGGCGGCGCCCCTCCAACAAAGAGGAACTGGAAGGTGTAGACCGCATCGCTCAGGTCGATCGTACCCGTGTCATTCGCATCCGCGGCATCTTCGCAGCCCGGGCGTCCTGTGCCGGCAAAAAGATAGGTGAGAGTGGCGATTCCATCGCTCAGGTCGACGCTGCCGTCACCATTCGTATCGCCGCGGCGAAACCCGTTACACATACCTCCGAAGCCTCCAAGGCAGGTCGTCGCTGGCAGCGTGATCAGGCAGGTCATCAGGAAAATATTTTTTATCAAAAGAGCGCTCCGGGAATTTGGCTGATTCGATGGATGACACCGAGCAGCGCATCCTATGTGTACGGCTATTTTACCTTTGGTTGTCATGATAAACAGGAAATGTTCGCCGCGGCGTAGGCCTGGCAGGTCGCTGGCGGCGCAAGGGGTAGTTTACGACCCGGCTTGGGGGCCGGGCGTTTTCGTTGCCGCCACGGAGAGCCTTCCGGCGCATGGCAGGGGTCGATTCGGCTGCGGGGCGCTACAACTGGTCAGCGGTTCGGGGGGGGGCGAAGGCTCTCGAGGAAGTCCAGGATAACCTCCGCGAGATCTCTCTCCAGGCGCCGGTCAGAGCACATGAAGTCGCTCAAGCTTCTTTCATCCCACCTGAAGTTACCGATGCGGCAGGGGTCGATGGCGATGCAGTTACAGATTTCATGGGGCTCATGATAGACCTCCATGTTGGTGAAGAGTCGCAGCATCTCGGCGCTCTCGTCATTGTTCAGGCTGCGAGGTTCGAGCTCGACAACTCTGGCGCACGGCACATTGCCAATGATGTCCGGCAGGCATCCATCTCCCGGTTCACCGGCGATGAGGATCGAGAGTTCCAGGCTGTAGCTTCCGTCATCCTCGTGAGTGATCGAGGCCTCGAAGACTTTCCCGATTTGCGGACAGAAACCAAGGCCGGGGCTGAAGGACAGGCTGAACCGGTCAAAGCCGGAAGCATCCGCGCTTAAGAGTTCAGGGTCGCAAGATCCAATGTCCTGGCAGCCAAGACCATCGGGAGCCCGGGTGTCATCTCCGCAGTCCCAGGGACCGGGCGGTGGGGGCGGCTCTCCTCCGGTAAAAAGATAAAGAAAGGTGAAGACCGCATCGCTCAGGTTGACGGCGCCCGAGTCGTCAGCGTCTGCCGCATCTTCGCAGGAGGGGTTTTCACCGCCGGCGAAGAGGTAGGTCAGCGTGGTGATCCCATCGCTGAGGTCGACATTTCCATCACCGTTCGAGTCGCCTCGCCGAAAGCCTACAAAACCTGCAAGGCAGGGGGCGGCAGGGAGCGCCGCCACGCAGATTGCCAGTAATAATGTTTTGAGCAAGACCACTCTCCTGGTTATTACCTCACCGCCACCTGCGAAAAACTCGATAACCACTATCCTAACATCGAACTGGAGATAAAAAATAAATGTCTCGGCCGCGTTTGGATTGTTCTAGGCGGGAGCCTGTTCTCGCCGCTGGAGCTTCAGCCGTTTCGGTGCAGAGGAGGGTCCTCTTTGCGGGGGCGGGGCCGGAAGGGGAGATAGAGCAGGAAGCTGACCGCGATCACCATGGCGATCATGCCGATCACATACCAGGGCCACTCTCCAATGATCAGCGGGTTCGCTACGTGCGGCGGTTCGCAGAGGAAAATATAGTTGGTCCCAAAGGTCCAGTTGAACAGGCCTATGGCCAGCAGCAGCGGCTGCCCAATGAGGGAGATCTTCCACCAGGAGCCGGGGCCGGGCCGCATGCCGACAATAAATGTCAGGTAACAGGCAGCCGCGAGGATTCCCCCATGCCCGATGTAGTAATTGAGGAAGATGAGGGTCTCGCTGCCAAGGGTTCCATCCGGGTTCACCACCCCCGTGGTGAGGGTGAATTCCGGGGTGGCCAGGGAGACGAGGGCTCCGGGGATTCCCCAGTAGAAGAGGCATTCGTAGATTTTCTGGTTTCTCCAGATGAGGGCCATCCAGGAGAAGATGGCTGTCAGGTCGCACAGGTGTAGAGGCAGGCTCTCATTGATATTCCAGAGACCTCTGCTGGCGAGCCAGAGCTGGATCAGGGGCTCTGGAGCGAGCAGGAGGACTCCGAGAGCCAGGGCCAGATTCTCGCGTCCTTTTTTCTCCAGCCGGGAACCGAGCAGGACGATTCCCGCGATCAGGGCGATGGAGCTTCCTGCCGCCTTCCACCAGAGTGGAGTGAGGGGCGCAAGGGTTTCTGGTGTTACGATTTCCTGCATTTCCAGGCGTTCTGTTGTGGTTTCGTTGCTCTGATACAAGGGCAGTATAGCTAATAATTCCAGCCGCTATTGCCCGGCCCTCCGGATTTCTTTCCTTACTTCTGCCGTATACTTTTACAATGATGATGATTTGATGTACCTGATATCGAGATGGAACGAAGACTTGAAGCTCTCCTGGTTTATCACGATTCTCCTGGCTGCAGGGCTTATGGCCGGGCTTTCCGGTTGCGGTTCTGACGAATCGGAATACACGGGCGGGGGCACTCCGTTTGGTTTTTCCGGTGATATCGAGAGGGGGCCGCAGTTGGCCCTTGCTTCAACCCGATCGATGACGATTGCCTGGCGGTCTTTTGAGTCGACAGAACCCGCGGTCGTCTACTGGACCGAGGACGGGCTCTCCTCAACCCGTACGGGTGACCGCCCCGGGACCGAGCATGTTATTGAGCTGGCCGACCTCTTGCCGGACACCGCCTATTTTTACCAGCTCCAGCATGGCGGTCGGTCAGTGGGAGAGGTCCACAATTTCTGGACGGCTTCGGACGATCCGGATGCAGCCATCCGCTTTGGCGTGTTTGGAGACTTTGGCTGCGGGTGTCCCGCGCAATACGAATCCATAGGGGTCCTCAAAGACAGCCAGCCCGACCTGGTCCTGACCACCGGTGACAATGTTTATGACCGAGGCACCGCGCGTGAGGTTCGCCAGAACTACTTTGTCCCGATGGCATCGCTTATCGATCACGTTCCAGTCTATCCCACCCTGGGGAACCATGATGTGATGACAGACAATGGGACCCCCTTCCTGGATTCTCTCTACCTGCCTGTCAACGATTCCGATGGCAGCGAGCGTTTCTATTCTTTTGACCGGGGGAATTGTCATTTCATTTCTTTGGAGGTGACCGATCGTGCAGAGGATCTGTCTCCCGGCAGCCGGCAATACCAGTGGCTTGTCCGTGACCTGCAGCGCACGGAGGCGACCTGGGTTATCTGTTATTTCCATCATCCGCTTTACAGTGACTCTTCACATGGAGATGGGGCGTCGCTGCAGATCCGCCTGGGGCCCCTGTTCGATGAATATGGAGTCGATGTCGTTCTCGCTGGCCATGATCATACCTACCAGAGAACCTATCCGATGCGCGCCGGGGCGGTGCTGGAGGCGCAGATGGAGCCGAACTACACGGATCCCCAGGGAACGATCTACGTTGTAACCGGCGGCGGCGGAGCTACGCTCTACGGCCTCTGGCGGTCTCAGCGTCTTGCCGCTGGAGAATCAATACGCCACGTGGTTATCTTTGACGTGGTCGGCAACGAGTTGAATCTTTCGGCGGTTGACTATAACGGCGCTGTCTTTGACAGGATGAAGATTATCAAGAGGGTCCCTGGTGATGGCAGGTAGTTCTTGGCGCCCGGGCCTCTTTCGGGAAGGTTGAAAGGTTAGAGCTATGCCCAGCAATAAGATCAGGAAGGTTGAGGTTCCCAGCGACCCCTGTCCGGACTGTGGAACCCTGATGGAGGAGATCGAGGTGCTGGGGCAGCACAAGCTCAATTGGCTTCCCGCTCCGGCAAACTGGAAAGATCTCATGTTCAAAAAAAGGTCGCTGGTGCGCGGCCGGATGTGCCCGACCTGCGGCCGCATTCAACTCTATGGCGATCTGCCAACCGCTGCGGAAAAGAGCCCCTGGGCAAAAAAAACGGAGGAAGAGGCGGATACCTCCGAGCTGAGGGGATCGGAAGGCCTTGCGTGACAGCGGGATCATCAGAATCCGGTGCGGCTGAAATGGACGACATCGGTTCTCCGGGCAGGTCCTTACGCCGAGGTGCCCTCCTGGGCGGAGGCCTGTGGGTTGCCTGTGCGGGATATTGCGCCATCACGGCCTGCGAAGACCGGCTGGAGCTGATTGAGCTGTTGTTGTTATTCGGTCCGTTGCTCGCGGTGCCGGGAGGTCTGTCGATGGTGGTCGGCCAGCAGGCGCCTGGTGAGCTTCGAGGGGAAGGGCCTGTTGTTCGCCTCCTGCTGCCGGCCGCGCTCTGCGTGGTCGTCTCCCGGTGGCTTGCCCCCGGGCTTCCGGCTGCGGCCCTCGCCGCTCCCTGGCTTCTGGTTACGGGGCTTGTCGCCCTGCTTGGCCTGCAGCGAATCATCCGGCGGGGGTTCTTTCCGCTCGAGGAACTGACTGTAGATGCAGGGCTTCTCTACCTGCCGGTCGGGGGAGGGTGGTTGCTGCTGTCGAGCGCGGGGCTTGAGCCGATGGGGTTTGATTCGACCATCGTCCTGCTGACCGCGGTCCATTTTCATTTTGCCGGTTTTTCCGCGGCCCTGGTTGCCGGGCTTGCCGGGCGGGTACTTAAGGGAGACGCCTCCGTCACGGATAACGTTCGATCTTTAGCTCTGGGCGCCTACCGTCTCGCGGCGGCCATCGTGATACTCGGTCCGCCGCTGGTCGCGGTGGGGATCATGGCCTCGCCAATTGTCGAGGTGATTTCAGGGATCGCCCTCTCCATCGGCATGCTGACCCTGGCCTTCGTCCTGGTGTTGATCGCGCTTGCTGTCGAGCGACTCCTGCCGAAGCTGCTCCTGTGCATCGCGGCGCTTTCACTCACCGCGACGATGGCCCTCTCGATGACCTACGCCGCCGGAGAATACAGGGGGGAAGAGCTTGTTTCCATAGCGACGATGGCCGCCACCCATGGCGTGGCTAACGTGCTGGGCTTCACCTTCTGCGGCGGGCTGGGTCTCATCGTGTTGTTGCGCGAAACGGGCGATTCCAGAGCCGATGGTTGATTTCGGATAGAAACCCGGCGTCTGTGGGGGTACGGTAGGACTCTCAAAAAACAAGGAGCAGTCATGTTACGAATATCACTTTCCCTTCTGTCGGCGCTTTTAACGAGCATCTTGCTATCAACTGCCGTCAGCGGTGTCGAGCCCACCTTTAAAAACGAGGAATACGACACCAAGCACGAGCGCAACGTGCTGGACTTCTGGAGGGCCGAATCTTCGAAGCCCACACCTGTGGTCGTCTACTTTCATGGAGGCGGCTTTGTGCAGGGAGACAAGGGGCAGATTCCCAGCAGGGCGATCATCAAAAAGTACCTCGATGCGGGAGTGTCCTTCGCGTCGTGTAATTACCCGTTCATCAAGAACCAGAGCCCCGCTGAGTATACAAAGGTCATGCGGCATTGCGGCCGCGCGATCCAGTTCCTGCGCTCCAAGAGCAAGGAATGGAACATCGACCAGAAGCGATTCGGGGCGATTGGAGCTTCCGCGGGCGCGCTGATTTCCGAGTGGCTGGGGTATGGACCGGAGATCGGGAGCCGCCGCAGCCGGGAGAAGGTGGGGAGGTTTTCCTCGAAGGTCCAGGTGGTTGGCAGCCTGATGCAGCCGTATGGCACTCAGCAGATGATCATTGGGAAGATGAAGAGAGGCGGCCCTCCGCTGTATATCTACGCCCACTCCATGCCATCCGATGAGATTCACCATCCGAGATACGCCAAGATGATGAAGGCGAAGGCTGACAAGGTACGGATCCGCTGTGTGCTCTACGGAACCGGCGAAAACGGCATCCCTCCCCACCCCAAGGGGAAGGACCCTGTGGAGTCCCAGTTCGAATTCTTCTGCAAGTACCTGAAGGTGAAGATCAAGTCCTGAGGATTTCGATCCATAGGTAGTGACAGGGGCGGGAGGTGGTGACCGCTGCCCATTTACTGGGCGGCTGCACTTGCTTTAACTGCCGGGATGTGACTTTTATGTGCAGGACTCCTGGGCGGGCCATTGATGCTGGGCAGGCAGGCCGGCTTGATTATTCGCTGCCGGGATGTTCCGGGTCTCTATTTCCCTGTGGATGAAAGACTTCAGTCATAGCTGGCGTTCATTATTCAGAGTGGCTGAAACCATGGAGCCTCGCCAGTTTTCGCGGGGCGTTTTGGCACATTAGTTGCTTCTACTGGGGGGGGGAGTTATTCGGGAAAAAGGCTGAGTTCGATGTCCAATTTACCGGCGTGGAATGGAATGTAGATGTTCGCTTCGAAAGGTTTTTCCAAAGTTGTTGAGGAAGTTACTCGATTGGAGAAGTCCGCTATTTTAAAATACATTTTGGGTCCGAAATTTAAGGTTTATTGATATTCAACGGAGTTCGTCATGCGCGCTTACGTCTCATGCCTGTCAATGCTGGTTTTTGTAACGATTTGTGGGGAGCTTCGCTCTCAGGAGGATGGGAGGATCTTCCGGATCACTCCAGACACACGCGCGCTTTGGGAGTTCAACGACTTCGATTCGCCTCCAGGGGTTCCTTTGCCGGATGGCACCACCATTCCCGATCTTTCGGGCAACGGCAACGACGCCTTCGTAAAGAACAACAGCAGTGGAGCCATGCAGCCGGGTAACGGTTCGGAGTTGTGCGAAGGAGACTCCTCCGTGAGCCGGACGAATGAGGCCGGCGCGGCCCACGTGGCGACCAACGGAGATGGTTCGGCTTTTGAATTCGGCGAGGACGAGAGTTTTTCCATCGAGCTCTACGTTGTTCGCGAAGAAACCACGGGGAATGCGAACTGGGGGATTCTCGCGGGAACCTGGCACAGTCGTGCCCTGATCAACGATACGGAGGATCCAATTGCCAATGGGGCCTGGTATGGCTATGGCTATATACGTCACAACGAGGGAGGAGGTTGGTACCTCAACACCTCGCCGATCAATCCTGACCGCAGCTTCAACCCGAGCTGGAACGAGATCAAGAGCGGCATCTTCGACATCCCGGTAGGTGAGCACTACCTGGTCTCGAGCTTTGACCGCGAGAACGGGATTGGTACCGTTTACCTTAATGGGCTGCCGGTTGCCGAGGTCGGTATCGCGCCCGGTACGGCCTTCTACGCTCCTGAAGGACACGACCCATGCCACTTCGCCTTCCTGACGGGTGTCGATGATCTGAGCCGGAACTCTTACCGTACATCTCCCTCGGGGTATTCCATCAGCGCGGCCAGGGTGCTTTCACGCGCGCTGACCGCCGAGGAGGTCGAGGAGAACTCTTTCCTGATCCAGGACTGTGAACCGATTCCTCTTGCGGGGAAAGAGGAGGAGATCCTGGCGGTGCTGACGACCTCAACGCGCGACGCTCTGGTAGACCAATGCGTCACCCTTTCCGGCGCCAACAGTAGAGGCGGCGATGGCGAGGACATCATCAGCTATGAGTGGAAAATCGGCGATGGGGCCTATTCAGAAGAGGGGGCTGTCTTCGAGATCTCCTTTGATGAGCCCACCGAAGGTGATGGAGTCGAGGTGAGCCTGCGCGTTACCGATGGCGTCGGCAATAGCGGGGTCGCAACCGTCAATATCTCAGTGAGTCATCAGACACCCGCGGCGAATATCGGCGCCCTGGTTAACGGGGAGGCAGTTGGAGGCGACCAGATCTGGTTGTCCAGCGGGGGTGTTCTGACCCTCGATGGGTCGGGCTCAACCACGCCGGTTTCCGCCGTGGCCTTCCTCTGCCCCGCAGAGGCGGAGCAGGCCATACCGGCCGTCGCGATTGGAGAATATCTCTGGGATCTCGACTCCGATGGAGAGATCGATGAGACGGGAGTTGAGATCGAGCTGCCGCCAGCCATTGGGCCGGATGCGTTCACTGTCACGCTGACTGTCGTTAACGAGGTCGGCTCCGAAGCCACTGCGACGATCGATGTCTCAGTCGCGGGAGTCCCGGATGGCGTGGCTCCTTCTCCCCCGGGAAGGATCTTCATGGAGACGGATGACGCCATAGCCATCTGGGAGTTCAACTTGCCGGATCTCAACGAAGGTGATCCGCTCACCGGCGATATCCTGATCGAGGACTTCGCGGGCAATGGACTGGATGCCGTGGTCGAGGCCAATGATGGAGGTGAACTGGTGGCCGGTTCCGGAGATCCTGTATTTGATGACAATGCCTCGGTGAGCAAGAGCTTCGGAGGCGTTGGCCGGATCGTGGTGAACGAGGATGACGATCAGTTCGAGTTTTCCCAGGACCAGGATTTTTCCATCGAGCTTTACCTCAACAGGGAGGAGGTCCTCGGCGGCGCGAACTGGGGGGTTCTCGCCGGCACCTGGCACAGCAGGAATCTATCCGATGACAACCTCGATCAGATAGCCGACGGCGCATGGTATGGCTACGGGTTTGTGCGTCCCGGCGGTTCCGAGGTCGGCGGGCAGATGCTCTTCAATATGTCGCCGATCAACTCCGATGGCACCTTCACTCCGAGCTGGAATGAGATCAAAACGCCGATCTTTGAGATCCCCGCCGGCAGCCACTACGTGGTTGCCACAGTTTCCCGCTCTACCGATCCCCAGCGGGCCTCCGTCTACCTTGACGGCGAGTTTATGGGGGGGGTGGACCTCCCCGCGGGCCAGGCCTTTATCTCTCCGATCGGGCATGATCACGCCCGGTTCATGTTCTTTGCTGGTGAAGATGACGCCTCGCGTAATCAATACCGGGTTGCGCCGAGCGGCTATTCCATCGATGCGGCAAGGGTCTCTTCAAGGGCGCTCAGCGCGGAAGAAGTTGAAGAAAACCATGCCAACCTGCGGGCGGGCTACGCTGTTCCGCTCCAGGAGGGCGGTCCTGTTCCGAAGCCCGGAGAGAACTTCGTGCGCGGCGACACCAACGCTGATGGAGCTATCAACCTGACCGATGGGGTCGTTCCGCTGCTCTTCCTCTTCTCTGGAGGTGCGGCGCCGGCGTGCATGGACGCCGCTGACGCGAATGATACCGGAGCGGTCGAGATCACCGATGCGATCATCATCTTCAGTTGGCTGTTTACCGGCGGGGTTGCGCCGGTGGCGCCATCTCCAACGAGTCCGGGGTACCCGGTGTCGGACTGTGGTCCTGACGCTACCGAGGATGGACTCAGTTGCGAGGCGCAGGGGCCGGTCTGCGACTGAGGTCGGTCCGGACCAGGTCGGATTTCAGCCAGCCCTCATTGCCGAAATCCCCCGCCGTTTTCCAAACGGCGGGTGGAGATTTTATCAATATGTGGTGAAAATGACTGCGTGTTGATTCAAACAAGCAGTCGAAAGCATTCCCTGGTCGGGAGTCCCCCGGAGAATCTAATGATCACTCGAAGAGTCCTTACGCTTTGCGCGGCCGTCTTTTTTCCTTTGATTGCCAGCGCGGAAAATCCTCAGTACGCCCCCTCAAAGAACAAGGGCAAGGTCAAGGTCTTCATTCTTGCCGGTCAGTCCAATATGGAAGGCCGGGGTTTCCCCGAGCCCCTCACCTGGCAGGTGGGCCAGAAGAAGTACCGTGAGCGCTATACCCATTTCCTCAAGAATGGCGACTACGATGCTTTTACGAAGAAGGTGAAAGAGACCACGGACCCCAATGATAAGCGGAAGACACCCACCTATCTCTGGAGCACGCGCCGTGATGTCTGGATCAACTACCTCGGGAAGCATGGCGATCTGACCGTCGGCTACGGCGCGCCGCGCGAAGGCTTTGGCCCTGAATTCAATTTCGGGCACGTCATGGGAAACCACTACGATGAGCAGGTCCTGCTCATCAAGGCCTCCTGGGGAGGGAGGGCGCTTGCGCGTGGATTCATGCCGCCCTCCTCCATGCTCAGTGATGCTGAGTACGCGAAGCTCGCCAAGGCCCAGAACGCGGAGAATAAGGTCTGGAACGAAGCCCAGCCGGCAAAAATTGAGGCGCACAACAAACGGGTCACCGAGCAGAACAAGAAGGACAACAAGAAAAGGCGCCTGCGAAAGTTTAAGCCGCGGGAGATGGTCACCGCGGCGCAGTACAAGGAGCAGTTCGGCAAGGACTACCGTAATATGGTCAGCGAGGTGCATGGCTGTCTTGGCGAGCTCGGAGAACGCTTCCCGGGCTATAAAAACCAGGGCTATGAGATCATGGGCTTTGTCTGGTTCCAGGGCTGGAACGATCAATACCAGGACCGCTGGCTGAGCTATGAAAAGAACCTGGCCAACTTCATTCGCGATGTGCGAAAGGAGTTCAAGGCTCCGAAGATGAAGTTTGTTGTCGGCCAGATGGGCAACGATGGCATGGCGCCGGACAAGCCAGGGTCTCCAAGAGACTACATCAAGAAGGCGCAGGCTGGAGTTCCCGAGCAGGCCGAGTTCAAGGGCAACGCGATTTGCGTCAGGACCGACAGGTACTGGGACATGGAAGCTCACGCCATCTACACCGGCCCCGGAGGCTGGAGTAAGGACGCCAGCAAGTGGCGGCAATTCGGTAACGACCGCCCCTACCACTACTACGGCAGCCCCTGGCTCTTTGCCCAGGTCGGTACGGCTTTTGGTGAGGGTATGCTCGAGCTCTTGAAGTAGGCCAGTTCGCTGCTCTGACAGCTGTGTTTCAGTGAGGTGAAAAAGTGGGTAAACGATCCAAGCGGCCCATAGCACGCGAAAACCGGCACTCCCTCGGCGAAGGATTCATCGAGAGAGATGAGTCCGACCTGGAGGAGATCCTTGAATCGAACCGGGCCCCCCTGTTTCTCGTGCTCGATGGAGTGCAGGATCCGCACAATCTCGGAGCCTGCCTGCGAACAGCGGATGGGGCCGGGGTAGATGCGGTCATAGCGCCCAGGAACCGGGCCGTGGGCATGACCTCGACCGTGTCACGAATCTCCTGTGGAGCCTCCGAGAGTGTTCCCTTCATCCAGGTTACCAACATTGTTCGCACCCTGAAGGAAATGCAGAAGAATGGTGTCTGGGCGGTCGGGACGGCGGACGGGGCTGAGGCGTCCTCTCTTTACGACGTCGACTTCAAGGGGTCTATGGCCCTGGTGATGGGGGCTGAAGGCAAGGGGTTGCGCCGATTGACCATGGAGACCTGCGACCTTGTCGTCAGGATTCCGATGATGGGCAAGGTCGATTGCCTGAACGTCTCCGTGGCAACCGGGGTTTGCCTGTACGAGGCTCTGCGTCAGCGCGGGTCGCCGGACAAATCGTAGAGTTCCCGCATCAGCAGGGATCCGGCCACTCCCGCATTGAGCGATTCGACCCGGTCAGAGTGGCGGATCGCCAACCGCAGTTCGCTCCGTTCAGCCAGCCTCTGGGAAACACCCTCTCCTTCTGATCCGATGACGAGCGCAATCTGCCCTCGGGATGAGAGTTCTTTGAGCTGATCACTGTCTCCACTGGCCGTCGGAGCGCTGGTCACGAGCGTGAAGTCGCCGTCTTGCAGGAAGTCCAGGCAGGTGTCGAGGTTCAGCTTCGACACGGGCAGGCCGAAGATGGCTCCGGCTGTTGAACGTACGACCTTGGGGGAGAAGGGATCCGCTGATTCTTCGGTCAGCAGCACCGCCTCGAAATCGAAGGCCTGCGCCGAGCGGATCAGTGTGCCTACATTTCCCGGGTCGGAGATCCCATCTCCGATGAGCAGGCGTTGGCAGGCGCTCAACGAATTGAGGGGGATTTCCGGGTGCCTGAACACAGCGATGAGCCCTTGCGGGGTCTTCGTGTCCGCGGCGCCTTCGAGCTGGTGACTGGCGAGCTCTTCGCATGGAACACCTCGTGCTTCCAGCTCATCTACGAGTTGCCGTCCGCGCTCAGACAGCGCGCCCGGATCGAAGTACAGGGCCTCGGGATCAACCTTGTATCGCCTTGATTCCTCAAGCAGTCTCACTCCCTCTGCGGCGTACTGCCCCCATTCCCTCCTGCCCTTGCCGGTTTTCAGTGAGCGGAGGCGTCGAATGTCGCGCTGCGTTGCCATTTGTCCCTGTCTCTACCTGCCTGGATTCTCAGAAATCGGTATCGGCCTTCTTGAGGTCGAGCTCCTTGATCCAGGTGTTGCGATAGCGGACATCGTGGCCCTCGCATTGCAGCTTGAGTCCGCCGGGAACGTCGGTGATCCCCCGGCCGCCTTGATTGCCCCCGTCGAGCCCGGAGTTGGGTCCACCCCAGACCTTGTTGATAGCGACATTGGTGTGGGCCTTCTTGCCGTTGAAGTACATGGAGACCATCGCCTTCTCGCTGAGCTTTCCATCTTTGAAACGGGCTGCGCGGAACACGATGTCATAGGAGTTCCATTTTCCGACTCCGTTGTAGAGGTGGTAGGGGGACTTGCTCTCGTTGATGACGGCTCCCATGCCGTGCTTGCTCTTGTCGCCGTCGAGCACCTGGATCTCGTAGCGATTCTGGAGGTAGACGCCGCTGTTGCCTCTCTTCTTCATCACGAGGAACTCGATGTGGAGGCGGAAGTCCCGGTATTTTTTCTTGGTGACGATGTCCGCGGTTCCGTACCTGCCTCCCTTGGCGGCCGGATCATCGGTCTGGATCGCCTTCTTTCCGGAATCGACAGGATCATCAACCACCTTCCACTTGATCGGAAGCGAAGAGCTGAAGCGCGGCCCTTTCCAGTAGGTCCACTTGTCATCGAGCAGCTTGCGCGACCCATCGAGGATGAGCTCGGCGCCCTTCACCGCCGTCGCTCCGACCCCGATGTTGTCGGCGGCCTGGAGACTGGGGGCTGATATAGAGATGGCTGTTGCAATCAGAAGCGTGGCAGCGCTGAGCGAGCTGTATTTCATGTTTGTTTCCGTTCGGGATTGAGGCTTGAGTTTATGAAGACGGGTCTCCGCCACAGGGAGTCGACAGTAACACGCGCCCCGAGCTTGTTCAACAGATCGGCCGGTTGGCTATTTTACCTCTCGGCCTGAATCGATATAATAATTGCAGCGTTGGCGACGGGTCAGCGCAACGGCTTGAAACCTGAAGGCCCGGGGCTCCCTCGAGGTCGGCAGCCTTGTCCCTTCTGAGACGATGTGTTCAACCAGATTCATCTACGGGGAAATCATGAAAAGTAATTTTAGGACGGTTTTATCGATGTCGTGCAGGGCGCTGCTCCTGGTTCCTTTGTTTATGGCTTCCGCGGTTGTCTTCGCCGCCGATAGCGAGCAGGTGGAGGCTGTCAGAAAGATCGGCGGGCAAGTGCGTCCCGCGGCCGGCGCTGATGGGGCCTGGAAGGTGGAGTTTCAACTGACCGGAAGATCTCTCACTGACGCAGGCCTGGCCCAGGTGGCTGCACTGGAAAAAATAGTTCGATTGAATCTTCGCGACACCAAGGTCACCAGCGCGGGTCTGGTTCATATCAAGGGACTCACCAGCCTGAACAGGCTGCACCTCGAGAGAACCGCAGTGGATGATTCCGGTACGGAGAATCTTGCCGGGCTCGTCAACCTCGAGTACCTGAACCTTTACAATACCAAGATCACGGACAAGACCCTGGTCCACCTGGCCGGGCTCAAAAAGCTGGAGCAACTCTACCTGTGGCAGACCGGGGTTACCGATGAAGGTGTCTCTCGCCTGGAGAAGGCGCTTCCAGGCTGTCGGATCGTACGCGGGATTGATCTAAGTAAGATTGTCGCTATTCCCAAGCCTCCGCCGCGACCGAGCGAAGATCTCAAGTGGATTGCCCTCACCGACGATGCGAAGCCTCCGAGGTCCGTTACGGGGTCGGGTACAGAGATCACCTTCACGAACAATTCGGGCATCAAGGTGAAGATCTACTGGGTTGAATATGGTGGTGGTTTGAGGCTCTACGGTGAGTTGGCGCCTGGCGGCAAACGGGTGCAGAACACCTTCTCCCAGGCCAGTTGGCTGGTAACCGATGAGAAAGAAAAGCCCCTCGGGTATTTCCGCACGGGCCTGAAGCTCGGGAAGGCCGTCATCCCGAAGATCTGACGGGCCGCTTTCTTTTTAATCCTCGCCTCCTATACCCCTGGTGCAATCGATGAAACTTTTCGAGCTGCTTCGTTTCGCGGCCCCCGTGATCTTTTCCGTGGTATTTGGTACAGCCTCTCTTTCGTCAGCGGCTGTTACCCTGCCGCGTGTTCTCGGCAGCGGCATGGTTCTGCAGCGCGGGCTTCCTGTGCCCGTGTGGGGCTGGGCGGAGGCTGGTGAAAAGGTGACGGTTTCCTTTGCCGGGCAGTCAAAGGCCGTCAAGGCGGGAGGCGATGGAAAATGGATGGTGAAGCTTGCTCCCCTCCAGGCCAGCGCGAAGGCCGCGAGCCTTATCATCCAGGGCGACAACAAGATCACGCTCGACAACATCCTGGTTGGCGAGGTGTGGATCTGCTCCGGCCAGTCCAATATGGAGTGGAGGCTCGTCCAGGGAATGAATGCCAGGGAAGAGGTGGCGGCCGCCGACCATCCTCTCATCAGGCTGTTTAATGTCCCCGGGCATACGACCAGCCCCCTGCCCCGGGAGAAAGGGGCCGGTCGTTGGCAGGTGTGTACCCCAAAATCGGCATCAGGCTTCAGCGCGGTCGGCTATTTTTTTGGTCGACGCCTGCTGGGAGATCTTGGTGTGCCGGTCGGGCTCATTGGCTCAAACTGGGGTGGGACCCGTATTGAGCCGTGGGTTCCTCTCGAGGGTTTCGAGTCGGTCCCGCAGCTCTCCTGGCTCGCTCACGAGGTGAAGCAATACCAGTCCTCCACCAGGGTGGGGGGCAGCTCGCCCTCGGCGATCTATAATTCGATGGTCCATCCACTCGCTCCCTTCGCCATGCGCGGAGGCATCTGGTACCAGGGGGAATCGAACGGGAACGAGGGGACGAGCTACTACCACAAGAAGCACGCGTTGGTGAAAGGCTGGCGTAAGGTCTTTCAGAACCCCGACCTGGCCTTCTATTGGGTGCAGCTTGCGAACTATCAGCGGGAAAGCCGGGAGCCGGCAGGTGGCGAGGGCTGGGCGAAGATCCGAACGGCGCAAACGAGAGCCCTCGATATCCCGGGAACAGGTATGGCCGTGATCACAGATATCGGCGCGGCCAACGATATTCATCCAAGGAATAAGCAGGACGTCGGCTGGAGGCTTGCGCAATGGGCGCTCAACCAGACCTACGGCCGAGACAAGCTGGTTCCTTCGGGGCCTCTCTACACGGGCCATGAGGTCGAGGGTGATTCGATCAGGCTCTCATTCCGGCATGTCGGCAAGGGCTTGATGGTCGGCAGGAAGAGCGGGCTTGAGCCCACCAGGGAACTAGAGGAGGGTAAGCTCGAACACTTCGCCATCGCCGGAGTTGACAGGAAATGGTTCTGGGCGGAGGCGGCGATCGATGGAGAGACTGTTGTTGTCCGGTCGAAGGATGTTCCTAAGCCGCTCGCTGTTCGCTACGCCTATACCATGAACCCGGCCAGGGCGAATCTCTACAACAGAGCCGGTCTTCCCGCCGGCCCCTTTCGTACCGATACCTGGGCCCCGCCGCTGGAAGATCTGGAATGGACGGCAGTGGCCGATAAGGCACCACCCATTTCTGTTACAGGGTCCGGAACAGAGATTATTTTTCTGAATAAAAAGGACATCAAGGTGAAGGTCTTCTGGGTCGGATATGGAGGAGGAATGAGGTTTTACGGCGAGGTGAAACCGGGTGGAATTCGCAAGCAAAACACCTATTCCAACGCTATCTGGGTGATTACCGATGAAAAAGACGAGCCCCTGGGCTATTTCAGGACGACCCAGAAGCGTGGAAATGCGGTGATTCCGAAGTGATGAAGAGCCGAGGTCTTTCTTTTCCTGCACACTTGAGAAATCCGGAGTGTTTTGTAGAATAGTGATGCGGAAAGAATCCTAAGATTGCGGAGCCCGTTTTTACACCATGCCTAACTCTAATTATTCCCGTCGGGGTTTTCTGCGTTCGACCGTCGGTCTTGCTGGTCTGACGCTTCCCACGATTCTAAAGCTGCAATCCCAGGCCATCGCCAGCGCGCCCAAGGCCAAGTCCTGCATCGTGATCTACACCTGGGGCGGCATGAGCCACTACGAGTCTTTTGACCCGAAGCCGGACGCGCCTTCTGATATCAGGGGAGAGTTCAAGGCGATCCCCACAGCTACGCCTGGCATTCAGTATTGCGAGCACCTTCCGCTGCTGGCGAAGCACTCCGACAAGCTGGCTATCGTCCGGTCGCTTCATCACAACCAGGGGGCGCACCAGGGTGGTATGTACATCAGCCTCACCGGGCATCAGCCTGTTGGTATCAAGGCCGGCAAGAGGACAAACTGGCCCTCTCTCACAGCCATGATTTCACGTTTCCAGGAGGCCCGTTCGGGAACGCCCAGGGCCATCCGGATGCCTTACTCGATGTACGACAATGGAGGGCTGATGGCCGGCGATGATGGAGGCTGGCTAGGCTACGACTACGACCCGGTTCTCATTCGGACACCCGCGGGGACGCCCTACCGCGGCGTCACTCGCTACAACGATCTGGAACTCAAGCTCAAGCTCAACACGGAGAGGGAGCGGGTAGCCAGTCGGCGAGCTCTTCTTCGTGATCTGGAACAAAAGGTCAGCATCGGGAGCCCCCAGGCATCTGGCATTCATGAGAATTACGACCAGTTGGATCACTTCCACAAGATGGCCGTTGACATGCTCCTGGACTCTCCCGTTCGTGAGGCCTATGACCTCGAGCAGGAGGATCCCCGGATCCGTGACATGTACAGCGATCATGTCTGTGGTCAGACTCTCCTGCTTTCAAGGCGCCTTGTTGAGGCGGGTGTTCCTGTCGTCCAGGCCCTCTGCTCCGCGGGTGATCTCGCCGGCGGCAGCGGGGACAACTGGGATACGCATCGAGACCACTTTCCGAAGATGAAGGACCGGCTCCTGCCGGTTTTCGATCGCGCGGTCTCCGCCCTTCTGACGGACCTCGAGATGCGCGGAATGCTCGATGAAACCCTCGTGGTCTTTCTCACGGATTTCGGCCGCACTCCGAAGATCAACGGTAACGGGGGCCGGGACCATCACCCCGGTGTCTACTCCATGGTGCTCGCCGGTGGAGGTATTCCCGGCGGCCAGGTCTATGGCTCCAGCGACTCCAGTGGCATTAGCCCGGGATCGAATGCCTGCACTCCGGCCGATTTCCACGCCACCGTCTACAAGGCCATGGGCATCGACCATCATGCGGAGTTGCATGACCAATTAGATCGCCCCTTCCAGATCTGCGATGGCGAGCCTCTGCCCATATTCTGATCGACCTCATCGCGCCTGTTTCCAGGGGTGGGCGATGCTTCTTCGTGCCTTGAGCTTTCTCTTCCCGGCTGTCTCGCTCTGTGGATTTTCCACGATAACGGCTCATGGGGACGACTGGCCCCAATGGTTAGGTCCTCAAAGGGACGGGGTCTGGCATGAGAAGGGGATTGTCGAGAAGTTCCCGGAGAAGGGGCCAAGGTTGCGCTGGAGGGCACCGCTTGGCGGAGGATATTCGGGTCCTGCCGTCGCTGCGGGCAGGGTTTTTGTAATGGACCGGGTGGCGGCTGAGATGGATGCGGCGAAGGCGAAGGTTCTTCATGAAGGGAAGCCTCCACGAAACCAAAACTTTCTTCGTAAATTGCTGCCGGGTAAAGAGAGGCTGGTCTGCCTGGCTGAGTCCGATGGCCGACAGCTCTGGGCCCATGAATGGGACTGTCCCTACACCTCGGTCGCCATCTACGCCATCGGCCCAAGGGCGACTCCAACAGTCGATGGTGACAGGGTCTACGCCCTGGGCGCTGAGGGCGACCTGTTTTGTCTCTCGGTGAAGGATGGGAAGGTTCGGTGGGCCAGGGATTTCAAGAAGGACTATGGACTCGAGATTCCCGAGTGGGGGACGGCCGCCCACCCTCTTGTGGATGGAGACCAGTTGATCTGCATCGTGGGCGGCAAGGGCAGTGTCTGTGTGGCGTTTGACAAGCTGTCCGGCCGGGAGCTCTGGCGGGCTCTCTCGGCGACGCAGCCCGGCTATTGTCCCCCGGTGATCCACACGATCGCAGGAAAGCGACAGCTCCTCATCTGGCATGGCGACGCGGTGGAGGCGCTCAATCCGGCCACTGGCAAGGTGCTCTGGTCGGTGGCTGTCAAGCCGACCTTCGGTATGTCGGTCGGTCAGCCTGTCGTGGAGGGACGGCGCGTATTTGTGATGAGCTACAACCGGGTCTCCGCCTGCATCGAGGTAGCCGAAGATGGCGGTTCGGCCAGGGTGGCCTGGAAGGGGAGTTCTCGGCGCGGCATAGGCGGTGTTTTCAACACGGCCGTCATCCAGTCAGGGCACGTCTACGCTGGCGGGCAGGGAGGGAAATATCTCTGCGCCCGGCTTACAGATGGCGAGCAGCTCTGGAGTACCTTCGCTCCGTCGACTGGCGGCAGGCCCGCGAGTTGGGCGAACGTCTTCACCATCAGACATGAGGGGCGATTCTTCCTGGTGAATGATATTGGCGAGTTGGTGATAGCGAGGCTCAGCCCACAGGGCTACGACGAGATCAGCCGTGCGAAGCTGATTGAGCCGACCCATCGTGTTGGCAGGAGGCTGCTGGTCTGGTCTCACCCGGCCTTCGCCAACCGGAGTATCTATCTTCGCAACGATCGGGAAATTCTCTGCTACAGCCTTGCTGATTGATGCGCCGGGGCAGGTCTAATACCCTGACCAGCATGGGTTCAGCTCTCCTGAGTTATTATTCCGCTGTCGCCTTGGCGTTCGGTTTATTTCTCCTGCCCGGTATTTCCGGGGGGATAGAGCCCGATGATTCGATCCAGGCGATGGAGGTTGAGGCTTCGCTTGCGGCCTTTCATATTCGCGGCGGCTTCAGGATCGAGCTTGTTGCGGCCGAGCCGCTGGTGATGGATCCCGTGGCTCTCGACTGGGGCCCTGATGGCAGGCTCTGGGTCGCCGAGATGGCGGACTACCCCCTGGGTATCGACGGCAAGGGAAAGCCGGGCGGCCGGGTGCGTTTCCTGGAGGACACCGATGGAGATGGCCGCTACGACAGGTCTGTTGTTTTTCTCGATGGGCTGAATTTTCCAACCGGCGTCAAGGCCTGGAAGGATGGCGTCCTTGTTACCGCGGCTCCTGAGATTCTCTTTGCCGGTGACACAGATGGCGATGGCAGGGCGGATGTCCGCAAGGTCCTCTACAAGGGGTTCTCGGAGGGGAACCAGCAGTTGCGGGTGAATGGCCTGCGGTGGGGACTCGACAATTGGATTCATTGCGCCAGTGGGGCACATCATGGAGGCTACGCCAAGGGCAACAGGGTCATCTCCCTGGGGACAGGGAAAACCATCGTGCTTGGAAGCCGGGATTTTCGGATTCGTCCCGATACCGGTTTGCTGGACCCGCAGTCAGGTCCATCGCAGTTCGGCAGAAATCGTGATGACTGGGGGAACTGGTTCGGGGTCCAGAACAGCCATCCGCTGTGGCATTATGTCCTGCGCGACCATCACCTGCGCAGGAATCCCTATTTCGTATCACCGAATCCAAAAAACCAGGTGGTGACACCGTCCAACCCGCGTGTCTACACCGCCAAGCTGCCCCAGAAGCGCTTTCACTCTTTCGAGCAGTCCGGCCGTTTCACCTCCGCGTGCTCCGGTATGGTCTACCGTGACGAGCTCCTTTTTTCGCGCGGCAGCGACGGCCATGCCTTCACCTGCGAGCCGTTTCATAATGTCGTGCAGCACAATATTATTTCAAGGGAAGGAGTCACCTTCACAGCCAGGCGTGATCCGGCTGAGAGTAAGCTCGATTTCATCGCATCGAGGGACCGCTGGTTTCGCCCGGTGATGGTCCGGACCGGTCCTGATGGCGCCCTCTGGGTGGTCGATATGTACCGCTACATGATTGAGCATCCGCAGTGGCTGCCGAAAAACGGTCAGGATGAGCTGCGGCCTTATTACCGTCATGGAGCGCAGCACGGGAGAATCTACAGGGTCTTCCCTGCCAGTGACGCACCGCGCGGGTGGCCGAGGCTGCAGGATTCTTCCCCCCGGGAACTGGCCGGCTTGCTTCAACATCCTAACGGCTGGGTTCGGGATACAGCCCAGCAATTGCTTGTCCAGGGGCGGGGGCTGAAGGTCGTTGAGGAGTTGCGGGGCATAGCCGGTGACGGCAGGTCCACCCTGGGGAGGCTTCACGCCCTGTGTACCCTGGATGGTATCGGGAAGCTCGATGTTCCGACCCTGGAGAATGCCCTGAAAGATTCCCAGGCCGGTGTGCGCAGGCAGGCTGTTCGTCTCAGTGCGAAAATGAAGCCCTCCCTTCTTGCCGGATTCGAAGATGCCGACCCCTCGGTTCGCCTTGAGCTGGCTGTCTCGGTCAGCCGGGGAGCCGACATCGCCCGTCTTGCCGCTGATAAGGACTCCTGGATCGCAGCGGCCGCGATGAGCTCCCTGAATTCAGATAACGTGTTGGCGGCGCTGGAGGCATCCCTGGGCTCACCGGCCCTGTTCACAAGGTTGAGCGCGCAGGCGGTTGCCTGGCAGAAAGGTGGCGAGGCCGCAGGCCTCCTGGAGCGCTATCTCTCCACGGCGAAGAGAGGGGACCGGCTGCGACTCGCCGATGCCTGGCTGGCGAAGACAAATCCGCGCCCAGTGCCGCCCGCGGTGCTGGAGGCTGTTGAGGCAGCCGAGACGATGGCCTTCGATCGCAGCGTCTCCGGGGAGTTGAGAGTCGCGGCCGTCGCCCTGCTCAACCGTGTCCCCGGGCGAACAGAAATATCTGTTCTGAAGCTGCTCGGCGCTTCTGAGCCCTTTGCTATCCAGGCTGCCGCGGTACGCAGGGCCTCCAGCTTCAAGCCGCTGCTGGAAGGCTGGCCTCGATACGGCCCGGGGCTGCGCGCGGAGATTCTGGGGAGGGCGCTGGGACGGAAGGAGTGGGCCGGGGAGCTGCTGGATGCTGTCGCGGGAGGAGTGGTGAAACCAGGAGAACTGGACAGTTCCACTCGCCAGCGCCTGGGGGCCCTGGGGGCTGGAATCAGGAAGCGCGTTGAACGATTGCTGCCGGGCTCACCTGATCGCCAGGCTGTTTTGAAGAAGTACCGGCCAGCCCTGGGGCTGAAGGGGGACTCGGACAGGGGCCGCGTGATCTTTGAAAAGATCTGCGCAGCCTGTCACAAGCTCGGCGGGCTTGGCAGGGAGACAGGCCCGAACCTGGCGGCCCTCAGTAATAAAACAGGAGAGTTTCTCCTGCAATCGATCATCGATCCCAACGCCGCGGTGGAGGCTCGATTCGGTCTCTACACTGCCGCTACCCGGGATGGCAGGATTTTCTCCGGCATGGTAGTGAGCGAGACCGGCACACAGATCATCATGGTGGCGGCCGATGGGAAGAGGGCAGCCATCCTCAGGGGGGAGCTTGTCGAGTTCAAGTCGATGGGAGCTTCCTTCATGCCGAACGGACTCGAGCGCGATCTCTCTGACGGCGACCTGGCCGATCTCATCCGGTTTATCCAGAAAGCCAGGTGATGGGCGCCTGTCGGTGTTCTGCTGATTGACGCGATAGGGTCCATGTCATACCCTGAAAGGTATGAAAAAAATCATTTCTTCCGTTGTCCTGGGTGTGTTTCTGGCCTGTTCGAGTGCGATGGTCTGCCGGGCCGATGAGCCGGTCACCTTCGCCGGGCTCCATGGCGGGCTGATTGTTCAGCTTGGCGCTGATATGACTGGCGAAGCCATTCGACTCGCCGGAACCGGGCGCTACGTTGTTCATGTTCTGGATGCAGACCCTGCGCAGGTAAACAAAGCTCGCGCGGCTTTGAAGGCCTCCGGGCTCTATGGTCTCGCCTTTGCGGAGGTGATGACGGATCCCGGCCGGTTGCCGTATTCTGAAAACGTGGTGAACGGGGTCTACGTTCGCTCGTCCGGGAAAGTTGCCCCGGGTGAGATCTTCCGTGTCATGACACCGCTGGGGACTCTTAAAGGCTCCCGGGAAGCTCGTCTTGATGTGAAGCTGCTTGAGAAAAACGGGTTCGGAGCTGTCCTTGCGGAAGCTGATGGGTCGCTCCAGGCGCGCAAGCCGTGGCCCAAAAATATGGACACCTGGTCGCACCCGAGGCATGCCGCCGATGGAAACGCGGTGTCGCTCGATACCGCTGTGGGCCCCCCCGAGCGGGTTCGCTGGGTGGCCGCGGCCATGGCGGAAGTAGAGGGTCTCATCACCGATGGCGGCCGTAATTTCTATGGCGGTGTGCTCGCGCGCGACAGCTTCAACGGTCTGCGCCTGTGGCATCAGGATCTTGCTCAAGGCAAGCTGAACGACCCCTCGTTCAATCTTCCGCGACTGTCTTATAAGAGGGCGCGTCCGGTGGCCTCCGCAAAGTATCTCTTTGCATACGTCCGGGGAAAGGTGACCGCGCTGGATGCGGCCACAGGCAAGGTTGTCCAGCAGTACCCGGGTACGGAGGCCTCGATTGAGCTCATCCAGCACCTGGATGTCGTCCTTGTCGGCGGCAGCAAGTCGGTGCGGGCCTTCAGCACCGAGACGGGCAAGCAGCTCTGGGAGCGAAAGGCCGGGGATGCCAGGAACCTCGCGGCCGAGAGCAAGACGGTCTCTTATATCTCCGGGCGGCCTAAGCGCGGGCAACCGGTGGAAGCCTTCGCCCTCGATCTTTATTCGGGCGAGCTGAAATGGAACAGGACAGATTTCAGCTGGCTGCCGAAGGTGTACCGAACTGTCATGCACGAAGGGCAGGTGATCTACGAGGTTTCATCGCTGAATGATCACAACCTTGGCAACGGGATTCATCTCCTGGATACGGAGACGGGCAAGCTCAACTGGGAGATGAACTTTTCTCCGGGGATGAACCATAAACGCCAGGCTCGCGCGATGTTTTCCGGCGACGACCTCTGGCTGCTGCATGGAGGTCGGGAGAATACCGCTCCCAGGAAGAATGGAAAGGTGAAGGAGACCAAGGTTCCCGTGCAGGTGTCTGCACTCGATCCGAAGACGGGAAAGGTTCTCAAGACCCACTCGGCCGGACTGGCCCATTGCTTCCCTCCGGTGGCCACGCCGAAGTACGTCTTCGCCGGTGTGCTGGACCTGACCAATATGGAGACCGGCAAGGTCGAGGTGAACCCGATCACCAAGGCGAATTGCTCGCGCGAAGGCGGCTGGGTTCCGGCCAACGGATTGATCTACACCACCCCGAAGCACTGTACCTGCTGGCCCATGCTGCGAGGTTTTGTGGCGATGGCATCGGCTTCTCCTGATCCCAGGAACCCTGTTAGCCGGCCGATAGATAAGATTCGATTTCCGCTGGTGCGGGGCAAGGTCTCGGCTGATCCAGGGGCCGCGAAGGCCGCAGCGGACGACTGGCCGACCTATCGCGGGGATCGATGGCGAAGCGGCAGCTCCGGCAGCGCTGGCCCCCTGGCCCTGGATACCAAGTGGACCGCGAAGCTCGCAGATCCGACAGCTCTTCCCGACGGCCCGATCCTCTTTGACTGGGAGGAGAATCCCTACGTCAAAGGTCCGGTCAGCGCGCCGGTGATTTCCGGCGGACGGGTCTTCGTCGCCAGGGGCGATGCGCACGAGGTGATCGCGCTCTCGGCCGGCAACGGCAAGGAGCTGTGGCGCTATACGGCTCGCGGCAGGGTGGATACGCCTCCCACGATCTACCGGGGCCTGGCCCTTTTCGGCTGCCACGCTGGTTATGTGTATGCGTTGAGGACCGACTCGGGAGAGCTTGTCTGGGAGTTCCGCGCAGCCCCGGTCGACGAGCGCATCGTCGCCTATGGGCAGGTCGAGAGTCCCTGGCCGGTTCCCGGCTCGGTATTGGTCAGGCAGGATACGGCCTATTTTGTCGCCGGCCGTCAGCAACTCGCCGACGGTGGGGTGCTGGTATTCGCGGTCGATCCTCTCAGCGGAGAGAAACGCTGGGTTCATCGGCTCGATCACATGCCGCAGAAGGGAGACCCCACCGGCAAGAATCCCTACAAGGGGTTCTACGAGAACTCGGGACTTGAGTTCGATCCAGTCGACATCATTCACGAAGAAGGCGAGGGGATCGCGATGTCGCGTTGGATCATCTCGAGCGCCGGCAAGCTTGTTTCTGTTGATGAATGGAACGCCTTTGCCAAGCTCGATACCGGCGGTGGGGCGGTCTGGGTCCCTCGGGGTTCCTGGACCTACGGGGCTCGTCACCAGGACCGCTTCAAGGGAGAGGCTCCTCGAAGGCCGCTTGTGGCCTTCCGCGATGGGGAGGTCTACGGCGAGCTCAATGGCAGCACCGATATCTTCCGCCGTGATTTCGATGCCAAGTCCCTGAAGGAATTCAATGGCAGGTGGATCACAGGCTGGCAGGCCGGTCGAGATGCGAGGGGTGGAAAGAAGCCATTCAGGACGCACCGTGTCGCGGCCGGGTCGAAGTGGACGGTGGATGTCTTCACGCCCGCTGGAAAGAAACCAAAGACCGTGAAGTACGGCACCCAGCTTTACAACGACATACACGCCATGGCCCTTGCGGCCAATGGGCGCCTCTATGCCGTGCACAAGGATGGCCGTCTCAAGGTTCTGGACACGACGAAAGGAGCCTTGCTTACCGCGCGTCAGGTTCCGCCGCCCATGTGGGACGGGCTTGCGATCGCATCGGGGCGGGTCTTTCTGAGCACCCTCTCGGGCGAGGTCCTGTGCCTGGAGTGAGTCTCATCCTTTTCTTTTCGACCATAGCCGGTCTTTGAGGCCTCTATTCATCCGTGCGAGGGTGGAGAGCATGAAGGTGCCGATAGCGAGAAACATCAGCGGGAATCCGGTGATGACCATCCACCATCGTGGGCGGGAGGCTTGCTTGCGCAACCGCAGTTGCAGCCTGGTGTGGTTTCCCGCCTGGGCCTCACCCGGGATGAGGCGAAAGGTGTAGGTGTCGGCTTCGATGACATCGAGATAGTCGTTCAGGAGACTGACAACGGGGGTGTCAGATGTCCACTCAAAGATGGGCGTTCCTGAACCGCCTTCGTTTTTTTTCTGCGGGAGCCCGAGCTCTTTATTTAAAACGGGTCGACCGGTTGAATCCTCAACCGTGAGGGTGAATTTACTGGAGCGCGGAAAACCTGCCGGCTGGCTCCAGTGGGCGATTGAGATGGCGACAGGGTTCATCTCGGGCGTGATCTCAATCGAGTGCGCCGCGTAGGCCTTCGGGTTTTTCCTCCAGGCGCGAACCTCCTTGGCGGGCATGGACTCGCCCTGTTTCCAGATGTCGGCAACTGCCAGCTCTTCTCCTGACAGGAAAACCCCGAAGAGGAACAGGCCTGTCAGGACGAGCCCCGTGAGTCCCAGCAGAAGGGAAATTTTCGATCCCCGGCTCATGGGCGCTCCTTATTTATTTCCGCGGCCGTTTTTTTTGAGGCGGGGGTTTGAGCGAGGCGAAGCGCTTGCGGATTTCCCCAAGCGATCCAATGGTCAGGAACACCTCGTAATCGACGACCAGGCCTTTTTGCAGGGAGAACCTGCGCAGGGGGGCGACGTAAGAGCAGGCTGAGCCCGAGGGGCCGGTCTTTCCATTACCCTTGAAGCGGTAGCAGGTGAAGGTCTCGGTGCCTGGGGTGTAGACGCCGATTCCCCAGTCCTTGTTGTCAAGGTAGGCGACCCAGTTTTCCGACGCCTTGCCGCGCTCGTTCGGCCAGCCGGGGACGCGACGCTTCAGCTTGCCGCTTTCGGAATAGACGAGGTTTGGGAGCTCGGCGTCAACAAAAACGGCAGGCATCTCCTGGTCCCTGACCACCGAGTGATCTTTGCCGGTGTAGTCCATGCGGAAGCGCACTCTGGCCAGTGGGCCTTCGAGAGAAACGGTAACGCCCATGATGGCCTCGGGGCAGGCGACACCGCTGGCCCAGCTGAGAGGCTCAACCCGGGCTGTGATGGTTTTCTTTTCCTGGTCCCTGCTGAATTTCAGCAGGCGGGAGCTTTTTCCTTTCGAATAGCCGCCCTGGACGGGGTTGTAGACCCAGGGTTTGCCGTTCCATTTTGACCCATCGGGGCGCCCGTAGTAGGACTGCTGGATGAAGCGGCCCTCGTCGTAGTTGTTGAGCAGGTTGCGCCTGGTTCGGCTCTCAGCGAAATAGCCGATGCAGGCGCCGCGAGACTTGTCGATCCCGATACGGACCATGCCGTTGTCGAGGTACTCCCATTGGCGGGCGGCTTTCTTTTTGTCGAGAGCTCTTGCAGGAAGGGAGATGGCCAGCAAGGGCGCTAACAAGAGGAATGTCCACCAGGAGTTCATCCGACAATCTCCGGGATGACCTGTCCTCCGAACTGGCTCAACTGCTTGTAGCGTCCAGCATGGAAGTAGGTGAGCTTGTTGTCATCGAGCCCGAGCAGGTGCAGGAGGGTGACGTGGACATCGCGGATCGGGTGGACCACCTCGGAAGCCGTGTCGCCAATCTCATCGGTGGCGCCGACACGGCCCGGCACGGTGCCGCCACCGGCGAAGAACATGGCCATGGCCTTCGCGTTGTGGTCGCGGCCGAGGGCGACCTCGCCTCCTCGACGATTGTTGTCAGGGGTGCGTCCAAACTCTCCAGTCCACATCACCAGGGTGTCGTCAAGCAGGTCGCGTTGGCGAAGGTCCCTGATGAGGGCGGCGATGGGTCTGTCGACCGAGTGGATTCTTCGTTCATGGGCCCTCTGGATAAAGTCGTGTGAATCCCAGCCGCCAGAGAAAATCTGGATGAAGCGCACTCCCTTTTCAACCAGTCGGCGGGCGAGCAGGCACTTGCGGCCGAAAGGCTCTGTCTCCTTGTTGTCGAGCCCGTAAAGCTCCCGGGTCTTTTTTGATTCCTTTTCGATATCGAGGATTCCCGGGACCTCCATCTGCATGCGGTACGCCAGCTCGTAGTTTTCCATGCGGGCGGCCAGGTCCCTGTGCTGGGGATGCTCCTTGAGGTGGGCCAGGTTGAGCTTCTTCAGGACATCCAGGTTGCGGCGCTGATGCTCGCGGTTTTTCCAGGCTGGTGGGACGAGGTCGAGAATGGGGGAGCCCTCCGAGCGCAGCTGGGTGCCCTGGTAGTGAGCTGGCAGGAAGCCGTTGCTCCAATTGCCGCTGCCTCCCTGCGGCGCGGCCAACTCCGTCATGACCACGTATCCGGGAAGATCCTGGTTCAGTGAACCCAGTCCGTAGCCCGCCCAGGCGCCGACCGCAGGGTCTCCTCCAAAACGGTTGCCTGTGTTCATGTGGTAGAGCGCGGTGGGGTGGCTGACCGATTCCGCCTGGCAGCCATGGAAGACGCAGAGCTCATCGGCGACCGCGGGGTCCGCGAGGTGCTGGAAGTGCTCCGACATCGCAACGCCGTTTTTTCCTACCGTGCGGAACTTGTAGGGGCTCTTGACATAGAAGCGAGAGCCGTTGCCCATGCCTGAAATTTTATCGTTCGCGTTAATGAAGCCCTTCATGTGCAGCCCATCGAGTTTTGGTTTCGGATCGAAGGTGTCGATGTGGCTTGGGCCGCCCTCCATGAACAGCATGATCACGGCCTTGGCGCTGGCCTTGTGATGGGGCTTTCGTGGGGCCAGCGGGCCCGCCGCCTTCTCGCGGGCGATGAGATCTGAGAACGCGACGGATCCGAGGGACGCTCCCAGGCCGTAGAGGAAGTCGCGGCGCCTGAGGCTGGCGGCGTGGAGCATGGATTTGTTTAGCTCAGTAGACATAGATAAATTCATTCGAGTTGATGAGCAGGAGGCAGATGTCGGCCAGGGCCCGGGTGGACGCTTCGGTGTCCGCGCCGGTCCTGTCATAAGTGTAGTTGGCGTAGTGAGTGAGTCTCTCTGTGTATTCGAAGGGGTCGCCTGAGAATTCCTCGACCAGGGAGCGGCGGATTTCTTTCGGGTAGGTTACGCGGGCCGGCTTGACGTCCTCGTGGTATTGGAGCATCTCCTGGTAGTGCGCGCCGAGTGTGTCGAGCTCCTGCTGTTTCGGGTGGCGGCCGAAGGCCAGCCGGATCGCCACAGCCAGCTGCTGGGGCACCTCCTTTTTTTCTTTCTGCAGGCGAAGAGCCATGGCGATCGATCGCTGGGTGGCCCCGGAGCTGTTCATGAGGGTGAAGACCTGCGGGGTGACGGCGGCTATGTCCCGAGCCTCGCAGGACTCGGCCGAGCCCGGCTTGTTGAAGACCTCCATCAGCGGATCCCGCAATCCACGGGTTCGGTAGGCGTAGATCGAGCGCCGGTTTCGTTCCGAGGGTGTGGGGGAGGCCTGGTAGGCCGGTGCGAGAGAAAACTGGATCATGCGAGGCGACAGGGCGACCTCCATGTTGATTTCCGGGAAGACAGGCAGTCCTCCACGGGCCCGGTCCAGCTCGCCGGATACAGCGAGCATCGAATCGCGTAATTCCTCGGCCGAGAGTCGTCGCGGCTCAAAGACTGCCAGCAGCTTGTTTTCAGGGTCTGTTGTTTTCAGCTTGTCGATCTCGGGATGCTGGCTCAGCTGGCGATAGACACGGGACATCATGATCAGTCTGTGGAGTTTCTTGAAGGAGCCACCGCTGTCTCGGAACCTGCGGGCCAGCCAGTCGAGCAACTCAGGGTGTGTGGGCTTCTTTCCCGAGGCCCCCAGGTTGTTGGGGTTGCCAGCAAGCCCGCGGCCGAAGTGATAGCTCCAGACCCTGTTGACAACCGTCCGCCAGGCCAGCGCGTTGTCCCGATGGACGATCCAGCGCGCCAGCGGGAGCCGGCGACCCTTGATGGAGGTTGGCAGGCTGAAGGGGTCGTTCCTGCTTCCCGAGGGGGTCTTTACGCCAACGGCGCTCAGCACTCCAGGGCTTACCGGGTCCTTCTTCGAGTAGACCGAGCCGCCCGCGTAGATATGGTTGACCGGAGCGACTCTTGACCTCTTAAGCTCCTGGCCTTTTTTCGGGTTCGGCATTCGCAGCGTGCTGGATTTCTGGTGGAGGTCGCCACCGTAGTAGACGCTCTGGGAGAGCGCCTGGTAGCGTTCGAGTCGGCGGGTCCAGATGCGGACATCCTGTTCGCGCACCTTGAGGCGTCCTTCTTCCTCGACACCCAGGCCGACAAAGCGCGGCGGCTTGTCATCTGTCTTGGTTCCTCGCCGGACGTTGAAGGGCCTGTATTCCTCCGGCCGCTTGCGGTCGGCATACCATTTCTTCGCCGCTTTCTCGCGCTTGTTGTAGAGGGTGTCGAGTTTCTTTTGTGCGAACCGGAGCAGCTCTTCGACCCTTTCGCGGTTTGCGGCAAAATCATCCCGGTTCTCCTCCTTGAGAAAACCGGCAGGTCTTTCCGCCGGCTGCGTCGTGGCGAGGGCGGCGTAGATCCTGTAGTAATCCCTGGTCGGTATGGGATCGAACTTGTGGTCATGGCACTTCGCGCAGCGAAGAGGTGTCCCGAGGAAGACCTGGCCGATGTTGTTGACGACGTCGTCGAGATAGCTCTGTCGGCTGACGAGGTTTGGCGACATGGCCGTGTGTTCCCACGGCCCCATCCGCAGGAAGCCCTGGGCGATGATCAGCTCCGGGTCATCCGGGTCGAGATCTTCTCCTGCCACCTGTTCCAGGACAAATCTTGAGTAGGGCTTGTCCTTGTTGAAAGAGCGGATCACGTAGTCGCGGTAGCGCCAGGCGTTGGAGCGCTCGTAGTCATTTGAGAAGCCACTGGTGTCAGCGTAGCGCGTGGCATCCAGCCAGTGCTGTCCCCAGCGTTCTCCGTAGTGGGGACTCTCCAGTAGACGGTCGAGGAGCCCCTTGTAGGCCTGGTGGGCATTTTTCTTCCAGGCCAGCAGGAAGGCGTCGATTTCTCCAGGCGATGGTGGCAGGCCGGTCAGATCGTAGGTGGCCCTGCGCACCAGGGTCAGCGCGTCACCCCAGGGGGCGGGTCCCAGGCCGGCCTTGGCGAGCCGCGCCTGGATGAAGCGATCGATGGGGTTGCCCTTGCCCTCGGGGGGCTCGATGTTCTTTAACGGCAGGAAGGCCCAGATGTCCGGTGGCTGGTAACGACGCCAGGTCCAGTCTTCGGACAGGCCTCCACTGGTCTTGACCATCTGTCCATCTTCAGTCAGCTCTTTCTTCCGTTCAGTCTCACGGTATTTTTCCTGCTTGTCCTTGCTCGGCCAAGGGGCGCCAAGCCGGATCCATTCCCGGACCTTGGATATCTGGCTGGCGCTGAGCCGGTCACTTTCTTTTGGAGGCATTTCGTAGTCTTCATCGGCCCACTCGATGGCCGTCACCAGCGTGCTCTTCTCCGGCTTGAAGGGGACCAGCACCTCGTAGGCGGTCTCGCCTCCCTTGAGCAGGCCGGCGCGGGAGGTGACGTCGAGGTCTCCCTTCACTTTTTTGGCGCCCCCATGGCAGGAGAAGCACTTGCTCTCGAGGATCCCCCTGACCTTGAGGGAGAAGAGCCTCTCGCCTTTTACGAGGTCGCTTTCCCCTTCCCTGGCCAGGGCGGGGAAAGGCAGGGTCAGGAGTAGGAGGGCCAGGTATTTCATTTCCTGTTCGTGATCTCTTCCATCTGGCGCTTCAATTCGGCGATGAGCTCCGGGTTCTCGGCGGCGAGGTTCTTCGTTTCACCAATGTCGGCATCGAGGTTGTAGAGCTCCTCGAGCTCTTTACGTTTACGGTCACGGGCGTAGCCGTAGACGTTGTGTTTCGCCTTGAGATATTTCCATTTGCCCCGACGGATACCGTTGTCCCGGTAGAGGAAGGTTTGCCGGGCTCCCTTCGCGCTCTTGCCAAGCAGCAGTTGGGTCTGGTCGACACCATCGATCACCCGGTCGCCAGGGGCCTTGAAGCCGGCGAGGGAGGCGAAGGTTGGCATGAAATCGAGGGTGGAGAAGATCGCATCGGAGACCTTGCCGGCGGGCACCTTGTCGGGCCAGCGCACGATGCAGGGGACACGCACCCCGGCTTCGTAGCAGGAGCCTTTGCCGGCACGAAGCGGTCCGGCTTCGCCCCAGAAGATTGATCCTTTCGGGTGGCCCTTCTTCCTGTCGGTGTAGGCGGGTTGGTTCCATGGGCCGTTGTCCGAAGTGTAGATCACCAGGGTGTTGTCGCGGAGGCCCTGCTTGTCGAGGGCGTCGAGAAGACGGCCTGTCTCAAAGTCGAACTCTTCCACCACATCTCCGTAGAGCCCTCCTGCTGACTTGCCTCGGAAACGTTTCGATGCATCGATGATGGTATGCATCATCGTATGGGCGATGTAGAGGACGAAGGGCTTCTTCTTGTCCCGTCGGTTTTCAAGGAAGTCGAT
>DCKY01000079.1 GCA_002320775.1 Planctomycetes bacterium UBA1662
GCGGGGATCATTGCCGATGTCCGCGCCCGCGGAGACCAGGCTCTGCTCGACTATACAGAGCGCTGGGACGGGGTGCGCCTGGAGGCAGGGAGTCTTCGCGTCGGCACAGAGATCCTCGGCGCCGCGGTCGAGGAGAGTGATTTCGCTGCCGCCTTCACCAGGGCGGCGGCCCGCATCGAAAAATTTCACATCCAGGTGAAGCCCCGAACGAGTCTCTTCGAAGATGAAGAGGGCGTGCTGATGGGAATGCGCTGGACACCGATTCGCTCGGTCGGGCTCTACGTTCCGGGCGGCAAGGCGGCCTATCCTTCGACCCTTGCTATGACGGCGCTGCCGGCAAAGATTGCCGGCGTGGAGCGCATTGTTGTCGTTTCTCCCCCGGGCCCCGATGGCGAGATCAGTCCCCAGGTGCTGATGGCCGCGAAGATCCTCGGCATCGAAGAGGTCTACAGGGTGGGCGGAGCCCAGGCGGTCGCCGCCCTTGCGATTGGCACCGACAGCATACCGAAGGTCGACAAGATCTTCGGCCCCGGCAACGCCTTTGTTGCCGAGGCCAAGCTCCAGCTCTTCGGCGAGGTGGGCATCGATATGTTCGCCGGTCCCAGCGAGCTGGTGGTCTACGCCGATGGAACGGCCGACCCCGGCTGGGCGGCGGCGGACCTGCTCGCCCAGGCCGAGCACGATGAGAGCACCAGGGTTACCCTCCTTGCCTCCGAAGAGGGAGTCCTCAAGGCTGTTCGCCAGTGTGTCGATGAGCTCCTGGTGGAGAGCCCGAGGCGGGAGACGATCGAGCTCTCGCTCGAGCGAAACGGCTGCTTCGAGGTGGTTGCCGACCCGCGCTGCGCTGCTGACCGGATCAACGAGATCGCCCCGGAGCACCTCTCCATCCAGGTGGCCAACCCGTTTTCGTTCCTGCCCCTGGTTCAGAACGCCGGCGCCATTTTTCTCGGCAAGGAAAGCCCGGTTGCCATCGGCGATTATTTCGCCGGTCCCAACCACGTGCTTCCCACCGGTGGGACGGCACGCTTCGCCTCCTGTCTCTCGGTTGAGGACTTCATGAAACGTTCCAACCTGGTGCGCATGAGTCTTGATTTTACCCAGGCTGCGAGCCGCGATGTCGAGGAGCTGGCCCTGGGCGAGGGACTTCCCGCTCACGCCGGCTCGGTCGCTCTCAGACGCGAGGTGCCCGCCGAGGAGCGAGTGCGCGGCGGCTTGCAGGCAGTGACTCCCTACCTGCTGGTGGAGGAAGAGGGGGAGATCAAGCTCAACCAGAACGAGTCACCCTGGGATATCCCCGTGGAGCTCAAGGACGAAATCGCCGAGCGGATCAGGGAGCTTCCCTGGAACCGCTACCACCAGGGTATCCCCCAGGACTTTCTCGACCGGATCGCCGCCGATGCAGGCCTTCCGGCCGGCAGCGTGCTGGCCGCTTCGGGTTCCAATCTCATCCTGCAGTGGGTCTTCGAGGCCTTCGCCGGTCCTGGGAGATCTGTTCTTGTCCCGGCTCCATCTTTCTCGCTTTACCCGCTCTGGGCCAAGGTGACGGAGTCGCGGCTCGATGAGGTTCAGCTTGCCGATGACCTGTCCTACGATGCGGAGGCGGTGCTGGCGGCTGTCAGCGAGGGCCGTCCTGATGTGACGGTTCTCTGCCTGCCGAACAACCCGACGGGGTCGGAGCTGGCAACGGAGGAGGTCAGGAAGATTGCCGCGGCGGCGGCGGAGTACGGAGGCCTGCTGGTGATCGACGAGGCCTACCGGGAGTTCAGCGCGGAGGGCTTTGACCGCACCGCCCTGGTGAAGGAATTCGGTAACCTGGTTCTCGTTCGAACCTGCTCGAAGGCCTTCTCAGCCGCCGGTATGCGGCTGGGCTACCTGCTGGCGCCTGTGGCGCTGGCGACCGAGCTCTCCAAGCTGGTGCCGCCCTTTCACCTCGGGCTCTTCACCGCTGTCCTCGGTGATGTGCTGTGGGAGAACAAGGCGCTCTTCGACGAACGCGCTGCAACGCTGAATGCCGAGCGCAAACGGATGCAGGCGGCGGCGGCTGAGATTGAAGGAGTAAAGGTCTTCGCCAGCGAGGCGAACTTCTTTCTCTTCAAGGTCGCCGATGCGGGAGTGGTACACGAAGGGCTGAAGGAGCGCGGGATCCTCATTCGCAGGCAGGGCGGCAGTGAACGCCTTGAGAATTGTCTGAGGGTCAATGTCGGAACAACCGAAGAAAACGACAGCTTCCTGGGCTCTTTACGTGAGATCCTGGGCTGATTGGAAAGGAAGAATAAGATGTCGAGTACAAGGCAGGCAGAGGTCAGGCGGGAGACAAAGGAGACGAAGATCTTCCTGAGGCTCGATCTCGACCAGGCGGGCGAACCGAAGATATCAACCGGTGTAGGCTTCTTCGATCACATGCTCGAGGCTCTTGCCGTGCATGGACGGTTCGGGGTTGAGCTGGAGGCGGAGGGAGACCTGCACATCGATCAGCATCACCTCGTCGAGGACGTCGGGATCGTATTCGGACAGGCTCTCAGGGAGGCGCTCGGAGAAGACCTGCGCATCCAGCGATTCGCCGCCGCCTACGCGCCGCTGGACGACGCCCTCGCCCGGGCGGTCGTGGATATCAGCGGCCGGGCCTATCTCTACTATGGAGTCGAGGTAAGCCGGCCGATGGTGGGTGATTTCGACACCGACCTGGTGCTCGAGTTCTTCCAGGCATTGACCGCCAACGCGCGTCTGAACCTGCACCTCGACCTGATTCGCGGCCACAACGCCCACCACCAGCTGGAGGCCTCTTTCAAGGCATTCGCCCTGGCTCTCAGGGACGCTGTCAAGGTTGATGGCAGCCTCGCAGAGGTTCCCTCGACCAAGGGTAGCCTGAGTGAAGACGAGGCGAGGAAGGCCTCGGAGGACGCGGCCGGATGAGCCTGTTTCCTGATTTTGAATACTCACGGATCTTCCCCGCCATCGATCTGCGCGGGGGGCGCTTCGTGCGCCTGGTGGAGGGACGCCGGGATGCCGAGATCCACTATGGAGATGATCCGGTCGCCGTGGCCCTTGGCTGGGTGGAGCAGGGAGCTGAATGTCTTCACATCATCGATCTCGGGGCCGCCTTCGGCGAGGAGGACAGCGCGGCGGTGATTCTCGATATTGCCGCGCGGGTGGATGTGCCGGTGCAGACCGGCGGCGGAATTCGCGATGCCGAGGCGGTGAGCCGCTTTCTAGATGGAGGGGTCGCCAGGGTGCTGCTGGGGACAAGAGCCTTTAAGGATCCGGAGTTTCTTGCCCGGCAGGTGGAGCGCTATGGCGAGAGCCGGGTTGTCGCCTGTCTCGACACCCGGGATGACCAGGTGCAGGTGGCGGGCTGGGAGGAGGAGAGCGGCCTGGATCTCGCTGCCGGCATTGAGCTGGTGCGTGGGGCGGGTGTTCGACGCCTGCTGGTGACGGCTACCGACCGGGATGGAACACTCAGCGGTCCGCGGGTCGAGTTGGTTGAGCGGGTGCTCTCAGAAGGCGACATACGGGTCATCGCGGCGGGGGGGATCGGCTCCCTCGCGGATGTCGACAGCCTGCTCAGCCTGTCGCATCCGCTGCTGGAAGGGGTCGTGGTCGGCCGCGCCCTCTATGAGGGTACCGTAGCGCTTGACAGCGCCGTTGAGCTGGCAAGAGAGCGGGGCGAAGGCGCGCCCTGACCTGCTGCGGCTTGAAATAGAGACAACAACATCCAGGAACAGAGGTAATTGAAATGGACGAGCTTCTCGACGGTTTGAAGTATGACGACAACGGGCTGATACCGGCGGTGGTGCAGGACCACCTCGACGGCCAGGTGCTGATGGTGGCCTACATGAATCGAGAGTCCCTGCGGCGGACTCTCGAGGGGGAGCACACCTGCTTCTGGAGCCGCTCGCGCCAGGAGTTCTGGGTGAAGGGACTCACCTCTGACAATACCCAGCGTGTGGTGCAGGTTGGAATCGATTGCGACAAGGACTGCCTGCTGGTGCTCGTTGAGCAGCAGGGCAAAGGTGTAGCCTGTCATACCGGTGAGCGCTCCTGTTTTTTTCGCGGCATTGACCGCGAGAGTGGAGAGCTGAGCCCGATCCCCATGGAGGGCTTTAAAGGGTCCTGAATGTTCCGGTAAGGCTTGAACGCAGGCTGATCTGCGTTCGCCTGAGAGGCCCACAGTTCGCCTCAGGGGCATTTTCGTGCCTATGACGTTTCCCCTGTCTACAGGGTGTTGAAGGCATATAGGGGCTTCGAGGGCCGTCAGGGAGGCTCTCAGGCCTCTTCCTTGCCTGCATCTGCCCGCAGTGATTTGCGCAGGATTTTACCGGTCGACCCCTTGGGAAGGTCGTCGAGGATTTCGAAGAGTCGGGGGTATTTGGAGGCCGAGAGATGTTCCCTGGAAAACTCAAGCAACTCATCTAAAGAAACCTCACAGTCCTCCTTGAGCGAAACGAAGGCCTTGACCTCTTCGCCGTATTTCTCATCCGCAACCCCGATCACCGCCGCTTCGCGGATGGCGGGATGGCTGTAGAGAATCTCTTCCACCTCGCGCGGATAGACGTTGAACCCGCCGCGGATGATCATGTCGTTCTTGCGGTCGACGATGAAGAAATATTCATCCTCGTCCATGGTGCCCATGTCCCCGGTGTGGAACCAGCCGCCGCGGAAGGCCTCTTCGGTGGCTTCCGGCCGCTTGTAATAACCCTTCATGACGTTGTAGCCCCGGATGACAATCTCCCCGATCTCGCCGGGGGAGACCTCCTTGTCATCGCCGTCCATGACCTTGACCTCGCATCCGCTGATAGCCAGGCCGATGGAGCCGATCTTCTTGGGGCGGTACATGAGATTGAATGTGGCCACCGGGGATGTCTCCGAGAGCCCGTAGCCCTCGAGGATGTTCACGCTGTATTTCTCATCGAAGTCCTTCATGACCTCAACCGGCATCGGCGCCCCGCCGGAGTAGCAGTATTTCAGGCTTGAGAGATCGTAGCGCTCGGCTCCCTCAAAGTTGAGCAGGGCGAAGTACATTGTCGGGACCCCGGCAAATTGGGTCACGCGGTCGCGCTCCATGACCTCGAGCGCGGCCTCGGGGTCGAAGCGCTCGAGGTAGCTCATCGCCGCCCCGCCCATGATGCTCGAGTTCTGGTTGGAGGTCTGTCCGAAGGAGTGGAAGAGGGGAAGGGCGCTCAGGCTCACATTTCCTGGACCGAAGATCTCTCGCCGGCCTGGCTCGCCCAGGAGCTGTTCAGCGCAGAACTGGGCGTTGGAGTACATGTTGAAATGGGTCAACTCGGCGCCCTTGGGTTGGCCGGTGGTTCCCGATGTGTAGAGGATGACAGCTGTGTCCTCGCTCGAGGTGAGGGTCAGATCGCACTCGCCATCGGGGTCTATCCCGGGTGAGTCAACCATGGTGAGCGGACCATCGCTCTCGTCGAAGAGCAGCAGGTGGTTGCAGGAGTCGGCTGAGTCAAAGCCTTCCCGGGCGGCCTCGGCGTATTCCGACCAGGCGATGAGAGTCGCGGCGTCGGAGTCATCAAGGTAGTAGCCGACCTCGCGGCCTACAGCCAGGTAGCTGATCGGCACGACGGTGCCCCCGGCCTGCAGGATGCCGTAGTAGGCGATGGTGAAGCTCATTCGGTTGGGGCAAAAGAGCGCGACCTTGTCTCCGGGTCGTACGCCGAGCTGCCTGAGATGGGCGGCGAAGGCCACCAGTTGCCTGAGGAATTCCCTGTAGCTCAGCTTTTTCTCATCGTGAATGAGGGCTGTCTCTTCGGCGAAGTGACGGCAGGAGATATGGGCGGAATTGGCGAGATTCAGGGACATTTCAGACGATTCACAGGCCTGGTTTTCCGGTTTCAGAGCGCGGTGGAGCTTTCACTGGCAGCGTGCAAGGATACTACAGGATCCTTTTCAATTGCACTCGGGTTCCAGCGGTCCTGCAAGCTCCCGGTGGTAGAACAGGCGTCCCGGAAGGGTCGGCATGTAGCTTGCGGGCACCCAGGGGTCGGGGCCGTAATGGAGCGCTGACCAGAGGCTGAAGCCCTGCCATTGCATTCCCCTTCCCAGCACTCCGTCCGCTCCGCCGATTCCATAGTCGGCTTCGAGGAAGAGACCGGGGCCGATGGTGTTGGCCCAGGCGGGTACGAGTGTGGTGCGGCTCTTGAAGCTGGTGATGGCGTTCTGCTCGATGGTGAGAGGATGCAGCCTCGCGCCGACGCGATGGGTGGCCTCTTTCCAGTCAGCCTCGCTTTCGTACTCGGCAGCGAAGGTGGGCTCCCAGAAGGCGATGTGCAGCGCGCGTCCGATTCCGTAGACCACCACGAGCCTGGCGCCATCCGCCCGCAGTTCGGCGATCTTACCCGGGTATTGCTCAAGCTGTTCCCGGGTGGCGAAGTAGCGTTGCTCCGGGGGAACGGTCAGCTCTCCGAGCCGGTCGTAGAAGGCCCCCTCCATGGCGTTCTGGAAGGAGCCGGGTGCGTCGCCGGCCAGGGTGTTGCCCTCGGCGTCCGACCACTCGTCCATGTTGAAGCCCCAGACGTGGTCGCAGGAGATCTCTTCTTCCTTCAGCCGGTCGATGGTCCAGCGGTACATTCCCATCGGGCCAACCGGCAGGATGAGAGCTAGCTGGCGGCCTTCGGCCCGGGTCTCGATGACCTGGGCGGCGATCTCGGCACCCATGCGGACCTCCAGATCTTCGACGCTCTCGCATTCGACGGGTTCGTAGCCCTCGCTCCAGTACACCTCGCGCTCGCCGATGCGCTCCGGTGCCCGTCCGGCGAGCGCGTCCATTCGCGCGAGGTCCCAGCCCGCGGGAAAGAAGTCTTCGAGGGCGGAGCCCTTGATCGTAGAGAGCAGGTCGAGCTTCATCTTTTATTCAGCCTCCTTCGGTGGGTGGCACCTGCCTTCGAGCAAGCTGGCGAAGAGATTGTCGTGCGGGTAGGCATGGCCGAGGTGCTGCCGGAACCCCTCGGCGAATTCCAGGCCGGCGAGTCTGCCGGCTTCCGCTGACCAGGACCGCATGCTCTCGAGGTATTCGTCGATGCCGTGCTGTTTCCTGAGCCACTCACGCTGGGAGTCGTGGGCTGCCAGGGCCTCGGTCTTGCGTTCCATGACATCGGCGATATCGAGGAGGAACGAAGGCTTCACCGGTTCTCCGTAGATCCCGACACTCTCCACCGCGTTGACGTAGTAGAGGTGGGGGATTCGCCCAAGGGGTGCCGAATCGTCCTCACAGGGCGCGTTGGGAATCGGTGCATTGAAACACGCTGCACGGGCAATACGGGCGGTCTCCTCGTGGTCGAGCATATAGTCGACAGGGCTCTGGGTGATCACGATCTCCGGACGTACCTTTCGAAGAAGACTGCAGGCCTTCTTCGTGGTGGCCGGGGAGTAATGGATCTGCAGGTCGCGCTCTTCGAGGCAGTGAAACTCTCCGGGGTAGAGCTTCGCAGCCTTGCGGCCCTCCTCCCGCCTGATCGCCGCGATCTCTTCCGCTGGCTTGTCGGGCGAGCCGCAATCACCGGGGGCCATGGCCGCCACGTGGACCTCGCAGCCGAGGTCAGCGAGCAGGAAGAGAGCTCCCGCGCAGAGGAACTCGGCATCGTCCGGGTGGGCCATGAAGGCTAATACGGTTGGCATCGACATAGCCACTATTGTCGAATACCGCGGCCGGGTGTCAATGCCATCGCCCGGTTTTAGTTGGCTGGATTTATCTCTCCGTGAAAATTGCGATAGTGTGAACTACCCTCCGCCGGGCAACTCATGGCATCATGAACGGTCATGAACGAGACAGATGACATCCCGGGAAAGTCTGAAGCCGAGTCCGCGGAGCTTCAAGTCGATGGAGCGAAGGAACCCCTGGCGGGCAGATCCTTTGTGTCGATCATCATTGCCCAATTCCTCGGGGCCTACAATGACAACGCCTTCAAGCAGTT
>DCKY01000064.1:0-33318 GCA_002320775.1 Planctomycetes bacterium UBA1662
GGCAGGTGGCTCGACGCTGACCAGGCCGCTGCCGAAGGCGAAAAGAACCCGGCGAAGCCTGTTGAAGAACTCGAGCTCGAGGGAAGCGGCAAAACGGTCGTATCAAAGAAGCGCCTGTCAGGAGAAGAGGTCGAGGCGATCATGCCGACCATCATGCTTATCGAAACTCCGACGAGGGAGGCTCTCAATCATTACCTGACAGTCGAAAAATCCGGCTGTCTCGGCGGTGGCTGAACGGTTTCTGAATTCGTGTCCGGTGCGGACAAGACAATGACCAACGCCTTCTATGAAATTGAGATTGATCCCGAAACCTCGCTGCCGATCCGAATCAAGGTTACCGCGCTGACGGGCCGTAAAGGAAAGACCCGTCGCAAAGGTAGTAAGATCATCGGTGGAGAACACGCAGCGTTCCACTTTGAATACAAGCTCTCAGAGTTTGGCAAAGTGGCAGCTCCCAAGATGCCACGAAGCGCCCAGAAAGTCCTCGCGAAGCTCAAGTAAGGCTTCCATGCGACCCCTTCCTGGCTAAAAAGCGCGCCGGTTCGCTCAGAACCTGCGCGCTTTTTTCTTCTCACCCTCTCGACGTCCCCTGCGCCTGAGCGACACGACGAAGACCGCGGCGGCCAGGGCGCCAAAGGCACAGGCGATCGCGGAATAGCCGCCCCCAGGCTCCTTCTTCACTGATGTGCCGCTTGTCTGAGCCTCTCGCTTCCCGGCAAGGAGCGTGGGCGAGGTAGAGGCCATCTCCCGGCGCCTGTAGCCCTCGAGCTGCCGATGACGCAGCTTCGCCATTGAGAGCCTGTCGGTACCATGTCCCCCCTGGGCTTTCTCAAGAAGGAATCCGCGGCCTGCGTTCGGATTTTTCTGAACTGGAAGAGCCTTCCGTCTGGCCTCGGTACGCTCAGCGATAGCCGTCTTGTTGATGAAGAGATGCCTGGCCCCCGCCGTGGGAGCGGCCTTCCTGCCGAGGCCGGGCTGGGGAAACTCTTCTCCGGCACCCGCCGAGGACGGTACGAAGACTCCGATCACAACCAGGAAAGTAAACAGTCTGAGCACCCGCATCATTCTCCTCCTCCGCCTGAAATGCCGCCAAGATAGTCGGCGATCCTCTCTGTAGAAGTGATAACCTCCGCAGGGAGAAGCTTGTCAAAGTCCCAGTGAATAAACCTGACCGGGTCCCATCCGAGAGGGCTATCAAAACCACTCTGCGGGCTTCCCCTGCCGGTGAGCCTCTCATCATGATTCAGCTCCAGTCCATCGGCGGCATAGATGATCGATTCATTACGGGAAACAACTGAACCGTTCACCTGGATAACCCCATCAGGATTCGAGACCACTGCCGCGAAGGTGTGGTTGGTGTAGAAGGCCGCATCTAGACGGCCGATCTCTGAGGTGGCGACCTGCGAATAGGTGATGTCCTCGCCCTCCTGGAGATTGCCGGCCCAGGTCTCCTGTGAGAGAGCCTGCGGAAGATCAAACTCCGACATCCTGGTGGTGTCGTCATATCTACCATCCCCATCGATATCCTCCCCGCTGCCGGGAATGACATCGCCGGGCCTGCTACCCTCGGGAATCAGTCCTCTCTCGGCATCTTCCTCGGTGTAATGGCTCACGGTCCAGACTCCATCATCCTCCATGAAATCATCGTCCGCCGTGCCCAGGATGCCATCGGGGCCCTCGCGGGTATTCTGAATGCCATCGATGCCCGCATCTTCGCGGGATTTATTCAGGTCGTGGTTGACCCAGTCGGAAACATTTGTCTGCCACCAATCATCGGTATAATCGCCCACCACGATATGTTCCCGCGCGAAGAGACCCAGCGAGTCCCGCACAGCGGATTCAGACCGCCATCTCTCCACACTCTCCTGATCATTCGAATCCGGGCGAATGCTGTCGGGCGGGTTCAGATAGAGCAGATCATCGGCAACGTAGATATTGCCGCCGGCATAGATGGAGCCCTGCCCACTTACGTAGCCTGAGATAATAACGCTCCCCCGAACCACCACCGGGCCGTTGAGAACAACTGGAGCCTCTCGCGTTCCAACGAGGTAGAGGTTTTGCGGCTCTGTGTCGCCATCACCAAGAACCCCGTCTACCTCAAAAGACCCCTCCACACCAATACTGGAGTTGCGGGCGGCAGCTTTCTGTTCGTAAAAAGAGAGATCATCCAGGTTCGGCATCTCGATCACTTCAGGAGTTACGTGCCGATTGTCCGACACCCCACCGCTCCCATCTACATTGTCGGCGTTCATGACGGATACAGAGGAATAAACGCCCCCATCGCTTCCATCTTTGATGCCATCTCCATTGTCATCAATGTACCCCAGCAGCTGGGAGCCATGGGAAGCCTCGTAGCGCGGACTTCCATTGACGGCGGAGCTGTGATGTCCGAAATCGAACTGGCCGTTGGAGCGAACGTTACCGTTGGCGGCGATATCATCGCCAAAAAACCAGCCCCAGTGATTGATGAAATACGAATAGTCAAAGACCTCGCTGCCCTGGAAACGAACCTCTACCACGGCGTGAGCATCCGCCCTGGCGGCATCCGGATCCCCCGAATCGTAGGCCGCCTTGTCAGGAACGTAGGCATAAGAAGAGATGGCCAGGCGGCGGGAGATCGAGGAGCCCGGCAGCGAATCGACAAAAACATCGTACTGGGCAACCGGCGCTCCCTCGTGGTCGTCCAGGAGCCTGCCGGTAACCGTAGCCGTAAAGCCTCCCGGCCCCCGGAGCTGGTTCCTGTCAATGCTGTCCAGGCCGGTGAAGGGTTCGCCGACCGGAGCCATATCACGTACAGCGACAATATCGGCAACCTGCTCGGCAATTCCCGACCGGGCTGCCAGGCGGGCGGCGGTGAGGTTCCCTCTGCGGCGAACATCTCGTGTTGAAGTGGCCATCGTAGCCGTCGCGGTCAATACGGCGGTGGCGATCAGCGACACGCCTACTACGAGCAGCAGGCTGAAATAGCCCGCCTCGCTCGCTCTCGCGCCCTGGTAATCTTTAGTATCTCGTAACACTGGAATCAACTCCTCCGGACCTCTTGTCGAACGGCCGGCTATCAGCCTCCAAGGAGGCCGGGTAATGACTTAACCGAGGTCGAAAAAACACGCCGCAGCTCTGTTCCGTTGCGAAAACTCCTCAACAGCCTGAGCTCCACATTGAAAAGAGATCCGGTCTTCTCGACCGAGAAGCCCTTTTCATCGTCTCCCTCTGCGGCCACTCCCCTCACCAGCAGCCGGGGCTCTCCCCTGGCGCGCCCTGCAATATCAAGCGCCTCACGCACCAGGTGGCCGTCAACAACGCGAAAGCGCGCCGACCAGCCCGCCTGCCAGATGCCCGCCTCGTCGCAGGCACCCCAGCGAAGGCCGTCGGAAAAAGAACCGCTGGTCTTGAGCACCAGGACATCATTTCCATCCAAGCTGGATATTTCCGCGAGGTCGGCGCTCGCACATCGCAGCTCCTTGCGCAAATCTTCCATGCACCTCTGGACTCCGTTGAGCATTTCAGCCTGGCGGACGATGGATTCGCTCGAACCCGCCGCGCTCGAGAGCGCCTGGCCGAGCACCAGCATACAGAGCACCCCCACGGCCACCGCGACGGAAACCTCCACCAGCGTAAAGCCCGCCTCGGAAGACTGGGCCTCGGGCGCTGAAGAAGAGCTGAATTGTCGTCCAGTTGTATTCATCAGAAAAACTCCTAGGGCCTCGTAACCAGCAGAACCCCGCGTGTCTCGATCTCCTCATTTTCCAGCTGCCGAACCCTGACTGAGAGCTTGAGCAGGCCGGGGCCGCGGGGAGAGATATTGATGTCGGCTCGGTGCCGGCCCTCCTCGATCCAGGTCCCATCATAGCTCACCAGTGAATTGAACGCCGTGGCTCGAAGCTCCTCCATGACACGAGACAGCAGCAGCTGGCTCTCCACCCTCGCCCCATCGTGACGCTGGCCGATGGCCGCGGTTGAGAGCGAACCGAGCGTACCGATGAGTACCGCGCCGAGAATCACCGTCGACAAGGCGACCTCGAGCAGGCTGAAGCCGCGCTCCCGCGTCTCACCGACGCAGACGCAAGCATCCTCCATAGAGAGAACCTCGAATCCGTAGGGACCCGCCGCAGGTCGTGAATCCTCATTTTGTCTAAACATTGATCCTGGCAACCGCTCTACCTCGACAATTTCTCTAATCATTACCGGGCTATCTACACAGCTTCCCCTCGGAATACAGTTCAAGTCCCGTGCCGACCTGACCAATAATCACAAGCACTTACCCCGCAAGCACATAACCCCCCAGGCCAACCGGTCCATGCGCAAAGAACGACACCTGGCGCGCCGGGATTTGTCATTAGTGACAAATCATGTCAGCCGGACGGCGGAATATTCTTCAATCAGAACGCGGCCGTGATAAGCTTCTGCCCGGCAATCAAGAAATCCGAAAAAACAGGTTGGGCGGCAGCCCCGGATACCATGGCGATACAAATTACCCGCGACCGCAAAGGCGCACGGGTCATCGATGGAGAAATTCTCCTGAGCAGATTACTCAAGGAGCCGGGGCCGACGGATACTCTCTTTGATGCTCTCGCGGCCTCCATCTCCTGCATCTGCAAGGGGCAGCGGGTGGGAGTGCTCGGCTTTGGAGCTGGAGGCTTCGTCGCCCCCCTTCGCGCGCTGGAATGCGACTGCCGCCTGGAGGGTGTCGACCTCTGGGCTGAAGGTGAGACCCTCTTCCGCGAGCTCTCAGGCAACTGGACCGGCCGGATTGAGTTTACCTGCGCGGAAGCGGTCAGCTGGCTTCGCAGACGCCGCGGCCTCTTCGATCTCATCCTCGAGGACCTCTCTGAGCCGCACCCGGAGTTCGGAGCCTGCAAGCCCTGGGCCAGCATCGATGAGCTGCCGCGGCTGATCGAAAAAAAGCTGAGGCCCGCGGGAGCGGCGGTCTTCAATCTTCTGCCCTGGCCCGGAGCCTCCTGGGCGGCAGTCCTCGCAAAGGTAGCCGGCCCCTGGCCCGAGGCCCGCATTGTCGAGTTTGACGACTACGAGAATCGTCTTCTCCTCGTCTCAAGACGCCTTGAGTCCGCCGCTGTCCTATCGAGAACCATCAGGGGCTCTCTCAAGGAGCTTGGCTCCAGTCTCCACAACCGGCTCAGGATGAGGAACCTCAAGTCAGTCTGAGACCGCTCTCAGCGGCGCTTGTTCTTCCACAGCACGGCCCAATACGCCAGGGTGTCTTCCTTACGCTTGGCCATGGTCATATTGCCAACCACCAAATCCACATCGCCATCATTGTCGAAATCACCGAGGTCGATCGTTGGATGAAAGCAGGTCATCTTTTCCAGCGAGTAGCGCTCGAAGCGCCCCGGCTCAACCTGCTCCAGCCAGACGAGCGACTCGGTAAACTCCGATCCGGGAGTCTCCTTCCTGATGTAGGGCAGGAAGACACTGGCGAAGATATCAACGTCTCCGTCTCCATCGATATCCGCGGCCTTCGCCGCGTTGCAGCCGTAGAGATGGGTCAGCGGATGAACCCTGAATGGATAGCCGCCGTCGTTCTCATGCCATTGGATGCCGTGATAGGGCTTCGGAATAAAATCATCCAGGCTGTCTCCATTGCTGGAGAGAACGTCAAGGTCACCATCCCTGTCCATATCGACCAGCTGGATACCAGTCGATCCCCAATTCGGATGTGGCGCCTGAAAAACAGTCTCCTTTCTGAAGCCCCCGCTGCCATCGTTGAGAAAGGCAACAATCGTCTCATGGTGCTGTGATATCAGGGCGACAAAATCCTGGTCACCATCCCCGTCAAGATCGACAACCGGAACATGGATCGCTCCAGGACGCGGATCGAGAACATGCGGCACGAACCTGGGAGCAGAAAAATCTGAGGTCTCATTTTCAAGAAGCAGGATATTGCCGACCTTACGCCAGCCGAAAACCGCCGCGACGATGTCGAGATCGCCGTCACCATCAAAGTCGGCCGCCTGGCAGTGCGCTACCCGCCCGAGGCCGCTGGCCAGTGGAATGACGTCGAACTCCCCCTTCGCGTTACCGCGAAACCAGAGGACCTTACCGTTTTTGACATCGGACGGGGTTCTTGTTCCCAGGTCCGCAACGAGCAGATCACGGTGCCCGTCCCGGTCGAGGTCAACAACCTCGGCGGTGCAGGGATTGTCACAGCGGCCAAGTATGCGCATATCGAGAGGCTCGATATCAGGTCTCGCCGCCAGCACCAGGCCGAAGCGCATCTCGCAGATCAGCAGATCAAAGCGCTCCACACTCGACAGGTTGACAAGCCGGACGCTGGAGACGCCGGGATAAGATTCGAGCCCGCCGATCCGAACCCCGACAGGATCGAAACCGAGGGAAGGGCTCCTTCTGCCGACCGTGTGGGAGAGACCCGGCAGCCCCTCCGGCGCGCGGCTGGTGAAATAGGCGATCGCCTCCTCTCGCGGCGGCAACCCGGCCGGCAGCTCTTTCTGCGACCCCCTGGCCAGCTCGTACATCTCATCGATCTTGCGCTCCCACATCCCGCGCGGGAGCGTTGCGGGAGGAGGCAGGAGATGGCAGGCCGAGCAGAAGGTCTCCACCCTCTTCTCAGGAGTCGCGGCCTGTTCGGATACGGACGGATCCTTACCGCAGGAGGAGAGGAACATCATCCCGACCACGAGCGCAACAGATAGCGCAAACTTGAGCTTCAGGGGAGAAGGCAACATAGTCGGATTCTACCGCTAAAACGCCCCTCGAAAAGCCCTTCGGTGAAGATTGCTCTACTTGTCGCCGGTCAGCGGGATCTCGCGATAGATCCTCGACTTCTCACGATCGTAGTAGAGCTTGCCGTTGATAAAGGCCTTGAGGACGAAGCTTCGGTAATCGAGCGGATGTCCACTCAGGATCAGCAGGTCAGCGTCTTTTCCTTTTTCAAGACTACCCAGCCGATCATCCACACGAAGCGTACGGGCGGGATTCAGGGTGATGGCCTTCAGGGCGTCCTCATTCGACATTCCGCCGCGTACGGCAAAGGCCGCGTCGACGTGCAGGGTGGCCAGGTCGCGCCCTGCAAGACCGCTCAGGCTGATCCCGCGACGATAGGGAAGAATCGAAACCTGGCACCCGGCCCGGGAAAAGGCTGCAGGACGACGAACGGGAGCCATCTGGCCTTTTTCAAACAGGGGCCCGGTAGTGTTGAAATCGAAATCGGGTCCACGTGACTTGACCAGCACCGGCACGTTCGCAGCCGCCAGGTCGGCAGCCATCATCCAGGCATCCTTGGGCTCGTTGAGCACGGCATCGAAACCGTACTCCCTGCTGAGGGAGAGAACGATCTTCACCTCATGGTTATTGACCGGCGAAAAAATCGTCGGGCGGGTATTTTCCAAAACAGCCACATAGAGCTTGAGGCTCGAGCTGAGCTTCGGTGGGGTGGCCTTCTTCTCCCGGGCCTCGGCCCGCTTTGCGAGATAGGCCTTTGCCTGCTTGAAGCGCTCTCTCAGAAGAAAATAATTAAGCTCCAGCTGGCGGGTGGGTAACGAAAAATAGTTCAGCGCCGGTTCCTTCACCAGCATCTCTCCCAGGTTGCCCTTGGTGAGCTTGATAACCGCTGAATTGCTGCCGCCGTAAAGCGGGCCATCCTGTCCAAAGCCGCCAAAGAAGGGGGCTGGAAGCACCTGCATCGTCGTGATTCCATTGGCGAGGGCTATCGTAAGCTCACGATCCCAGGGGTCCAGGCCATTGCCGATATTGCCCGAGCTGGTCTCGATCCCCACCCCCATGGCGACTACAGCGACAAAACCCGGACAAACATACAGGCCCTTCGCGTCATGAACCCGGGCTCCTTCCGGCGCCGCGAGCTCGGCGGCAACCTCGAGGATCTTTCCATCCTTCCAGGTCACGGTCCCTCGACGCACCATGGGGCCGGAAACCGGCAGGACGGTGGCACCGACGACCGCCTGGACGACGGACTTCTTCTCTTTTTCCCTGGCCTCCTCGGCGCCAAGCGAAGCGCAGAAAAACGCTGAGAGGACGAGTGAAAGAAGTAAGGCCGGCATTCGGTGATCGCGCATTCTACTGGTCATCTAATCGCCTCCCCGCTCAGCTTTCCGGTAGAAGGATCATCCTCGAAAACCTTTCGGCCCTCGACATACACCGAGAGCAGCCTGGCGGTGCCCGAGAGAGGATCCCTGTCGTAGCAGGCGAAATTGGCCAGGCCTCCCTTTTTGAGGCTGCCCACCTTCGCGCCAAGACCAACAATGTCGGCCGGAACCGAGGTCACACCCGCAAGGGCCTCATGGGGAAGGACCCCCGATTTGACCATCGCGGCAAGCTGAAAGAAAATCTCCCGGTGTCCATCGATGGTGTCCCGCAGGGGAACAAAAGCCACCGGCATACCGCTGCGGAGGAACAACCTCGCTGTGTTGACATAGATACTCGTCTCCGGAATCCGCCCCATTCGAGGCTCCAGGATAACGGCCGTGATCTGCTTTTTGCGCTCGATGAGCATCTCGACGATCTCCGGAGGCTGCGGCCCTGTCACCAGGACAAACTGAAATTTGATCGGCAGCTTGTCAAAGAAGGCGAAGAAATGAGCGAGGGCGGCCGGGCTCGTCACCCTGACAAAGGCCTTCTTCTCACCCTTGAAAAGCTGGACCAGGGGATCCGGGATCTTGGGCTTCGCCGGCGGCTTGGCCGCGGCAGGTTTGGCCGCCGGGGGAGCGGGAGCTGGTTTCTTCTCTCCTGTTGACGGCTGGGAGGCCTTTTTCTTGGCTTCCTCGGCTTTCTTGCGCGCATCCTCCTCGGCCTTCTTCTTCGCCGCCTTCTCCTTGAGAATATCGTCAACCGCCTTTTTCAGGTAGCGAAGGCCTGCGTCATACCAGGCCTTTCCGGAGGAAAAGCCCAGCAGGAGATAGGCTGATTTTTCCAGCACCAGCTCTCCTGGCTCCTTCTCCTTGCCAAGGGCGGGCCTGATAACGGAGGCCTGGCCCGCGATGAGCCCCCGGGTGTCATTGGGAACCACCGCGAAGGTGGTATAGCCGGTTCGTCCAAGACGCCTGTAGACCTCGTGCTTCAGGTTCAGAGACGACAGCCCGACAGCCTTGCGTCCATCGGAGGGAGACGAATTCGACTGGGAAGCTCTTCCCGGACCCGAGGTAAAGTTCACCTGGCTGATCCCGCTGAGAGGATTCACCAGGCCTGGAAGAACAACCGCCCCGGGCAGCTCGACGACCTTCACTCCCTCCGGGGGCTTCGCGCCAGCGGCAAGCACATCTTCAATCTTGCCGTCACGAACGATCAGGATTCCGGCGGCGGCGGCCTCGCCCGCGGAACGAATGATCTTCCCGGCCCGATAGGCCACCACCTCCCCGTCCGCCGCTACGGCGGGACTGAGAAAGGCAAGCAGCGCCGGCAGCAGCAGCCGGACGATCCGCGCTCGGCCGCGCTCACGATTGTCTTGATCCTGGTACATCTTTAATCTCATAACAGACTCCGCTCCAGCGGCTTCAGAAACGCTGGGGCTCCTTGCTCGTATCGTAGGCTATCTTTCCATTCACCATCGTCAGCACCACCGACTGGCGCGGATCGAGTGGGTCGCCTGTCCAGATGACGATATCCGCATCCTTGCCGGCCTCGAGGCTTCCGATTCTCTTTTCCATTCCAAGGGCGCGGGCGGCATGAATGGTGATACCCGCAAGGGCCACATCTTCCTTGAGCCCCAGGCGTACGGCCATGGCTGCCTGATAGACGAGCTCCTCCGCGGGAACCACGGGGGCGTCGGTATTGACGCCAACCGTCTTGATTCCACCGCGATACCATTCGTAGGCAAGACCCCGGAAACCTCCGCGGCGATTGTCCCAACGGAACTCTCGAGGACCATTCATCACCTGGATGCCGCGCTTCGCAACCTCCGGAGCCAACTCGAAACCATCAAAGGTGCCGTGATCTATAACCACCCAGAGCCCCATCTCATCATGCAGAATCCTGAGGGTCGAAAGAATGAGGTGATATCCCTGGGTATGAACCACGACCGGATACTCCTTGTGAAACAGCCCGCGGAACATTTCCAGACGGGGATTCTTGACCGGCTTCTTTTTCGTTTTGTCGGCTTCCCACGCATCCCATGCCTTGGTATAGAGCTGGCCCTCCTTCAGGGCATTGCGGATCAACCAGTTCATACCGACCCTGGAATAGCCAAGGTCGCCTCCACGCCGCTCGGGGTTGCCCCCCTGGGCGATCTTCAGAGCCCCGGGGAAACGTATCAGCATCTCACTGAGATCCTTGCCCGCGGTCTTGATCAAGGTGCCGAAGCCGCCCATATTCGTACCGCTGCCGGGAATAAAGAGCGCCGTGGTGACCCCGCCGGCCAGGGCTCTCTTGAGCAGGGCGTTGCGGGGCATGATGTTATCGAGCGTCCTGAATCCCGGGTTCACCGAGTAGACCATATCGTTGAGGTCGCCGCCGGCGATATGCGAGTGGAGCTCCACAAAGCCGGGGACGATCCAGCGCCCGCTGGCATCGATAAGCTGATAGCCCTTCGGGGGCTTCCAGTCCGATGCGGGCGCCGCGATAATCTTTTCGATGCGCCCGTCTGAGACGAGCAGGACTCCTCCCTCGACAGCTCCCTTTGTCACGGTGACGATCTTGCCGCCCCGAATCGCCCATCGCTGCGCAGCGGCGCCGTCTTCGCAATAAATCGGCCTGGCGAGAAAACTCACCGCGAGCAGAAGTATGGCAGCCTTCCAGGATCTATTCATTTGCATCTACCTGTCCTTTGAATTTATCGACTCCATGCACCAGCTCCCCATCGACCATCACTCCAAGAACCCGGGATGTCAGTGAGAAGGGCTCGCCGGAGAGAATGACGAGATCCGCGTCCTTACCCTTCTCGATGCTGCCCACCCGGTCAGAGATACCGAACTGCTCCGCGGGTACGGTGGTCATCGAACGCAGGGCAAGCCGTGAGTTCCAGCCCTCTCGGACAGCGTAGGACACCTGCAAGGGCAAGAGCCTGGCTCCATCGGCGACTCGGGAACGAATCGAGAAGCTGATACCGAGAGTGCTCAACCGCTGGGGCCAGTTAACCGTCGTATTGTCCTGCTTGACGACCAGTGGATTCTGCAGGACAAGCCCCTCCGTCTTGGCAAGGAGCAGGCCGGCCATCCCGGCGAGGTTCTCATCTCTTTTCAGCGAAGCGAGACCGCTGCAGAGAACTCGGATTTTATACTGGTCTGTGTACAGCGCGACGATACCAGGAACCGATGCGGCATTGGGCGCCTCGACCAGAGCCGGAACCGCGCCCGTGAAGAGCGCCCTGTAGGGCTCATAGGCTTCCTGGAGCTTGGGCGCCTTGTCCTTGAATTCGGCGCTTTTCTTCTCCGCCGCTTCCTTCTTCTTCTCAAACGCTACCCAGCTGTCATGGTAGGCCTTGGCTGCCTTGAGGGTTTTGCTCGATGACTTGGAGAAATACTGTGCGGCGTAAGGTTTGATTACCGCCGCGGCCGGATCCTTGGCCGCGAGCTTCAGAGCGGAAACCTGCCCGGCAGCCGGAGGCGCTATCAGGACCGTTGTAATCCCGGCTCGGACCAACTCCCCCAGCGCGGGGTCACGCGGGTCGATCGAGTCGACGAGCCTGAAATCGGCTGCCTTGCCCGCCCCCGCGCTGCCGGGGGCCGCATCGAAACCCGGCACGAGGGACTCGGCGCGAGAACCGGCGGTCCCACCCGCATCGATCAGACCTGGAATGACCGTCTGGGAGGACGCGTCGATAACCCGCACCGCCTTGTCCATTCCGTCATGGAGCAGGCCGGGACCAGCGTACTCAATCTTGCCTTTCCTGACGATCACGATGCCGTTGGAATACTCCGCGCCGCTGCCAATGACAAGACGTCCGGCACGAATGACAGTGCAATCTTCCGTGATCGGAGGAGCCCGGTTGAACACCAGCTCTCCATTGATGAACACGGCCTGTACACGGTTGTCGGCACTCAGCGGGTCACCGCCGAGCACGACCAGGTCCGCGTCTTTACCCTCGGAGATGCTGCCAATGCGGTCAGCCACCCCGAGAACCCGCGCGGGATTGAGAGTGATTGTCCGTAGAGCCTCGCGAGGTTCCATTCCTACTCTTACCGCCGCAGCGGCCTGCAGGAGGAGGTTCTTTCCCTCGGCATCGGTAGGACTATTGAGTATCACCGGGACTCCGGCGTGATGCATCCGCAAGATGGACTCCTCCTGGAGCCGGCCCTCGATGGCCGGACTCTGCAGATCTCCCCCAGGCAGCTTGCCGGATTGAAACGCCCCGGGGAAAATCACAGGCACCTTCATCCTGGCAAGCCAGGAGGTAAGCTTCTCGGCCTCGGCACCTCCCTCGATCACCACCTTGATGCCCGCCTCGCGGGCAAGCTCGAGGATATGATAGATGTCCCTCGCCTTATTGGCCCGCACGCGAAGATGATCGGCGCCGGATATAACAGGATAGAGACTCGCAGAGATGAGGTCGTAGGCCGGCCGGGAGGTTCCAGCCCGCAGGTGGCCGGCAAGTGAATCGCGGTAGCCGCGGGCCCTGGAGATCACCTGCCTGAGAGCGAGAAACTCCCCGGCACGAGACTGGGGCAACGGCGGCACGAGCACCTCGAACGGATTGTCCGGCGAGGCCCCGATCGGGGGAGAGTAGATCGAAGGCTGAATACGGGAGAGCTCTCCAAGGGTGACCTGCAAACCACTCGATTCCGCAACAACTCGCATCCTGGGATTGGCCTTGGAGCCTGCGGTCTTGACCACGGCTCCCTGTCCCGAAATCAGCCTCGTTCTTGTCTTCCCAACTGGCACCCCCGGCGCCAGGTAGACCGAGGTCACTCCTCCTTTGAGCAGTTCACGGTTCTCTCGATAAAAATCCCAGCCATCGATCGCCTGGACCTGGGGAGACAGGCTCCCGAGCGTCTCCCGATTGTCGCTGGCGAGGTTGGTCTCGGCATCAAGGAGACCCGGCATCACCACATAGCCATGCAGGTCATGGACCTTTATCCCAGCGGGAATTTTCACATCTTTTCCAACAGCCTTGATCCTGCCGTCCTCGACAACCAGGTTCGAGTTCTCATGGATCTCCCCTGAGATGGTGTAGACCGTTGCGCCGCGCAGGGCGAAGGTACGCGGCGGGGTTCTCTCTCCAGCAGGCAGAACGGCCGGCAGAAGCGCCGCGAACATGACGAGCAGGCACCAGGCAGCAAGACGCCGGGCGCCGCTCACGCGGCCCCTTGCCAGGCTCAGCTCTCGTTGATGTACGGGTCTCTGCATTTTTCTTTCCCTGGTTTTTCTATTCCTGGACAGGCGCTTCAGAACGACCTCTCCGGATCCTTGAGCAACCGCTCGAGGTCACGATCCTTGCCGCGTTCATAGACCTCCTTGCCCTCGATGAAGACTCGTTCAACCCAGCTGCGGGCATCGAGCGGATCACCTGAAAAGATGGCGATGTTCGCATCCTTGCCGACCTCTATGGAACCGACACGGTTGTCAATACCGATGAGCCTGGCGGGAATGATCGTGATGGTTTCGAGAGCCTTGTCCCTGGGCATACCGAACTGAACCAGCTGCGCGGCCTGGTACCAGTGATGGTAGGGACCGCTGCGCCCGAAGTAGGGCCCTCTATTGAAATTCGAATCGGCGAGCACCTGCAGAGCGAAGGGAACTCCAGCTTTGTGAAGAAGGATGGGAGTGATGTGCCGCTTCTCCTCTCCGGTCTCATCATTCTTGTCCCAGACCTCAAGCCGAGGATTGATAATCACCGGACCGAGTCCCTTGCGGGCCGCCAGGATGTCGGCAAGCTTCCAGGCGTCCGGCCCGAGCACGAGCGTCGCATCAAGATGGTTGGCATCGATAAGCTCAAAAGCCTTGAAAACATCGGAGGCCGTCGGACAGTTGATAAAAGCACGAAGCTTTCCCCTAACCAGGTCTCGCATGGGCCGGTCTCGCTCGCTGACCTTCTCGGCCGGCACCTTCTTCCAGTCAATCTCTCCCCAGCCTGGACGGGTATTTACCAATTCGGTCAGGGAGGGCTTCTTATTTTCAATCAACGGAGCCTCGCCGCCGGCGTCCTGGATAGCCTTCATCCTGGAATAAAAGTCGTAGAACGATTTCCGCAGCGCGGCCATATTCCCCATCCTGTTTTCACCGGAGGCGGGCTGAAGCGAGAGCTTCATGGCCGATGGCGTTTTAATGACAAGCTCCTCCACCGTTTTACCGCTCGTACGAATAACGGCGCCCTGGCCGCCAAACCGGGTGACGTTCCCGGCAATGCAATGAACGCTGGTCACCCCGTGGCGCAAGGCGTTGCTGAGGCCGGGAGAGCTGGGATCGATCCCATCCAGCACCGTAACGTAGGGAACGTTGGAAAAGCGCTCGTTGGAAACGCGAAGACCATTGACGCTATGCGCATCGACGATACCAGGCATCGCTACCGCCCTGGGCATATCTACGACGCGCGCCGTACGGGGAATCTCAACATCGGTTCCTACAGCCTTGATGCGGCCGTTTTCCATAAGAATGACGGCCTTCTCTATGTCCTTGCCGGACACCGTGATCGCTCGCCCGACCTTGAGCGCGACGATCTCGTCCGGCTGCGCGGTGAGACTTGCGGTTAGAAGCAGTATCGGGGTAATAAAGTTCATGTCGTTACCTGTAGTCCTCTTTTAATAATCCCCTCGCGGGGCCAGTGATCTTCGTTGGTTTATTTTTTCACGGGGACGCTCAATCGGCGACGCGCCCCTGGATGGATCAGCCACCAGCTCACCATTGACCATCACCCAGAGCACTCCGGCCTTCAGGTCGAAGGGGGAACCGCCGAAGGCGACCAGGTCCGCGTCCTTTCCAGGCTCGAGACTTCCCACCCTGTCACTGACTCCAAGAATGCGCGCCGCGGCCAGGGTCAGGGCCTCCAGGGCCGCCGCCTCGGACAGACCGTTGCGAACACGCCAGGTGACCCTCTCTCTCAGGGAAGCCAGCAAAGAGGCCCTATCCGAATAGAAGGCGAAGGGAACACCCGCCCTGTAAAGCTCGGCGGGAAGACGAGCGCCCAGGTTGAGGTTCGCCTCCAGCTCCCGGCCGGACCAGGTCTCCCCGGCGCTCAGCACCAACGCCGCCTGCTTCTCCTTAAGCAGATCGACAAGATGAATAGCCTCCCTGGCGCCTTCGATCTGGATCTTCAATCCAAACTCCTCGGCAATGCGAAGTGCGGTCAGGATCTCGTAGCGTGCCTGCGCCCGAACCCGGAGGACACGACCGCCAGCATGTACCTCCCGCAGAACAATTCGCTCCGGCGGGGTCAGCATAGCCTTGAGATCACCAACCGCGCGGCCGGCATCCAAGGCTCCCGGGAGAGCCTCCATCAAGGCCCGCCTGGCAAGAAATACCGTACCCATCCTCGTATTCGGTATCCGGTAGAGATAGCTGGTGGGCCGGCCCGAGCGGAGGTTCCTGTTGCCGGAGGAGGCCATCTCCGTCAGGCTCATAGCGACGAAGGAGGTCTCCTTGAGAACCGATTCAGCAAGGCCGGCTCCATGCGTCTTGATCACACCGCCAAGACCGCCGATGACATTGCGATCGCCGGGTGTGACGGCCGCTACGGTCACTCCAGCGCGCAAGGCAACCCTGCGGTCGCTGTTGCCCAGGTCACTTCCAAGCAGCGCCGGCAAGCCCGGCGTCAGCTCCCGAAATTCGTCAGCTCGTCTTCCGCTCACCCCCAGGCCGGAGCCCGCGTCGATCAATCCGGGACAGATGGTGCCGGGAACATCAATAACCAGAAGGCCGGGAGTCGCCTTATCGATATCTATTCTCTTGCCGAGCTGGACGATCTTGCCAGCGCGAATCAGGACCTGCCCCGGCTCAAGGGGTTCACCTGAAACCGTGTGTACCTTCCTCGCCCTGACCAGGATGGTCGGGCTCGATGCCGGCTTGAGAGCCGCCGGGCTTTTTATCTTCCCCTGCACCGCCGGGATACCTGCATCTTCAGCTGTCCCAGACAATTTAACGGGCGCCTCGAGAGCCTGTCCGTCCTGGTAGACGAGCTCACCATCGATAAAGACCAGGTTGACGGGCGCGGTCAGGGTCAGCGGGTTGCCATCCCAGACAACAAGGTCGGCATCAGCTCCCTTCTCGATCCTGCCGATCCGCTCCGACACTCCATACATGGCAGCGGGATGAATTGTTAAGGATCGAAGCCCCTCGGCCTCGCTCAAACCATACATGACCGCCAGGGCGACCGAGCTGAGGGGATCCACCAGAGTTCCGCCCGTCGCCCAGGAGAAGGGAACACCCTGCTCTTCCAGGATCGCGGGAGCGCGCAGGACCCGCTCAGGCTCCTCTATGGAATAGGGTCCGAGGATCGCCCGAGAGCCTCGAGGGAGCTGTCCGAAGACTCCACCATCCGTCCCGACTCCCTCCAGGAAGATCATTGGAACGCCATGCCCACTCGCCAGGGCGAAGGCACGCTCCGCCTGGGTAATATTCTCGAAATAGGCGACCACGGGTACACGGAAACGCTTTGAATCTTTTCCGTAGCGGCTCTTCAGCCAGCCTCCGAAAGCATCACCTGCACCGCTGTGGGCGGTGGGATAACGCGCCAGGTTCAAGTTGGGCGCCAGGGAGGTCTTCACCGCGGCATCTTTACGCAAGACCCTCAGGGGGACCCCGCCATGAAGCAGCTTAACGAGACTCACCGCGCCTCCGACAACATTATTCCGTCCCGGGCTCAAGGCCACGGTCGTCACCCCGCGACCCAGGAAGGTCGCGATATCATCATCCCAGGGATCAAAGCTGTCGAGAACACGCAGCTCATCATTAACAGCCTTCGAGAGATCATCTACATCTCCCTTCAGGGTTATATGCGAATGAGCATCGATAAAGCCGGGCAGAAGAAAGCGGCCGGCAAGATCGTAAACGGCGGTGCTGGCATCTTCCTTGACAGGATCGGTCGTTACCTTCTCGATCTTGCCCTTACGGATAACCACTGTCGCTTTCTCTATCACCTCGAGGCCCCCGCCCGCCGCCCTCATGACAACCGCGTTCTTCAGGATCGTTGGACCGCCGGGAACCCACGAGTTACCTTGTTTCTTGATCTCATCGAAGCTCAACCCCGCAGCTGGTCCCTGGCCGGCTTTTTCAGCCGCCGCCCGGCGCATCGAATCAGTCCTTCCCTCGACGATGACCGAGACAACCCTGCTTCGAACATCAAGCGGAGGGCCATCGAGCAGAACCAGGTCCGCGTCTTTCCCCTTCTCGATGGAGCCGATCCTCTTTTCCAGGCCAAGGCATTTGGCCGGCTGCATGGTGATCGCCTGGAGCGCCAGGGAAGAATCGAGCCCTCCCCGCACCGCGGCACAGGCCTGGAGGCGAAGGTACCTCGAACCGACTCCGGAGGAGGCGCCGGAACTGATAGCCAGTGGGATTCCAGCCTTCGCAAAGGCGCCCGCAAGACGCTCACTCTCCGCGCTGCGGCGCAGGTCGAGGGATCCGTGAAGAATCGGTCCAACCGCGACGGTCACACCTGATGCGGCCAACTCCGCAGAGGCCGCCAGCGCCCGGCCGGCGCCCAGGATGGTCAACTCAAGCTTAAACTCTTTTCGCAGACGCAGGGCATAGCGAACATCATCTGCGCGATGAGCCTCGACAAAAACAGTAAGCTCACCCTTCAAGGCCCGGCTGAGAGCCTCAAAAGCCATGTTGAGCTTTGGCACCTTGGGAGCCTTGGGACCCTTTGAAGCCGGAGGCTTCGCCGGTGCACCTTTCGCCGGCGGCCTGGCAGGCTTCTTGGATTCCTTCTTCTCCGGCTCTTTCTTCTCCGGCTCCTTGGACTCCTTCTTCTCCGGCTCTTTCTTCTCCGGCTCCTTGGACTCCTTCTTCTCCGGTTCTTTCTTCTCCGGCTCCTTCTCGTCCTTTTTCTTACCGCCCTCTGCCTTGGCTTTTTTCGCCTTCAGTTCAGCGTTGTATTTTCCGGCCGCCTTATTGTATTTCTCAACTTCCTTCCAATACTTATCCCAGGCTTCGCTGTAATCACGGGCTGCGACAAGCTGTCTCCTGAGAGCGTAATATTGCTCAAGCCGCTGGGCGCTGGTCGAGGTTGAGCCCGCAACGCCGAGGGAAAGAACGATATGAGACTCCCTGCCCAGAAGCAGTTCGGCAAGCGACCCGGCTGTCCCTTTGCGGCAGCGAAGCTTCAAAATCGCTCCGAGGCTGCTCTGGTTGCTTCCACCCGCCCCGCTGACCGCCACCGTTGTGACCCCCTCCTCGCGGGCAAAAATCCAATCCTCGAAAGAATCGAGTCCATCGGCCACGGTCATCTTCGCATCGGCGCCAAAGGCATTTGAGGACTCCGGCACCAGCTCGAGGCTCCGCACATCGATCATTCCCGGCATCAGGTGAAGACCACTCGCGTCGATCCGCTCGGCTCCGGCGGGGATCTGCACACCGCCATCCTTTCCCAGCGCGGCGATCTTGCCATCGGAGACCAACACGGTGGCTCCCTCGAGAACCTGGCCATTGCCGATGTGGACAGTCACCGTGGTGATCGCCAGGTCAGCCGCGTTCAGAACTGAGCCCAGCAGGACAAAGGCCGCCAGGACGAAAGCGCGGCGGAGAACAAAGCTCAGTCCAGCGCCAGCGGACACCGGCCAGAATTTCGTCAGTATTGTGTTTTTGCGCAATCTATTGCGTAGAAATGAAATCACGCTACGCAGAGCGCTTGAAATATAGGTCACTGATATTCAGGCAAATAAGGGTGAAAGCCCGGCAGGCTCCACCGATAGAAGATTCCTCGTTAGTCGTTGATATTGCATTTTATCGGTTCTTAGGGGACTTGTAAATCAAGACGACAGCTAAGCTACCAACGAAAACAGAGCAATCTTCATGCCCACTCGGGGGAAAATAGCGCCTGCTGGCGAATCATCCGGTTTTCGCGCCTCTTGGTTTTCTATTGATAGAAGTATCCAGCACTGCTTAGGATGCGCCGTTTACACCAAGCTATAGATTATTCCGAAAGACATTCATGTCAGAAACCAACGCTAGCGATACTGCGGCTCTCGAAGAGCTCGCGGTCAATACCATCAGAGTTCTTTCCTTTGAATGTGTACAGAGGGCGAATTCAGGCCATCCCGGCCTGCCAATGGGCTGCGCAGACCTCGCCTACACACTCTTCACCGACTCGCTGAAATTTGACCCGAAGGCCCCTGAATGGCCTGATAGAGACCGTTTTGTACTCTCAGCCGGGCATGGCTCCATGCTCATCTACTCCATGCTGCACCTCTGCGGCTACGACCTGCCGCTGGAAGAGCTGAAGAATTTCAGACAGTGGGGCTCGATGACTCCCGGCCACCCTGAATACGGCGATACTCCAGGTGTCGAAACAACGACTGGCCCGCTTGGGCAGGGAACAGCGAACGCGGTTGGACTCGCGCTTGCCGAGAGCCTTCTCGCGGCCCGGTTTAACACTCCCGAACACAAGCTGGTTGACCATTTCACCTACGCGCTGGTCAGCGATGGCGATCTGATGGAGGGCATCTCTCACGAGGCCGCCTCGCTTGCCGGGCATCTCGGTCTCGGGAAACTTGTCTACTTATATGACGATAATGCCATCACAATCGAAGGCGGCATGGAACTCGCCAGCAGCGAGGATACATCCGCGCGTTTTGAGAGCTATGGCTGGCAGGTCCAGAAAATCGATGGGCATGATCGGCAGGCCATCGCGGCCGCCCTCGAAGCGGCCCGGGCGGAAACCGCCAGGCCCAGCATCATCATAGCGAAAACGACGATCGGCTTTGGCAGCCCCAACAAATCCGGCTCCTCGGGCGTCCATGGGTCTCCCCTTGGGGATGAAGAATGCGGACTGACCCGGGAGGCTCTCGGCTGGAATCACCCCGAGTGCACCGTACCCGACGAAGTCCGGGAGCTTTTCCTTGAACCGGGAACCGCCGGAGCTGAGAAGCACTCGTCCTGGAACGAGCTCCTGGCTGATTACCGTGAAAAAAATCCTGAGAAGGCCGCTGATTGGGATCGGATGCAGGCGGGAGAACTCCCGGCTGAGCTACGCGAGAGCCTTCCCGTCTTCGAAAGCTCCGAGGGCAGTATCGCGACCCGGGCGGCCTCCGGAAAGGTCATCAACGCGATTGCCGATGTGATCCCCGAGCTGATTGGCGGATCCGCTGATCTCGCCCCATCGAACAACACCATGGTGAAGGACCAGGACTCCATCCAGGGCGACCGAATGGCCGCGCGCAATATGCACTTCGGCATCCGCGAGCATGCCATGGGCGCGATGATGAACGGAATGGCCTTGCATGGAGGCATACGCCCCTATGGAGGAACCTTCCTGGTCTTCAGCGACTACATGAGACCCAGCGTCAGGCTGGCCGCCCTGATGAAGCAGCCTGTAATCTACATCTGGACCCATGACAGCATCTTCCTCGGAGAGGATGGCCCCACCCACCAGCCGGTCGAACATCTCGCCGCCCTGCGAGCGATACCGAACCTCCGGGTCTTCCGCCCGGCGGATGCGAACGAGACCGCGATGGCCTGGGCTCTCTCACTGGAACACCGATCCGGACCGAGCGCCATCCTCCTGTCGAGACAGGGACTGCCCATCTACGATGACACCAGGCTCGGCCAGGGTTCTGAGCGGGGCGCCTATGTCCTCGACCGGGAAGAGGGGGACGATGGACCCGCTGTCATCCTACTCGCCTCCGGCTCGGAGGTAGCTACCGCCCGCGAGGCTGCCGGGTTACTCAAAGAGGAGGGAGTCGCGGCGCGGGTGGTCAGCATGCCCTGCTGGGAAGTTTTCGAGGAACAGGACAAGGACTACCGGGAATCCGTTCTTCCCCGAACGGTTACCGCGCGAGTGGCCGTTGAGGCCGGCTGTCCCTTCGGCTGGGAGCGGTACACGGGCCCGGACGGAGTCGTCATCGGCATGAACCGCTTTGGAGCTTCGGCTCCGATCAAGGAGCTCGCTGAAAACTTCGGCTTTACCGCCGAGAACGTCGCCGCCCAGGCGAAGAACCTGCTGGGCAGCTGAGAGAGCCGGCCAGCCGATTCAGGCTCGCCAGCCCGAGCCCTTCCCATCGGGAAGAAACCTGAACTCGGACTCTGTCCTGCTTGAGCGCAGCTGCTCCCGTGTCTTTTCATCCAGCCGGGCATATTCCTTCAGGAACTCGTGCAGGCTCTGGGCTGTCTCGGGCGAGATGCCGTGCTCCATCTGGCAGGTGTCCGCCTCGGCAGTCCTCTCGTCCACGCCCAGTACCTCTGTAAGAAAGGTAACCAGGTCGCTGTGGCGATGCACCAGGGCGCCGGCAAGCTTCCGGGCCAGCGATGTCAGGCAGATACCTCGACCATCATCCCGCTCAATCATGCGGAGCTTCTCGAGTCCCTGCACCGCCCTGGTTACCGCAGGCATCCTCACCCCTAGCCGCTCGGCTATATCGGTAACCCTCACCTTGTCCAGCTCCCCGGAAAGATTGAAGATGGTCTCAATATAATCCTCCTGGGCGGTGGACAGGATGTTCCCTGCAGCCGGCTTGTTTTCTTTTTCACCTGTCATCTTCTGATCCAGTTAACCGGGAATCACTGGCCGGCCAGGGGCCTCCATAAATCGATGGGTTTTTCTGCATCGGTCTTGAAAGGAAGCTCCACCTTCCTTCCGGTTCCCGCTGATGCGTAGGCCGCAAAGAGAGCCTCAAGAACAACACGGCCATCTTCAGCCGTCTCCAGCGGTTCGCATTTTCCGTGGAGAACATCGATAAAGTGCTGCATCTCCTGGGGGAAACCGTAATTCCAAAGCTCCTCATACATGGTAAAGGACCAACCCTGCGTCATCCCGGCCTTCTCAACCGAGTAGTCATAGCCCGTGTCGGAATAGGTCAGGATTGAGTTGCCGCGCAAAAGATCGATGTAGGAAACTCCCGCCGAGCCATAGAGCTCGGCCCGGTCCTCCATCCCTCCAAGCTTGGCCCAGCTCTCCTCGGCAAGCCCTGTCGCTCCTCCCTCGAACTCGAGCACCAGGATCGAGTGGTCATCGCCCCGGGTCTTGTCCCCATGAACATAGGTCCCCATGCAGGCGTAGACACTCAAGATTGAAGGCTTATCGAGCATCCAACGGAAGAACTCGATGGCATGACAACCCATATCGAGGGCTACCCCGCCGCCGGATCGTTCCACATCCCAGAACCACGGCGCATGGGGTCCATCGTGCATCTCCGCCTGCTTGACCAGAAAAATCTTTCCAAGGGCACCGGAGAGAACCAGCTCTCTTGCGCGAACATACTTGGGGGCAAAGCACAGCTCCTCAGCGTAGAACAGGTGGACACCGTTTTCTTTCCCGGCGGCAATCATCTCATCTGCCTCCGCAAGCGAGCGGCACAGAGGCTTCTCTATAATAACGTGCTTGCCGGCCCTGGCCGCATCGACACACATCCTGCAGTGCAGGTCATTGGGTACGGCAAGGCTGACTACGTCGACCTCCGGCAGCGAAAGGATCTCGCGATAATCGTCAAAGGCGCGCTCAATGTCGTGCCGGGCAGCGAAGGCCTCGGCATTTTCCAGCCGAGATGAAGCCACCGCCGCAAGCCGTGCCCCCTGGGCCTGGGCAAAGCTCGCTGCATGGATGTCGGCCACAAATCCCGAGCCGATGATGCCCACCCCGATGGTCTTCTCTGCCATGCTGGTCCCTTCAAACGCTTAAAAGAAATGCTGCTCCGGCTCCCGGAACGATTGCCGGGAGAGATCATTCTCTACAGACAGACCCCTGCTGGCAAGAATGCAGAAGCCCTGTTCCTCGAACATCTTTTCTATATCCAGCCCCCCGCCTGCTCGGTATATTCTTCGGGTAGATTTCCAGCCCACCTCTCAGGGAAGGCTCGCTCCGGTCGAAAATAAGATCCTGCTCATGAAATATCCACTCCTACCTCAAGTGCTCCTTCTTCTCGCCTTCTCGGCCCCAGCCTGGGCGGCTGAAAGAGATCCTGCCGTGATTATCGCGGAGCTGGAGAAAGGAGGCGATACCGGCCGCCTGACCCGGGAGCTTGCGGAGCTCGGACCGGGAGCCCTTGATACGATCAGGGAAAAGATCAGGACGGGTCCAGCGTCTGTCACAAGCTTCCTTGAACAGGCCCGCAACAGCATTGTTGCCGGGCAGGTGTCAGTCACTCTCAGAAAAGGCCTCGCGTCACAGCTCTCCTTTGATGGCCAGTATCATGAGCTTGGAAAGAACAGGGTCGAAAACATCGAGGCGCTATTCTACCTCCTCAATGACGAATCAAGCCCCCTGACGCTGCGTCTCACAAGCTGTCGGGCACTGGCGGACATCAGCGACAAGAACATCCTTCCCCGGCTTCGTCAGCTCTATTGGGACCTGCTCCTGGACTCCCGGCTTCGCGAAGAGCTGGGCATCATCCTTGCGATATTCGGCGACACCCAGTCGGTCGAAAAGGAGTTGAGCAGGTACGTGAAATTTGCTGATCACCAGCGAAGCCTGGTCAGGCTGAGCGCCAATGTCCAGCTTTCCAATATCTACTACCGGATCCGCGACTACGAAAAAGCCGTCGAGGCCTACGAGAAAATTATCGATCTTTCCGAAAGAATACTCAAAGCCGAGAGCCAGGCCGGCATCCCGAAAGGACTCCTCGATGCGCGGAAGGAACAGCTCAACCTCCACTATTACAATGCCGCCTGCTCCAATTCCCTGAATGGATCCCTTGAACGCGCCAGGAAATACCTGCTGAAGGCTGTCCAGGGGAACCCCGAGCACTACGGCAATATCAACAAAGATGGTGACCTGCTCAAGCTGAGAAAAGACCCCGGATTTCCCGCCTTCATGAAAAAGCTCGGCCGGCTCTTTGAAGATGAGGAACTATAGGGCCTGCGGCTCAACACGGACCGCTACTCCTCTTTCTTGCCCCCACGGTTCTCCTGTTCCTTCGCCCTCAGCTTCTCGAGGAAACCCTCCGGTATCTTCGGAAGGTTCCGCTTGCCGGGGGATGGATCTTTCCAGGCCCTGAAAGATCGGCTTCCGTCCTGCTTTCTTCCCCAGGAATTTCCCAGCGGAACCCCTCTGAAAGCACACCCATGGACAAGCAGGCTGCCCTCCTGGGGCGAGGTATAGAGGCCGACAAATTCACCGGAATTTGACAGCTTGAAGCTCGTATGCCGATCGCGATTCAGGCCATCACAATAGAAGACCTCGTAGCCGCCGGACTTGATAACGATATCGTCCCTGATAAGCCACTTCGCCTTCCTTCGCCTCTCATCGGAGAGATAGAGTCCTTTGAGAGAGAGATCGCTACCCGATTCGTTAAATATTTCTATGAACTCGCCCGGACCATCCGCCGCGCCTCCGGGCCGTGGACAGACCTCGTTGATAAACAGCTTCGGGAGGACCGGCAGCGCCAGCTTCAGGTCCGGTGCTCCAAGAGGGTAGGAACGTTTCAATCCATTCTCCGAGCTTGCCCGAAAATAATACTCGGTCCGCGGACGATCCTCCTTATTCTCCAGGGTCAGCAGATAACGATGCATCTCCGGATCCCAGGACATCGCAACAGCGCGATAGTCTTCTTCGGTGACTGGCCGGTACATCAGCTCGAGCTCCGGCCGTTTTCCCCTGGACGATTCAGCCGGATTCTGAAACCTGAAGGTGATCATCAGGTCTTTATTGTTCTGACGGATAACCGCGTGAGAATAATAGGGGCTCGGACACTCGCCCTTGCTCTCCCCCTCGGACATGAAAACCCAGCCGCCAGCGGCCCCGGGCTCTTTTTTCTGCAGGATGTCACGACCCTGGTACCCATTGAAAACAAAATCCGCGACCAGCAGCCCCCTGTCCGGAACACGTCTCCAGAGCACCAGCGACCCTCCTGCCATACGGCTCTTTCCCGCAACCGCTTCGGACAGCTCGAGTCTGAGACTTCCGCCAGGCGCAATTTCCTTCTGCCTCCCAAGGAGACCGGGACTCAGGGAGAAGCCCTCAGAGAACCTGTAGCTCGCGAGGGCTACCGGCAGGTTCGAGCGATTGCTCAACTCAATCCAGGGCGCTCCTGCGGATGGATTGAGCGACCAACCCGAAAAGAAAACAGGCTCCACGGCGACTTTCCTGACCCGCCTGACGAGCGCCCCAAGAGCCTGGGCTCTCCTGCGATGCCCGGACTTGAGCAGCCGAACCGAACGCTCCAGCGTGGCGGCCTCATCATAAGGCCAGATCGTCTGCCAATCCTCGAGGGAGGCGGCCACCCTCGCTGCGGCCTTGTCGACCAGCACATCAAATTGAGTAGGGGACAGCTCCTCCCGCAGCATCGACTCCACGCGCTGGAGATAGAGCTCTCGCAAAGCCGGCACCTTGAAGAAACGGGTAAAGAGCACCAGCCACGCGGCTCGCTTCGGAGTTCCGGGCCGCTGACAGAGAGGGAAGAGTGCCCGCTCAAGCTCTCCGGGAGTAAGATCCCGGAGCTCTTTTTCCAGATCACGAATCCCCCAGTCACCGTTGCGGTAACCCTCTCTGAAAAGTTCCCACTTTCCGTTGCGCGAATCTTTCAGCAGGAAGAAATCTTTCGGGTCGGGATCAAGCTCGCCTCGGACCGCCGAGAAGGCCAGCCGGTCTATGAACCTCTGCAGATAAAAGCGGCTCCTGAAGAAGCTCTCCATCTCTCCCGGGTGGAGCCTGTTGACCTGCCTGACGAGTCCATTTACCGAGAGAAGATCGCCGCTCTTCCCGATCCGCTCCGCTCGCAAATCCCAGTTCGAACGCCAATGATCATCACCATTGAGACGGCTCAACGGGCCTGTCTTGTCTAGCAGGACGCGCTTTCGAAATTTACTGTCAATCCTTTCGATGTCGTAGCGCAAACCGAAAAATCTACCGTTGATCAATACGATCACCGGTTCCGTAATCCCAGCTGCGAGCCCGATCGATTCAGCGGCCAGGGAGGTGAGACATTGCCGCATCCGGGTAAAATCGAGCTCCTCGGCGCTGAGCAATAGAACATCCCGTTTGCGAAAGACCCTGAAGCTGTCGCGGGCCATATCCACCACCAGGCTCTTATGCGCCAACCACCTGCCCGGTCGAGCGTCAAACCCGAGCTCGACCGGGAAGCGCCCCTTCATATACAAGAGCTCAGCGGAAACACGCCGCGCGGAGCCCTCGGGAGTCGCCATCTGCCGCAAATTTTCCTGGCTGATACGGAAATCATAGATCTTCGGATCGCCCTCGCGGTAAACGGCCGCCTTCAGAGCGAGAGGCTCGGAAAGAGGCCCCCTGGTTCCACTGATATCCTGGCTCTCTACCCGGTAGTAATAGGTCTCACCCGGCACCAGGACTCGGTCGATAAGGTAGGGAGTTCTCAGGAGCCGGTCATTCAATGGAGCGAAGGGGCCGGACGCATCCTTGCCTCGATAAACATTGAAACCGGCAAGGGAAGCTGTACCCCAATCCCCGCCGCCCAGCGGCTGCCAGGCGAGGGTACTGTGAAAGAGCCCCGCTCGGCCCGAGAGAACCGGCTTGACCAGGGAAAGCTCGGCTGCAGCTTTCGCGGGTGCGGGCTCGACCCTGATCTTTGAAACCCTCGGTCCCCGGTCCCCGGTGATCGCCGCGAAGCGCAGGTCAAGCCAGCCATCAAAGACACCTACTCGAAAGACCCTCTGGAGAAGGTTGAAATCTCCGACCTCATCGAAAATATCCAGACCTTCGACCACGACCTTCCCTTCCGCCTCGACATCAAAGACCCGAAGCCCCGCGGCGGCGACCTCGGTCTCCACCAGGTCGAGGGTCACCAGGTAATCGCCTCTCTCAAGCTTGAAGACATACTTGCTATCGCCTGTTCGCCACGAGACCGGTACGCCGGACGGCCAGCCCCTTACGGTGCCAGCCTCAAGAGCTCCGGAGTTTCCTCCGATATAGCCGTAGCCGCGATTCACACTGAAGGGGAGGTCCGGCAAGCCCTTGTCTTCACCCTCGAGCTTGCGTGAAACGACAGCCCCGCAGCGTAAGGTGAGCGACTCGCTCCAGGCCGCATCCAGGCCCAGGAAGAGTACAGCCAGGAGGGTAAATAGGACCATCGCCCTGCCGCCCCTCCTTCGCCGCAGCATCGGATAAGAACTCTCAGGATCGCATCCCGCTTGATTCACAACCATCCGATCTGCCCGCCCTGAAGACTCCAATCAGGAAGATGATCCCTTGCCCGCAGAGCCGGCCGGCTCCTTTTTCTCCGGAGAGGAGTCAGGTTCGGAACCGAGACCTTCCCGCAGCAGGTCCTGAAAGGCCTTGCGCTCATTTTCGTCCAATTTGCCATCGCCATTCTTGTCAAATCTCTCCATCACACCCTGGAGCCCGCCAGAGGCTCCGCCCTGGTTCGAACCCGGCCCTGGCGTGGTTGCCTCACCCGAAGATGCATCCGATTTGGCGCCATCCGCTTTTCCGTCCGCACCTCTTCCAAAAGAGGAATCGAGCTTCTTCAACTCCCTCTCCGCGATGCTCTTCGCCAGGCCGGCAGCCCACTCCTTGGAGATCTGGCCAGTGATCTCGAGAGAAGAAAAATAAACAGTGCTGTTGTTGGTGAAGATGTTGAAGGAGCCCGCATGAGGAATCTTTTCCCCGAGGCGCTCAAGGGCCAGGCTGTTTCTGTAGCCGAGAGCCTTGCTGTTCACCTTCCATTTCAGGGTGCTGTTTTCCATCGAGATCGCAAAACGAATCGTTCCCGGCCGAAGCAGGGAGCCTACCGGCTGGGACCAGATCTTCTCATCCCTGCGGCTATGCAGCCTAACGCCGTGCTCTCCCGCCAGAAGCGCGAAGGACGATTCCCTGAGATACCCGGGAAGAAAACCGGTGAGCGTTCTCGCCAGTCCTCCCAGGCGGCCACCGCCCAGGATGTCACCGAGGGCGACCTCTGGCTTGTAGCCCACCCCCAATACAAAATAATCCGCTGGAGACTCGCCAGCCTCGTTACTCTCACGCCAGGCATTGTAATTAAAAGTCCGGGACGCGGTCACCCGGTCCTTCTCTTCAGTCCAGAGAGCCACATTGATATTCGGCGCGGCCGCATTGTAGCCGCCGCTAGGTACCACGCCGTTGATAGCGATCCTCGATTCAAAGGGATTGGCGGCGAGAAAACGGACCTCTCCCTTGAGCTTGAAGAAACGCTTCTTCTCAACCCAGTCAATAGTCGTTCCTCCCCTGCCGACGGGGTAAAAGTCCCGCAGCTGATCCATCGAAGAGAAATCGTAGGTCAGGGTCGTGAGACCATTCTTGCCTTCCTTGACGGTCTTGGCATTGAAGGCGGCCTCTACCGAAGCGCCCGCCAGGGCGGCGATGCGGGCACGCAGGAACAGCTCATGCAACGAAGAACGCACCTTTGCGTAATCGGCCCTGCTTTTCCAGGCCCTGATCAGAACTCCTGCATCGGCGGCGATGAAATTCCACAGGTCCGCCGGCACCGGCGTCTTGCCGGCGGAGAGCTTGCTCTCAAGCTTTTGCAGGGAGAACAGGCGCGTCTCCCGCCAGGAATCAGCGTACTTGGCAAGCAGTCGCTCGTTTTCCTTTCTGTAGGCATCGGCCTCGGCGGGCTTCTCCCCCAGGAGCAGTTCGCTCCCCCGGCCAGGCCCATCCCGCAACAACAGCAGCAGACCAAGGCCCTGCATAATATCCGCCTTTTCCAGGCCCGCGCGTCCCGGCTTCTCCATCAACGCGACAATGCTGTTCGCATCAAGCCCGAGAATACGATGAGCCGCCGGAACCGCCTTGGACCCGGTCTCCTGAATCCTCACCGCAGGCCCCTCGACCCCGAGCACCTTGTACTTCTGATCCTTGTCATCCTTAGCTGCAGGCAGGACCCTGAGCTTTACCAATGACTTGGACTTTGCAGACTCGGAAAAGATCACCTGGACCTCATCCCATACCTTCCTGCTCAAATCGACCTGTTTTCCTAACATGACAAGGAGAGCCTTCGCCTCTTTATTTACAATCTTCTCGAGGCCTCCGAGCTTGCCGGTGATGCCATCGAGATGCTTCTTGGCTCCGGGAAAATCAAGGTCGGCCAGCAATTCGAAAACGCCATCCCGGTTGTCCTCAACAAATTTCAGGCTATTCGCCATACGGCTCTCGGCCAGACTCACCTCCGCCGCCATCGACTGGAGACGAGGCTCTTCACTGGAAGGCATCCGCACCCTGAGCGTAACGATTTCCGTACGGGCTTTTTCAAAATCGCCGTTTTTGACCATCTCGGTCACCTGCTTGCCCGCATCATCCATAGCGGCACGAACCAGCTTGCCAAGCTTCGTTCGCGGGACGGAGACCATCTCGGCCCCAAGCTCGGGGTTCCTGGCAAGGAAACCGGTAAGCGCCTCGTCAGCCTTGCGCAGCTCCTTCTTCCCCAGCAGGACATCGATGGCAACCAGCTCGGCGGAGGCGGCCTCCTTCCGCTTCTTGAGGTCCGCCTTCCTGGCAAGCTCCGCCTCGGAACGCAGCTCCTTCAGGAGCTTCTCAGCGGGAGCCTTGATCCGCGGATTATCCCCCAGAAGATTTTCCAGGCGCAGAAGAGCGGCCGACGCCTCCAGCTCTCCTTTTGAGTAGAGAGCCTCAATGCTCTTGAGCTCCTTGAGAGCAAGCTTTGAAGCATCACGTTCAATCCCGGGAGCCGCCTTCTTTCTCTTCTCAGGCTTCGTTTTCGTCGTGCGCGGCTCGTCTGTTTTCAACCTGCCGCCCCCATCATCTCCGTCATCCATCAACTTTGAGACCAGGACGAGGACAAGAACCAGCGCAACGATTCCTATCACCGAGCCTACAACCAGGTTGGACTGGGACCCCTGCGCCGGACGGCGCTGCCGTATGGCTCCACTACGGCCGCCGGCAGGACGCGCGCCCTGACTCACAGAGGCAGCCCTTGCGGCGCGCCCCTTACCCTTTACCGAGATACCTTTTCTGTACTGAGACGGATCCAGAGCGGAAAAGACCTGCTCCGCATTGTCGTAGCGGCTGTCAGGATTGCGCGCCAGCATCTTCTGTACAACGGCAGAGAGTCCACCGGGAATTTCCGGTACCAGGCGACGAAGCGGAGTCGGGTCATTGTCCATCTTGGCCCGGACAATTTCCTTCACGCTGGACCCATCGAACGGGGCAACCCCGGCTATCATCCTGTAGAGCGTTGCGCCGAGACCATAAATATCCGCGCGGTGATCAAGCGCTTCGCCACGAGCCTGCTCCGGCGCCATGTAGCGGGGAGAGCCCGCCGCGGGAGTATTGCCGCCTCCCCCGGCTGTACCAGCCTGACTGAGATCGGCGGCGATGCCGAGATCTCCAACCTTGACCGTTCCATCCAGCGTGAGCATCAGATTCGCAGGCTTGATGTCACGATGAACTATCTGGTTCTGCTGGGCAAACTGAAGCGCCTGGGCAGCATCCCTGGCGGCGTCCACGGCCCGAATAATATCGAGCCGACCTTCTCTCTCAAGCAGCTCTTCAAGGCTGCCGCCCTCGAGATACTCCATCGACATATAGTGATGGTCACCCTCGTTTCCAGCATCGTAGACCTGGACTACATTCGGATGATTCAGGCGGCCGGCGGCGCGGGCCTCCTCGAGGAAGCTCTTAATGAAATCCTCATCCTTGGAGAACCTCGGTGCCAGGATCTTCAGGGCAACCGGCCGGTCCAATGAAAGCTGACGTGCCAGGTAGACTGTTCCCATGGCGCCCCGGCCAAGACGCTTCTCGATTTCATAGCCGGCCAGGGTGCTTCCGATGAGCGAATCCTCATCGTCGGTAGCAAGGGAGATCAGGGTGTCACCGATCTCGATTGTGTCACCGGGAATGAGCGTGTGCTGATCTACAGGGACATCATTGACCCGGATGCCGTTGGTGCTCTTGTGGTCATTGATGACCCGCTTCCCCTGCTCGCAACGCACCACGCAATGAACCCGGGAGGCCATCTTGTCATCGATACAGATATTACACTTCTCATCCCGCCCGATCGTGAAGGCGCCTGATTCGGGTAGCTTGAATTGCTTTCCCCGCTGAGAACCTGATTCAATAGTTAGCTTGGCCATAGTCTCCCCAAGGTAGGATCAGCGCTGGAACGCGACAAGGGTCAGATTGTCAAAGTTTGTCGCCACAAGAACTTCCAGCACAAAACTTCCCGGATACTCGATTGGTGAAAGTATATCTTAACCTCTTCTCGTTGCAGGTAAAAGAAACAGGCAAATTGCACTTCTCCTCAAAGCTGGAAGAGCAACCAGCCCGCTACCGATGAGGCGGGAATGAGCCAGAGGGGGCTCCATTTGAGAACGACAAGCAGAACCATGGCCAGAGCCGCCAGGACCGCGCTCTGCCATTGAAAAAGAGTATTTTGCGCAAGGGTGACCGTCACCGCCGCCATCAGGCCCACAGAGCTGGCATTCACGGCGTCGAGAAAGTTTCCCATTCTCTGCGATGCGCGCAGCCGCCAGAGTATCTTTGCCAGGAGAACGACAAAAATGAAGGACGGCAGGAAAATACCTGCCGAGGCGATGGCCGCGCCGGGAACCCCATGTAGAAGGTAGCCCAGGAACGCGGCGGTCGAGAGGATCGGTCCGGGCGTAACGTTTCCAGCCGCGACCGCGTCGAGAAGCTGCTCAATGGTAATTCCAAATCGCTCGTTTACCAGTTCACGCTCAAGGTAGGCCACGAGAACATAACCCGTACCGAACAATACCGAACCAATCTTGAGAAAAACGAATCCCAGCTCCGCCAGGGTCGCTTTTACCACTCCCGCCGCCCCGGCGGCAGCAAGCGCACCTCCACTGAAACCGAGCCAGCCGCCGCCGCAGCCAAGCGCAACAGCGGCGGCCTTATCCGGAGTGGAGCCACTGGAGATCCCGCCCGCCAGCAAGCCGAAAAAGCCCCCCGCGGCCAGGGCGATAATGGGGTCCGTCTCCAGCAACACAGCCGCCGTAACGCAAAGACCGATGACTGCCAGCAAAGAGCTCTTGAAAGCGGTTCTGCCGAGCCTCCAGACAGCCAGGCCGATCAGGGCGGGAATCGTCGCCTGGATCCCTTTGAAAAAAGGGATCACATCCGGAAGCTCCCCGTAGCTCGCATAGAGCGCGGCGAGAGCCGTGACGATCGCCACCGCAGGAAAGACAAAGCAGGTTCCCGCCACCAGCAGGCCTGTAAACCCCGCCCGAATGAAGCCAACGTGAAGCACCATCTCTGTAGAGTTCGGCCCCGGAATCAGGTTGGTCGCCCCCAGCATGTCGAGAAAACGCTCCGGACTGATCCAGGCTCGGCGCTTAACCACCTCGTCTTCAAGCATGGCGATATGCGCCGCGGGACCGCCAAAACCAAGGAAGCCCAGCTTGAGACAGAGCAACGCCAGTTCTCCAAGGCGTGACATAAATCTTCAATTCTCCGGCAAAGATCGCAACATGGCAGAAAGAGGGAGTGGTCCGAACCGGCTCTTACCAGGGGCTCATCCCGCCATTGACACAGATGGTCTGGCCGGTAACAAAACCGGCCTCGTCGCTGGCGTAGTAGGTGACGGCCCCGGCGATATCATCCGGAACGCCCCAGCGGTCCATCGGGATCATCTCCCTGTAGCCATCTTTCTGTTCCTGCGGATCATTCTCATGCCGCTCAACGGGAATCCAGCCCGGCGCCACGAGGTTGACCGTGATGTTGAACGGAGCCAATTCCGTTGCCATGCTTCGGGTGAAGCCGATCTGCCCGCCCTTGGCTGACACATAGGCGCTGAAATTGCCTATGCTGCGTTGAAACACCTCGCTGGTTATGTTGATGATCCTGCCCCAGCGGTTCTCTTTCATATGCGGAAGAACGGCGCGCGTAAGAAGATAGGGGCTCTTGATGAAGAAATCGATCATCGCCTGGTAGTGATCCCAGGTGAACTCCTCGATGGGCATCTGGGGTTGGTCGGGTGTCGCATTGACGACGAGAATGTCGATGGCACCGAGCTTTTCAGCCACCTCCGCGCACAGGGCGTTGACGGAATCTTCATCGGACACATCGCCGCGAAGCATAACACCCTCGAAACCTTCCGCCTCGAACTCGCTGAAGGTCTGGGCTGCGCGCTCCTCGTTGTTGAAGTAATTCAGGGCAACCTTGGCTCCTGAGCGAGCCAGTCCGAAGGCAACCGCCTTGCCCAGTCCTGTCGAGCTGCCGGTTACAAGCGCCACGTGACCATCAAGGGAAAATGGCATGTTGTTATCCATAGGATTGAATCGTTGATGAAACGGGCTCAGCCTTACCCGTGAAAAGGAGAGCGCCATGATGGGCTCCCCGGTCTGACTAGTCAAGCCAAGACGAATACCCGGGCCGGCGGCCCGAACTCAAGGCCCGAACTC
>DCKY01000064.1:33630-42398 GCA_002320775.1 Planctomycetes bacterium UBA1662
GAACTCAAGGCCCGAACTCAAGGCTTGAGCTCGGTATTCCAATAGGCCTCGCTGACGAAATGATCCCAGCTGGCCTTGCGGCGCGTGACGTGAAGGGTAAAGGCTGACTGGGAGGGAGGCTCAACCGGTTCACGCAGCAGCCTCATGCCCGCCCCCCTGATACTCCGGCCGCCCTTGCGGGCATTGCAGGAGAGACAGGCTACAACGCAATTGCTCCAGCTGCTGACCCCGCCAGCGCACCTGGGAACAACATGGTCAATCGACAGGTTCTCAGTCGAGAATTGACGGCCGCAATACTGACAGCTGTTGCCATCCCTGCGAAAAAGGTTACGGCGCGTGAAAACCACCTGCGGCCGGCGAAACCGATCGCAGCCGTGCAATACGATGACCTCCGGAATTCGAATCCGTCGGCTCACCCCCTGGAGATAGGGTTCGCCGTTGGAAATGGCGAGATCGGACCAGCTCTCGAAATCATAGAGCGAATAATCGTCGGGCTCGACAACCCGGGCCAGCCCCTTAAAGAGCATGGTGACGGCCCTTCTCACCGAGCAGACCTGGATGGGGAGCCAGTTTTTATTCAGGACCAGGGTTGGATCTGCAAGACAGGTATCGCGCATCATTTCTCGAGGTTTACTTTCCTTGCGGGACAAAGAAGCTGAACAGCGCGGCTGAATCTCCTTTCAGTCTACGGGCAGAAGCCGGCAGTCTCAATTGAATCCATAACGGCAGGAGAAGCCGGCTGGGGATTTGCTGGCTCCCGCCCCCCCTTTGACACATACTCTGTCCGTCCCATCGCCGAATGATTGGAGCGATGGAGGGCGGGGGCTCAACGGAATCAAAAATTGACGCCCCTTCGGAGCCGTCCAAAAAAATGACCGGGAGCTCGCAGGTGCCGATCTCTATGCCCGTCACGGGCGACCAGCCTGATGAACAGAAAAAACCCGGGGGCGGTGTTTTCCTGGGCGGACCGCTCTCGGCCATGCTGCTCTCCCTGTGCTTTCTCGAGCACGATGGAATCCTGGAGAGAACGATCCCATGGTTCAGCCTGATCCCGCTCTTCATCAGCCTGGACCGTCATCGCCGCAACCTGAAGTGGCGGGTGATGCACGGCCTGTTCTTCGGACTGATTCTGTATTGCTGGCCTCTGGTCTCCTGGAACGAGCCCGCCAACCTGGCAACCGTGTGGCCCAGCCTGCTCATGATGGGGTCCTGGATACTGTTCTGCGCCGCTGGAGGAGGGCTGCTCCGCTATCCATCCCGGCTCACCGTTGTGCCCGGACTCGCGATACTCTGGACAGGGCTCGAATTCCTGCGCAGCGAATGTGTCCCGGCATCCGTCCCCTGGATGCAGCTCGGACAGGCCTTGAAGCCTGGAAACCCTGAGGGACAATTCGCCTCGGTCATCGGGCTCGCGGGGCTCGGCTTTGCAATCTGCCTGGTCAATGGAGCCTTCTTCCTCACCCTGCGAGAGCGCCAAAGGCGTGTTCAATTCTTCGCGGCGCTGGCCGGAACCGGGGCCGTCGTAGGCCTGCTGATTTCCGGAGGACTCGTTGGCTCCAAAGCCCGGGGCCTCGAACAGCCGCCCCCCGAGACCCTGCGAATCGGCCTGGTTCAAACCGGCGGCGGCGGCAACAGCGAACATATCAAGCTCGCTCGGCAGCTCCTGAATTCTAAGCCCCAGCTGATTTTCTTCCCTGGTAACGCCTTCAGACCCACCTCGGGTAAGTCCTCGATCCCGGCCGAGCTGGAGGTCTTCGCGCGCGAAGAAGGTATCGAGATGCTCGTCGCTGGCATGAGCCTGGCCCCTGACGACAAGAGCAAGAAAAGTCGAGCCCTGCTGTATAGCGCCAGCGGCGGATGGCATGGAGACCTTGTAAATTCAGGAACCCTGGAGATTCTCACAAAGAAGGATCAAGCCATCCTCACTGTCTCCGACCGCGTAAGCCACTCCGCCTGCCGGCTGAAGAGTCTTGCTGCCGGCGGAGCACGCCTGTTCCTGGTGGCTGGCGATAGTGCTCATGATGAACTGAAATATGAGCTGCTGCGCGATCGCCTCCACGCCTTTCGCTCCCTGGAAACCGGGATCTCCATCTGCAGGGCAACCAGCTCCGGGAGCTCCTCCATCGTAAACCATACAGGAACCCGCAAGGTGACCGCCCCGCGCAACCAGGCCTGGGCGATGGTCAGCTCCGTTCCTCTACTCGACCGGCAGCTTGGCGGCACCGGCTTTATCAAGGGCGGCTGGGTCATCGGACCCAGCTGCTTGCTCCTGCTTGCGATCCTCGTCCTCTTTGAGCTCTACACGCTCAGAAAAAAATCAAACGAAGGTAGAAACACAGGCCGTCAGGACAGCACGAGACCATCGTGAGCGAGCGCCATCCCGGCGGGAAGCTCAAGGGCGGCATGGGAGATGTCGTGGGTCATATGGGTGAAGAAGGTCTGTTCGGCGGCGATCTTTTCAGCCGCTGAGACCGCCTCCTCTGTAGAAAAATGAGTTGGATGGCTTTGGGGACGCAGCATATCGAGCACCAGGGTTTTCAGACCGCCAAGCAGCTCCCAGCTCTCATCGGGAATTTCTGAAACATCCGTACAGTAGGCCAGCGGTAGCTGGCCGGGCTGCGGCTCCGCCACCTCGCCGGAGTCATCGAGGGCCTCAACCCTGAACCCGAGCACGGGCTGGCGGCCGTGAAGCAACCGCAGCGGGGTAAAACGAAGACCGAAAAGATCGAGGGCCTCACCCACCCGCAGCTCGTTCTCCAGCAGGCGAGCTACAAAGGACCTGTTGATGTTTTTCTCTGCCTCGAAGATATGCCGGTAGACCCTGTGAAGGAAATCCAGCGTCTCCTGCTCCGCGTAGATATCGATCGCCGAACCCATGACCGCGTTGAATCTCCGCACCTCGTCCAGCCCGAAAGTATGATCGACATGATCATGGGTAAAGAGAATCGCATCGCATCTTTCCAGGCCAAGCTCAAGAGCCTGCTGGCGTAAATCCGGCGAGGTATCGATCAGGATGACCCGCTCCTGTGCTTTGCCATCGGTAAAGCGCAGGCAGACACTTGCCCGCCGGCGCCGGTCGCGCGGATCAGCAGAGGTGCAGACCTCGCACTGGCAGCCGATGACCGGCACCCCCGCGGATGTTCCTGTACCAAGGAAGGTAAAGCTCAAGCTGGTAAGGTCTGGATTGGACGGCATGCGTCTCCGCAAAGAATGATACGCGGTGAAAAAGGAAGCCCTTCGAAAATTTTACCCCGCAGGAGCAAGCTTCTCACAGCCCCGAATCAGGCCGTCCCGGCCTCATTTCTCCGCAGGCTTGAAGGCCGCTCCAAAATCGGGCGTCTTGCTGCCGAAGGTGTGCTCCAACGCCACCTCCGCAGCGCCTCCGGACCCTACCGACACTGGGACCTTGAAGACCACCCCGGCGACCTTGCAGGCTCCGGTTTCATCGCAGTAATAAGCCAGGGCCTCGACAACCAGCTCTCCCCGGGCCTCGGAGACCACACCCTCAACAGGAATCTCGATGATCCCTCCCGCGCCGAGCACTCCCTGCGCGGAGGCCTCATTCAGCAGCACAGGAGAGGAATCGGCCTTCAATACCTGCCAGCGGCTGGGCGCCGATTTGGAATAATAATGTTTCGCGGGAAGGGTCAGCTTCAGCATCAGCTTGCCGCTTCCGCCTGTCCTGATCTTCAGCTCCCCGCTCTTCACCTCAACTGTCCCGGGCAGATCAGCCAGGCGAGCGTTCCGCGGAGCAACGGGCGAGAGCGCCTTGGGGACACCCTGCAGTTTGAGGGTGGTCACCTCGAGAGTCTTGAGGTCAGCGATCCGGATCTGGTGATTGTTGGTGTCGGCAATGTAGATCCTGCCCCCTCCGGGGGTCAGCGCGAAACCGGAGGGCTCGGAGAACTGCGCCCCGAGGCCCTTTCCGTCACGCAGGCCGGGCTTGCCCGAACCGATCCATCGAACGACCTCTTTTTTTTCCGGGTCAAGAAGCTTGAGCCGGTGATTGTAGGTGTCGGCCACCGCCACCCGGGCGCTCGCCTCGAGCCAGAGCACGCCGAGGTCATGCTGCAGGCGGGCCTTCTCGCCAATCCCATCGACATCACCGAAGGCAAAGAGATTCCTCGGCTCGGCATCCTCGCCACCGACAAGGGTGGCGGTGGAGCCGCTTTTCAGGTCGATTGTCCGGACCGTGCTGCTCTCGCTGTCGGCGATAAAGAGCTTGCCGTTTCCAATGCTCAGGCCGGATGGCTGGGCCCAGGCGGCCAGTAGGCGATCCGGGGAGTTGCTGTTCTGCTCACGCCCCGTCCCGCTGAAGTTATTGAAGATTCCCTTCTTCTTGTCGTAGGTCCAGATCTGGTGGGTTCCAGCCATGGCGATGTAGACCTTTTCGCTGTCGACCGCGACATCCCAGGGCGTGCTGAGCCGCTGCTGCGGTCCCTTGCCGCCGCCGGTATAGTCCCGGCCCTGCACCCCGTCACCGGCGAGAGTGGAGACCGTCTTCGACTTGAGATCGACAACGCGCAGCGCGTGGTTTTCGCTGTCGGCGACATACAAGAGGTCGCCATCGACGGCCAGGCCCTGGAGCCTGTTGAATCTGGCCGCATCGTAGCCTCCATCTCGCAGCCCGATACGGCCGCTGCCGATCGCCTCGATAAACCTTCCCTGGAGATCTGTCACCACGATTCGATGGTTGTTGGAATCGCTGATGAAGAGCCGCTGGCCTGGCGTATCAATCGCCAGCTTGCCGGGAAAACGCAACGGTGATTTCGACAGGTTTTTTTCGCTTTCGAGCCGGACCGGCAGAGGATCATGCCGAAAGGCATCAGCCGGGTAGAACTCGAGCGAGGCGGCGATCGCCGCCTCGATAACATCCCGGTTGCCTTCGCCCGAGACCATCAACAGGAGATTCCCGCGGGGACCGACCATCGCGAGGCTCGGCCAGCTGCGCACCCCGACACTGCGCCACATCTTCATCTCATCATCGTTCACCACCGGATGGGCGATCTCGTAGCGCAAAACCGCCTGCCGAATATTCTCCGACACCTTCTCGTTATCAAATTTAGCTGAGTGAACCCCAACGAACGCCACGGGGTAGCCAGCAAAACGATGCTCAAGCCAGGCCAGGTCAGGCAATACGTGAATGCAGTTGATGCAGCAATAGGTCCAGAAATCGAGGATGACGATCTTTCCGCGCAGCTCTCTCTTCAGCGAGAGGGGGGGGGAATTGAACCAATCCTTGCCCTTGGGGAAATCGGGAGCCTCCAGTTTCTCAGACAGCTTGTCCATCTTCTCAATATGTTTACGAAGTTCACGGCGCAGCATGGCCGGACGGGACTCAGCCCCGGGCAGTCCCTCCTGGGCAGACAACCGACCGCCATTTCGCCCGATGGCTGACGGCACGAGCAGAAAAACCGCGGAGACCGCCAGGAGGGTCTTCGCAAATGTCCATCTTGATTTTATTAAGCTGTTCAAAGCAGGCCCCTTACCGCCGACAACCGTCGGCAAAACTGGATATTAATGCCGGACAGAATACTACGAGCTCGGGCACTTCTTCCATCTCTTGATTTTATCATTACCTTGCGGTGACAATACCGCCTCTGTTCAGCAGTCCTTGAAGGAGCTCTCAAATTGCAAGCGATCGCCGTAATCCCTGGCCAGCCTGATAGTGTTCACCTGGCGGAACTCGAAAAGCCATCGATAGATACAATACCCAACGGGCGTGGAGTTCTGGTCGAGGTTCTCCAGGTTGGAGTCGACGGTACCGATAAGGAAATCAACGCGGCCGAGTATGGCGGCGCTCCGCCCGGCTATGATTTCCTCGTCATTGGCCACGAGAGCTTCGGACGGGTGGTGGAGGTAGGAGACGGCGTCACCGAGCTGGAGCCGGGCGACTACGTAACCGCCACGGTGAGAAGGCCGGGAAACAGCATCTACGACCAGATCGGTCATTATGACATGACCATCGACGAGACCTACTATGAACGCGGCATCAACCTGCTGCATGGATTCCTTACCGAATTCTACGTCGATGAGCCGGAATACCTGGTCAAGGTGCCGAATAGTCTCGCCGATGTGGGAGTCCTCATGGAACCCATGAGCGTTGTAGAAAAAGGTATTGTCCAGGCATACGAAATCCAGCGGCGGCTACGTCTGTGGCGCCCGAAAAAAGCCCTCGTGCTGGGCGCCGGAGCTATCGGGCAGCTGGCCACCCTGGTCCTCAAGCTCCAGGGCCTCGACGTCGTCACCATGGCCAGGACCCCGGCGCCTCACCTCAAATCACAGCTCATTGAAGAGCTCGGAGCACGCTACCTCAGCACAGAAGAGATGGACCTGTCGGAGGTGATGGCGCGTCACGGTCCCTTCGACATCGTCTTCGAAGCTACCGGGGTTTCCTGGATCGCATTCAAGGCGATGGAGGTTCTCACCAAGAACGGCATCCTCGTGCTGACGAGCATCACCGGTGGTGACGCGCAGGTGGAGATACCGGGAGACAAGGTCAATCTCGACTTCGTTCTGCACAATAAGGTGATGTTTGGAACGGTCAACGCCAACCGGGAATATTTTGAGCTCGGCGTAAAAGATTTCGCCCACTCCCAGAGCCAATATCCCGGCTGGCTGCAGAAGCTGCTATCTCACCCGGTGAAAGGACTTGAAGAGTACGAGAAAATGATGCATCTGCTCACCACAGAGAAGCAGGCGGTAAAGGTCTTCATGCAGCTCAAATCCCTCAACGGCAGCTGACTCATTGAATCCGATCGAGATCCTCGCACGCCATCATGACCCGGCGAGTCCAACCTTCGAGATACTCGTCGTACACTCGACGCTGGTCGCGCGCAAGGCTCTTGAGATCGCCCGGGCCTGGTCAGAACGGCATCCTGAAGAGAGCCTGGATCTCGATTTTTTAAGCGAGGCCGCCCTGCTGCACGACATCGGAATCGGCCTCTGCGAAGCGCCAGAGCTGCATTGTTCGGGTACGGAACCCTATCTCTGCCACGGAATCCTGGGTCGCAGGCTTCTCGAAAAAGAGGAGCTTCCGCTTCACGCGCTGGTCTGCGAGAGACATACCGGGGCCGGCATCACGGCGGCCGAGGTTCGAGATGGAGGCCTGCCGCTGCCCGAACGCGACTACCTCCCGGTGAGCCTGGAGGAAAAAATCATCTGCGTAGCCGACAAATTCTACAGCAAGAAACCGACCAGGCTCTGGATAGAAAAAGAACCCGAGGCCATCGCCCGGTCGATGGATCGCTGGGGACGGGAGGTGCGAGCTCGCTGGGACACCCTCGCATCAACCTTTCTCGGCACCTGAGCACCCGGCGGAGGAACCCGAATGGAAACCTATGATTGCATTGTCGCCGGGGTGGGCGGCGCGGGAAGCGCGGCCCTCTACCATCTTGCCAGGAGAGGACTGAAGGTTCTCGGGATAGACCGGTTCACTCCCGGTCACGACCGCGGAAGCTCCCATGGCGACACCAGGATCATCCGGATGGCCTATTTCGAGCATCCCGACTACGTTCCGCTGCTTGAGCGGGCGCACCAGCTCTGGGATCAGCTGGAGGATACGCGTAGCGAGCGGCTCCGCTTCGAGACCGGCCTCCTGCAGGCCGGTCCCGCGGGTGGATTCATCGTGGACGGGGTTCTCAGAAGCGCCCGCGAGCACAGCCTGGAAGTGGAAGAGCTCGAAGCCGCGTCTGCGCAGAAACGCTTCCCCGGCTTCAGGCTGGCCGACTCCATGACGACGGTATATGAAAAACAGGCGGGCTACCTCCTGGTTGAGAATTGCGTCAAGGCGCACGCCGCCGAGGCGGTCGCCCAGGGAGCACGTCTCGAAGCCGGTGTCAGTATCACGGGCTGGAGGGAGCGGGACGGAGAAATTATCGTCACCACAGACAGAGGCTCCTTCAGGGCCGCTAACCTGATCCTCACCCCGGGGCCGTGGGCTCCAGGCCTGCTGGACAAGCTCAGGATTCCCCTGGAGGTGCGACAAAAACATCTCTACTGGTTTCGCTGCCCCGAGAAACGTTATCGAGACAGCGCCGGCTTTCCCTCCTTCGTATTTGAAACTCCGAACGGTTTTTTCTACGGCTTCCCCTCCATCGACGAGGAAAGCATCAAGGTTGCAATGCACTCCGGTGGAGATACGGTCGAGGACCCCTTGAACATCGACCGCGGCCTGAACGAGGAAGACCTTGCCGCGACCCGCGATTTCCTGGCCCGCTATCTGCCGGGAGTTGAGCACGACATCTTACGTCACGAGAGCTGCTTTTATACCTGCACGCCGGACGAGCACTTCATTCTGGATCGATATCCCGGCAGCGAAAAGGTGGTCTTCGCCGCAGGACTGTCCGGCCACGGATTCAAGTTCACCAGCGTGCTGGGAGAAATTCTTGCCTGCCTGAGCTCGGGAGCTGAGCATGGCCTCTCCATCGACTTTCTCGGCGCCGAACGCTGAGAAAAGAGGCGGGCTACTTTTTCCCCTTCTTCGGAGCCGGGACACCAGGCTTCTTTGACGGCGAGGAGAGATCGTTGATGTCCTTGTAGTACTGGGACACCAGCTTCCGATAGCGGGTCGGCATTCGCCCCCAGACCTCCTGCAGAGATTTCCTGACCTCGCGGTCATTAATTCTTCCCCACATCTCCTTCTCATTCGGAGTGAGCTTGCGCAGGTTGACCTCCGCGGCCTCTCCCTGGCGGAGCTTTGAATTGCCCTCCGTCTCGTCCCTGGGCTTGTTCCTGTTACCGTCTCTCTGCTGGTTAGCCTGCTGTTG
>DCKY01000251.1 GCA_002320775.1 Planctomycetes bacterium UBA1662
TCAATAAGTCTCACCGGCGCGCCGCCGCCGTCAAGCTCCACGACTCCGAAGCGCTCGGGGTCTTCCACCTCGCAGGCGAATACGGCGGCGCCTTCCTGCCGCCTGCCGGCTCGATCGAGGCAGTCGGCGAAGCCGGCCCCGTAGAAGACATTGTCGCCCAGGGCCAGAGCTACCCGCTCGTCTGCCGCGAAATCGGCTCCGATGATCAGGGCCTCGGCGATCCCGCCTGGCCGCTCCTGGGCCGCGTAGCGGATGGAGATTCCAAGTTTGGAACCATCGCCCAGCAGGCGCTCAAAGAGCTGGCGGTCGCCGGGTGAGGTAATCACCAGCACCTCCCTGACCCCGGCCAGCATCAGGGTCGACAGGGGGTAGTAGACCAGCGGCTTGTTGTAGACCGGCAGCAGCTGTTTGTTGAGCGATGCGGTGAGCGGCAACATGCGGGTTCCGGAGCCGCCAGCGAGCAGGATTCCCTTCATATGGTTTTTTCCGTTCCTGCCCTGTGGGGGTCTGCGAGTGAGAAACCAGGACGACTCCGGCCGCCTGTAGAAAGAGATACGGATCGAGAGGCGACCATCTTCAAAATGTTTTCACCGGGCCTGAAGGGAGCCTCCTCTCTGTGCTTCGGCAAGGATCTATACCAGCTTCAGTGTTTTCCTCGCAACCCATTCCATTACCAGCAGGGAGACGAGGAGTATCGCGAGGATCCAGGGGTAGTCCAGGGCGGCATAGGTGTTGGTCCTCTCCATTGTACGTGTTTTTTCAGGCAGACGTCCGATGGCGTTTGCGGCCTCGGACAGGTGGAGGTAGATGCCCCCGGAAAGCTTGGCGATGTCCTCCAGGCTCTCGCTGTCGCAATAGATGTCGAGCGTCTCATCCTGGGTCGGCGGCTCGATTGCGAAGAGGATCCTGGCCCGGTCAGGGCGGGACGAATAGCCTGCGATGGTTGAAACATCGAGCGTCAGCTCGAACTCGCGGAAGCCTCCGGTTTTTTCTGTCGCGGCCAGGCCTGTGTTTTCGAGAAGGGGCGCGTATTGAGAGGCTGGGAGGAGGCCCTGGTAGCGTCCGCCGCTTTCGGGAACGGGTTTGAGCCGCAGCCGAAGCTGTTGCTCAGGAGAGGAGAGAGGTCGGATGACCGCGTCGACCAGGCTCCCGGAGACGGCTCGCCCATCGTGATTCTCAAGGAGCGCGGAGATCTCGATGTCTTCGGGAAAACGATAGACAGCCTTGTTGGTTCCCAGGCGCACCAGGCTGTCGGCGGCGTTCAGCTGTTCGGATACGGCCCAGCGAATAACCGCTCCCCAGAACCTTTTGTAGAGCAGGTCGCCGAAGCGCAGCCGCCATCTCCAGGTGGAGTCGATTCCACTGTAGAAAACCTTGCCGGTTCCGAGCTTCCGGGATGCGAGCACCGGGGCTTTTTCCTCTCCTGCGGTGACCAGGAGGCGGCTTCCTTCCACTATGCCAGCCGCCGGGTGGTACCACCGGGGGGCCGGAAGCAGCTCCCAGAGTTCGAGGTTTCTCTGCCTTCCCGGAAGAAGCCTGCAGAGCTCAGCCTCCTCTCCGGCGGCTGTCAGGGAGAGCGCGGCCCCTTCCCGGGCCAGCTGCGCTCCCCGCCCGCGGCCTGGCGGCGGAGTTGCCAGCTTCACCGGCAGCAGCTCCTCCAGGGAGGTTCCTGCCCAGGACGCCGGCATGGCATCCGGACCGGCCACCAGGACCAGGGTTCCTCCCATCGCCGCCACGTATTCACGCAGGTTTTTCCGCAGCAGCCCGTCAAAGAGCTCCGGCTCGATGTCGCCAAGTATTACGGCATCGTACTTGGCAAGCTCTTCAGGGCTCTTCGGGAAATCCACCGGCAGCTTTCTTCCCGGAGGAGCGGGCACCAGGTGAGAGTCGAGGGAGATCTTGTCATCACGGTCCCAGGTGTTTTTCAGGTAGCGGTATTCCCATCTGGGCGAGCCCTCGAGGTAGAGTACTTTGGCCTCGTCATCGAGAACCTCCAGCCAGATCTCGCGTCGGTTGTTTTCCTCGAGAGCCTCTCCCTTGACACCTTCAAAACCGATGCTCAGCTTGTGCCTGCCGGGTTCCTCCATCGTGAACCGAAGCGGCCAGTGAGAGATCTCCGTGTCTGGGAGCTCGTCGATGAGGAAAGAGGCCAGCTCCCTTCCGTCCTCGAGGACATTCACCTTGAGCTCTGCGGTCTCGACACCCGTGTTCTGGAGAGTGATCTCCGCGCTGATTTCATCTCCCCTGAAGACTCTGCGGGGCGCCTCCAGAGCCTCGAGAACGAGGTCCGGGGGACGCTCGGCTTTGCCGACCCCCAGGGCGACGATCGGAATACCAAGGGCGCCAAGCGAGCGGGCGGTCTCCCGGGGGTCTCCGGGGGCATTGTGGTGTCCATCCGTTATCAGGATGATTCCCGCCAGGTCTTCTCGCCGCGCCCTCAGGGCTTTCTGCAGGAGGGGAGCCCCCAGGTCGGTCCTTCCGATGTTGTCGAGAGAGAGACTCTCCGGCTCTTCCAGGGGCTCGATGGTTTCCGCCAGGGAATGCAGGGAAATATCAAAGCGAGCTTCGAGGTCTTCAAGCCAGGGAGATGAGAGCAGGCCGCGGACCGCGTTCATCCTGGAGATCGGGGCGGTTGTTCCTTCGGCGTCCTCCAGCCCCATGCTTGCGGATGTGTCTACGATCAGCAGGACCTCACCGCGTTTTTGTTCGGTGGTCGTTTCTACGAGCGCGGGGTCGAGGAGTGTAAAGATGATGGTGCTCAGGAGAAGAAGCCGCAGAAGGGTCAAGGTCCAGCCTCCCAACCGCCCGCAGCTGCGGCGGTCGGTCCTGTAGAGAACGATGGAGGCGACGGCAGCGGCGGCAAAGAGGAGGGGGAGAGCCCACAGTGGAAGCCATCCTGTGACGAGGCTCATGAGGAGCCTCCTGCCTGCCGCGGCGCGAATCCCCTGAGAAGAACAAGCTCGCATAAGAGGAGGAGCAGGCCCGCCAGGAGGGCGAAGGGCCAGTGCTCAAGCTCGACCACAACGCTTTTCCGGAGGCCGGCCCGGCCCTGGGAATGTTTCAATTTGTCGACCCCGAGCTTTTGCTCCAGCAGCTCCAGGGAGTCGGCATCGATTCGCTCAAGGTCCGATTCAGCGGGATCCATATTGACCGCCAGGGTTACAGTTCGCTTGCCGCTGTTTTCCTGGCCGATGTCGAAGGAATAGAACCCGGTTTGCGTGGTCTTCCGCCAGGAGACACCTCTTTTTCCTGTCCCGGCGGAGCCTGCGATTTCCTCGCTTTCTCCATTCGGCCGGGTGAGGCGAATTCCCGCTTCCCGCTCGCCGGCCTCCAGCGCCACCTCCAGGGTTCCTCCCTGGTTGCAGCCGATGGCGAGTGAGGGGCCGAGGGCCAGGTAGCGGATCAATCTGTGGAGGAGCGGAACAAAGAGCGGGGTGCGCGGCAGGTCGGTATCAGCGGGGTCCGCTCCAGTGGCGAAGAAGATAATCCTGCCATCGGAGAGAGAATGTTCAATGATCCAGGGCGAGCCTCCGCTCGTTCTCGAAAGGATGGCGGCCTTTTCCTTCACCTGCCCGGTCATCCAGCAGCTTCTTATCGCCAGCCGGCCCAGGTCTGCTTCTGAGACTCCCTTGAAGATCGAAAGGACCGGATGTTCGAGGTTGACCGCGGCAGGGTGGTAGGTTTCGCCAGGCCCCGCCTTCTGTCGCTTCAGCAGCGCAGCGGGAAGAAGCCCCCTTCCCTCGCGCCAGAGCCGGTCGTTGGCAAAGAGCCGATCGGCTCCCGCATCGGCGAACACCAGGAGGCCGCCGCCCCTGCGGACGAAATTCTCGATAAGCTCCAGTTCCCGGGGCTCGACCGATGGAATTCCAGACAGCACAAGGACCCTCGACCTGGCCAGGATTCCGCTCTCGGCGGAGCCGAGAATCACTGGCCGGAAGATGACCTTGGGGGGCTGGCCCTCTCCATACCTGGGAAAGAGGGCCAGGTCGAGCCAGTGCCCTCCGCCGGCCCGGCCTTTGTCGGGCGAGTCCTGGATGATGGGTACCTCGAGCCGGTCGAGTACCTCGATCACGAGATGCCGCGCATCGTCGCCGGGAAGGCCATCTCCCGCCCCTTCGCCGACAAGCTCGGCGCTGACCCTGGCCGTTCCAGCACTGGAGAAGCGATGGCTGAAGGAGAGCTCCCGGGCGGCCGGCCCCTTCTCTTCCAGCGGCCTGCTGGCGATGACCTCTCCGTTGACGGTGACTCTCAGGTGGAGGCCTCCAGCTCCGGGAGCCAGGGCCACCCGGGCGTGAAAGCCAATGGCGGAGTCGGTTCCGGTTACCAGTGAGTCACTCTTGAATTCGACAATCCGGTGGTTGGAGGGCTCTGGAGCTCCGCAGTCTACCAGCGTGATGGATGGAGCCGGATCGAGAGCTGCGAGTCTTGAGGCGAGGAATTCGAGGCTCCTCTCCTCCTTTGTCGGGAGACTGCCGGCCTGGTGGTCGGTGAAGATGTAGATCTCGCGTATGTCGGCTGACAGCAACGCGGCCTTTCCGATCGCATTGTCGATAGCGTGAAGCAGGTCAAAGGGGCCGCCGCCGAGCTCGAGGTCCTCCAGCTCCAGGCGGGTTTTCTCCAGGTCGAAGGGGTTGTTTTCGGGAGTTCGATCGACAGCTGGGGGAGACACGATGAGCGCGGAGTCCGTTGGCCGGAGCTCATCCAGGAGAGCCCGTGCCCGTGCCTTGGCCCTCTTCAGCAGATCGCCGGCTTCTTCAGCCGGGCTGTAGGACATGCTGAAGCTGGTGTCGAAGACCAGCACGAGGCCGCGGTTCAGAGAGCTCGATGAGCTGAGCTCTCTTTCGACCCTGGTGGCTGGTCCCAGGAGAGCGTAGACCACCAGGAAGAGGGCGAGGCTGCGTACCAGGATGAGGAGCGCCTCCCGCAGGCGGATCCATCGGATCCTGGCGCGCTGGCGGGTGAGAAAGAAACGCAGCGCGGGCCAGTCCATTCGCCGCGCCCGGCGCCGATCGACAAGATACAGGAGCGTCGGCAGGAGCGCGAAGAGCAGCAGCGGCCAGAGATAGGGGTTGTGGAAAGTGTCCGGTAGTAGATTCATCGCTGCCTGGACCGGAGATGGAGGAATCGTCCGAGTGTGTTCGCGAAGGGGATGCTGGTGTCGAGGCAGAGGTAGTCAACCTCAGCGGCCGAGCAGCCCTTGCGGATCGCATTCTGGTGTTCGATGAAATTTTCACGGTAGAGCTCGGCCAGCTGGCGGGCATCGAGGCGCATCTCGATCGAGGGGTCCTCGATATCCCTCAGCATCATCCAGCTGTTGAACGGCAGCTCCTTCTCGCTGGGATCGAGCACCTGGAGGACGATGACCTCGCTGCCGCGCTGGCGCAGCTGGGAGATTCCCGACAGCACCTTCTGCTCGTCATCGAGCAGGTCGGAGATGAGTATCGTCAAGGAGCCCGGGTCGACACGTTCGGCGAGCTGGCTGAGAACCTTCGAGAGGTCCGTTCGGCCTTCGGCCCGCGCCTTTTCCATGGCTCCGTAGATACCCGCGAGGTTTTCGGCTGAGGCCCTGGGGGGAATGTGCTGCTCGAGTGATTCACCCGCGAGGGCCAGTCCGACAGCGTCACGCTGGCCCAGGAGGAGATAGGCCAACGCCGCCGCCAGGCAGGATGCGTAGCGCAGCTTGGTGAGCTCTCCGCTCGAGAAGCTCATCGAGGCCGAGGTGTCGAGCACCAGGGTGGCGCGCAGGTTGGTCTCGTCCTCGAATTGTTTGAGATAGAAGCGATCGGTGCGGGCGTAGCTGCGCCAGTCGAGGTGCTTGAGATCATCGCCGGGTACATAGGGCCTGTGCTCGGCGTACTCTATCGAGGAGCCCCGGGCGGAGCTTCGGTGGAGGCCCCTGAGGAAGCCCTCCGCGATCTTCCGGGCCACGACCTGCAGCCGTTCAAGCTGTGCAACGGAGCCTGGATCGAGGAAGTCCCGCAGTTCCGTCATCGGCGGTTCAATCCTTTGTGTTTTCCCTGGTGAGCTCCTCCAGGAGCCTGTTCACCAGGCTCTGCGGCGTGATTCCTTCAGCATCCGCGTTGAAGTTGGTGATGAGCCGGTGGGAGAGAACGGGTACAGCGACCCGGGCGATATCCGCCAGGTTGACGTGGAAGCGGCCGCGGAGAATTGCCCGGGCCTTGGCCGCTGTCATCAGGTATTGGGCTGCTCGCGGCCCCGCTCCAAAGGTCAGGCTGTCGCGAATGTAGCCGGGGGATTCGGACTCTTCCGGACGTGAGCGGCGCACCAGCTTGAGGGCGAAGCGGTAGACGTGGTCGGCGGCCGGAACCTCCGGAACCAGCTCCTGGATCCGGATGATATCCTGCTCTGAGAGTACCGGAGACAGCTCGATCGATTCAGGCGCCCTGGTGCGCTTCATGATCTCGAGCTCCTCCTCTTCCTCGGGATACCCGACCCGTATTGAAAATATAAAGCGGTCCAGCTGCGCCTCGGGAAGATTGTAGGTGCCTTCCTGCTCGATGGGGTTCTGCGTGGCGACAACAAAGAAGGGCGACGGCAGCTCCGCGGTCTGCTGGCCGACGGTGACCTTTCGCTCCTGCATCGCCTCAAGCAGGGCGGCCTGTGTTTTCGGCGGGGTGCGGTTGATCTCGTCCGCGAGCAGCATGTTCGCGAAGATCGGTCCCTTCATGAAGTGGAAGCTGCGCCGGCCTGATTCCGGGTCTTCCTGGAGGATGTCGGTGCCGGTGATGTCAGAGGGCATGAGGTCGGGCGTGAACTGGATCCTTCTGAAGCTTAGATTGAGAAGCCTCGCCAGGGTGGAGACCAGCAGGGTCTTGGCCAGGCCGGGAACCCCGATGAGGATCGAGTGTCCGCCGGCGAACATGGCGATGAGCATCTGCTCGATCACCTCGTGCTGGCCGACGACGACCTTTCCGAGCTCGTCTTTCAGCCGCGCGGCGGAGTCACGCAACAGTTCCGCGGTCTCGTTGTCGGACAGGTTCTTCACGGCCGGGGCGCCGGGCTCCTGGGCTCGAGACGTTTCGGGGCCTGGTTCGGGGGTTGTCGGGTCCGCCATTTCAATCTCACGGTGGTTTGCTTTGGTCACTGTTTGCCTGAGGTTGTCATATTACCATGAGTTTACATGGTGGCGAGAACACCAACCGGTCTCCATCAACAGATGGACACCTTCACGGGAGCGTGAAATAATATAAGGCCTGCCCGGGAGAGGATCTGTCGGGAAAGAAGACCGCTGAATATTTCCAGGCCGCAGGCCAGCCGCGGCTTGATAGAGAAAACGGGAGAAACGAGATGCTTGAGGTTATCTGTAACGGATGTGGCGCCAAGTACAAGGCGCCGGAGAAATTTGCCGGCCGCAAGATGAGCTGTAAGGCCTGCTCAGAGGTCATGCTGATCGGGGAAGAAGCAGCCCCTGAGGTCTCGTCCTCTCCGGTTAAGGAAGAAGCTTCCCAGCCGCCAGCCGTTTCCGAGGAGAAGGCGCCCTCCAGGAAGAAGCCTTCCTTCAAGAAGGGTGGTATCTCGGCGCGAAAAGGTGACAAGAAAGCTTCTTTCAAAAAAGGCGGCTTCTCGAGCTCGAAGGTCTCCGAGGCTTCGGGCCGCGGGTCCGAGAGCCAGGCTGCCGGAAGCAAGAAGAGCCCTGCCGTGCTGGTGGTAGTTCTGCTGCTGGTGGTGGGCGGACTCGCCGCGGTCGATTTCTTTGTCACCAATATGGTGATCGGAGGGAAGGCTCCGGCCGGCAACGAAGAGGTCGCAGCCGTTGACGATTCCCCCGAGGAAGAACCCGGGGAGGAACCCGCAGAGGAGCTCGCCGAGGAGCCTGCCGATGAGCCAGAGGCTCCAGCCGAGCCCGAGGAGACCGAACCTGAAGTGGCCGAGCCGGAAGTCCCGGCAGGGAGTGATGAGCCCGAGGATCCGGCCGAAGAGGCCCCGGCTCTGGCAGAAATTTCCGCCACCTCATCGCCTGTCGCTTTACTGGTTCCCGCTGATGCGCAGCTGATCTTGGGTTTGAATATTCCTCGCCTGATCGCGGCCTACGAGGGTTTGGCCGGGGAAAAACTTCCCCGTACGCCCGAGGAGCTGGAAGAGGGCTCTTACCCACTCCCGGAGCCAGCCAAGCTGGCTATGGCGGCCGGGCTCGATCCGTTCACCAGCATCCGGAGCATCCTTGTCGCGGGCGAGATGCCCGAGAGTTCCCCGATCCCAGGCATAGAAGATTTCGGGGCGGCGGGCGCCGCCGCGGCGGAGTCGGATGGGATGATCCTGGTAGAGGGTGAATTCAGTGATCCGGCCGCGATCGTGAGCGCGCTGGTTGAGATGGAAGTTCTCTCGCCTTCGGCGCCCGAGGTGAAGGCGGGTCTCAATGTATATTCAGTGGCCGAGGGCCAATCGATAAACGGCCGCTTTACCTTTCTCTCCACAGGACAGATGCTGTTTGCCACAGACGGTTGGCTTGACAAGGTGATCGCTCGCAGGAAGGGCGAAGGCCAGGGGGTTCTCACGAACGCGGTCTTCAATTCCATGAGCAAGGGACTTGCGAGGAAGGAGGCGCTCTGGCTGGTCGCGGACGTTCCGGAAGAAGCCGGGGCCGTGCTGCAGCAGGGACTCGCCGTTCCGCCCGGAGGAATCCCGGGTCCGGATGACGAGCCCGAGGCGCCCACTCCGGCCATCAAGATCAATGCCCTGATGCTGGCGCTCGACTCCGGCGGCACCGATTTCTCTCTGGAATTGATCGGCGCCAC
>DCKY01000022.1:0-1967 GCA_002320775.1 Planctomycetes bacterium UBA1662
GGCGGTAAAACCAAGCAGCACCGCTACCATGACGTGTCCGGCTACCATATTCGCACAGAGACGAATAGCAAGGGCACAGGGCCTGATGATGTGTGACGCGATCTCAATCACGATGATCAGGGGCAGGATCACCACCGGAACGTGCGGAAACAGGTTCTTGATATAGGTAAAAATGTTTCCCTGTTCCCTGAGGCCGATCCCGTGGTAGAGAACAAACGCGCAAACCGCCAGGGCCACGGTGATATAGGGATTTGCTGTCGAAGTATTCCCTCCATGTCCTGCCCAGTCGAGCATGGGAATCAATCCGATGAGGTTGCAGATCAGGATGTAAACGAAGAAGGTTGCGAGAATCGGCAGAAACTTCAGCCCTGATTCCCCCATGAAGGGCAGGACCAACTGGTCGCGGAGTGCATCAAGAATGGTCTCAACGAAATTTCCCCAGCGACCGGGCAGCGCATCGGGGTCTCTCTTGATCTGGCGAACATAGGACCAGAAGAAAAGAACCGTCAGGAGCCCGGCAATGAAGAACAGCGCCACCTGCTTGGTAATCCCCAGGCCGTAGAGATGTTCACTGATTCCATAGAGCCAGCTTCCCTTGCTCACCAGGCCATCAAAGAGCGGCGCATCGGAGATGTGGTCCATCGGATTTGAGGCGGCCAGCAGGTTGAAACCGGAAGTCATGACTCGGTCCTCCCTGCAGGAGCCTCTGCTATTGCGCCCGTTTTTGAGGTCGCAACCCAGGAACGAATAGTGCTATCAAATCGATAGACAAGGTAAAAGCTGAGCGCGGGAAGCACGACCGAGCCGGTCAATTCCGGGTAGAGGGCGTTCACCACGACCACGGCAACAATGACCACCCCGAAGCTCCAGAGCAAGCTGCCGTAGAAGGCGGCCAGCATCTTTGTTCCATCCATTAAAGTGGAAAGCCTTGTAAGGAAATGACTTCCGGCAACGAGGACAATTCCAAGGGCGATTCCAACTGCTGAGGCCGCAAGGCCTTCGGACCCTTTGAATTGATGGCACAGCAAGGCCGAGATACCTGCCACCAGCAACAATAAAAGATAAACGGGTACGCGTCTCATCTCAGGGTTTCCTCAGGTCCGGCCGAATTCAAAACTCGCCGGGTCTCCGTCTTTCTCATTCCTCAAAAATCTCGCACAACCAGAAGATTCACCGTTCCGTTTCTTCCGTTTCCTGCCTGTCGCCGTTGGAATCCTCGTCAGACCCCTCGGCGCCGGGCCCGAAACCGTAGAGCTCTTTGTACAAAGACCAGAACCCGACGGCAAAACCCAGGGCAAGCCCAAGCAGGACGAAAAGCACTTCCAGATCAAGCTTCCGGCCGAGCCAGATCCCGCCCCAGGTAAATAGCCCGACAGGGAGGATAAACTGCAACCCCATATGGCTGTGACGGAGATACTTAGCGTAGCCTTCTCGTCCTGGTTTTTGCTCGTCATCTTGCAATGGAAGTGAGGAATCTAAATCAGGGTTCTGACAATGTCAACCAGACAAAACTACTTCTTTTTCAGACCGGCGAAAAGTCCGAGGCCCGCCATCCCGATGGAGGGAAGGGCTCCCTGGAGAAAGGACTGGAAACCTGAAAACTGGGTAGCCAGGACACCCGGAAGAGCCTGGAACTGCTGCTGCGCGACCTGCCACTCGATGGTGATCCAGCCAAGAGATGCGAGGCTCAGGACCCCGAGGCAGAAGAGCCCGAGGAAGAGGGCGAACAGCCGGGCAAAGGCCTGCAGGGCGAAGCCGATCAGGAAGGCGACAAAGAAACCCAGCCCGCCCTTGAGAAACGCGGGCGACCACTCCTTCAGGAGATCTTCATCGAGGCCCGGTGAAGAAGGAGGTGAAGAAATCGGCGAAGGAACCGCAGTCGACGCGGCCGGAGTGTTCTGATCGTTGCTCGTACGGGAACTGGTGCGGGGACTCGATGCAGCCGCGGGTTCCACCAGCGCCGACTG
>DCKY01000022.1:2361-3960 GCA_002320775.1 Planctomycetes bacterium UBA1662
CTTCGACTCCCGCGGGTGTGGTGTTCGTCTTCGGCGTAGCCTCGCGAGGCTCAACAGCTGCATCGGGCGCTTCCCCCCCCGGCGCGGGATTGAGCATCCTGGTAGTCGAGCCCGTCTGGGGAGAGAGAAGGCCGTCCCTCACCAGGAGAACACTCTGCATGCCCACGCCAACGAACAACAGCACCGCCGCAAAAGAGCAGAGAACCTGTTTCCAACGCGGCAAAGAAACCACGAAGCTCCTCAAGTTTCTCAAGTCATCACCTCCATTCGGCGAATATACTAACCCCAAGAAGGTGAAACTTCAGTCATCGACCGGAAGAAAAATTTCAGCCTCGAAAATCGACGTGAGAACCGAAGGCGATCTGTAAATTATCCGGAAGTTGGATACACTAAAAAATGGCCTATAGAGCCCTTTCTCAGGAGTGAAAACCCATGTTTCGTCCCAGCACGCTTTTTCTGCTGATCTTTTCGGTCGCCGGTCTCTGCCCGGCTCTCTCAGCCCAGGAAAGAATCGGCAAGGCCCGTGGAAAGATCAAGATCACCTGGTCCGAGCTCAACACCAAGAACTACAAGATCGAATACGAAGGGGCCATCCCGGTACAGACAGCCCACAAGATCGGCCAGGAGCTCGAGGACATCCTGGTGCAGTACAAGGCGCTCTTCCGCTTCAAGCCATCGAAGAAAATGCTCGTTCGCTTCATGGACTCGGAGAACACCTACGAGCAGGTCGGCGGTGATCCGCGGATGGCGGGCTTCTACAACCCCGGCAGCGGCTACCTCGTCATCAAGCAGATGCCTTTCTACGAGCTCGTTCCGGTCGTCTACCACGAGGCCTTCCACCAGTACCTGCACGCCTTTGTCGGCGATGTGAGGATCCCGATCTGGTTCAACGAGGGCATGGCCGTCTACTTCGAGGGAATGCAGCGCGATGAAAAGAGCAAGACCAAGGCGCTCAACTCCAAGCTCATCAAGCGCGGCAAGATCCGCATGGTGAAGGACGCGATCAACACCCGAACGCAGATCCCGCTCGAGACCCTGCTGAAGGTCACCCACGAAGAGTTCCATGACAAGGAGAACGAGTCGCTCTACTACAGCCAGTCCTTCGCCGTGATGTTCTACTTCATGCAGCTCTCACGCGGAAAGGCCGCGCTGAACTACATGAAGGAGCTCAAGAAGAGCGGAGATTCGGAGGCGGCCAATGCCAAGCTCTTCGGCAAAAAGATGAAGAATCTGAAAAAGATCGAGTCCAGTTGGAAAAGCTATATTCGCAAGCTCGACACCAGGCAGGTCGCCTCAAAATAGAGGCTCTACCGCCCTTCACTTCTTCTTTTTCCTGCTCGCGCGCGTCTTCGCCTTGCCCAGCATCTTCTCCATCTCCTTGGTGAAGCGGTAGGGATCCGACCAGAACGGATAGGACCCTGACCTGGCGAACTTGGAGCTGTAGCAACGGCTGAAGAACTTCGTGACCTTGGTGACGTCAGCGATCGGGGTCCACGCATCGAGCTGGCCGATCATGACCATCACAGGAATCCGGGGGGCCTTCCCCTTGAAGATGGTCTTCATGCTCCACTTGCCGTCGTTCATGACCTGCGGATCACC
>DCKY01000228.1:0-3410 GCA_002320775.1 Planctomycetes bacterium UBA1662
CGCTTCAACCTCGCCTGGGTGCTGAAAGGCAAAGCCACCGGTGATGGAAAATTACCCAAATAACCCCTCTACTGAAAACCATCGAGGCAGCTTCTCTGTTGAAGTAAGGTAACCCTATGAAGACGACATCCCTGGTAACGATCCTCACGCTCCTGGCCTGCTCCGGCAGCCACCTCCTCTTCGCTGAAGACAAAGGGACGGTCGATTTCGCCCGGGAGGTTCTACCCATCCTCTCGAACAAATGCTTTGTCTGTCACGGCCCCGACACCAGGAAAAAGGATCTCCTGCGCCTCGACTCCTACGAAGGAGCAACAAAGGATCTCGGCGACTACCAGGCCGTTAATCCCAAAGACCCCGGCAAGAGTGAAATCCTGGTCCGGATCCACTCTGATGATGATCCCATGCCGCCGAAGAAGGCAGAAAAACAGCTCACGGATCGAGAGCGCGACCTCATCAGCCGCTGGGTGCGCCAGGGGGGGAAATATGCCAGCCACTGGGCCTTCATTCCACCGGTGAAGAAAAAGGCAAAAAAGCCAGCAGAGGGCAACGAGATTGATGTTTTCATCATCGACCGGCTGAAGGAAAAAAAGCTGGAGCTTGCCAGCGAGGCTGACAGGGCCACACTTGCCCGCCGGGCTGCACTGGTCCTGACCGGACTGCCGCCTGAGCCCGCGCAGCTGAAAGCCTTCCTCGCCGACAAGGGTGCCGACGCCTATGAAAAACTCGTCAACCAGCTGCTGGCGAGCGAACACTATGGGGAACACCAGGCTCGCTATTGGTTGGACGCCGTTCGCTACGGCGACACCCATGGCCTGCATCTGGACAACAAGCGCGGCATCTACCCCTATCGCGACTGGGTCGTCTATGCCTTCAACTCCAACCTGCGCCTGGATAAATTTATCACCTGGCAGCTTGCCGGAGATCTTCTTCCCAGGCCGACCCTCCAGCAGCGGGTCGCCACTGGTTTTGTCCGCATGAACCCCACCACGGCCGAGGGCGGCGCCATCCCGCTGGAATTCCAGGCCAAGAACAACTTCGACAGGACCGAAACTCTCGGCACCGTCCTGCTCGGCATGACCCTTACCTGCGCTCGCTGTCATACGCACAAATACGACCCGATCCCGCAGACCGAGTACTACCAGCTCCTGGCCTTTTTCAACTCAACCGCTGAAAACTCCATGGATGGGAACTCCTATACCTACGCGCCGGTCATCAAGGCGCCCGCGAACCAGCAGGCCTGGATGGTGTGGAACAACCTGAACGCAGATGGGAAGAAGCTGCTGGCCGGGCTTAAAAAAGAAACCGCCGCGGCACTGGAAGCGAAGGATGCCAACAAATGGAAGAATGGCTCGCTAAAGGACCGGCTGCTGCTGCTGGCTAGCGCCGCCGACGCCCCGGAAAAAGACGAGGCAAAAAAAATAGCTGACGCGATGGGCAAGTCCTCGGGAAGCTTCACCACGACCCTCGTGGCGAAGGACCTCGGGAAGCCACGGGTTACCCGGGTCCTTAGCCGTGGCGAATACAACCTTCCCATAGGGGATCCACTGCAGCCGGGAACCCTCTCGATCATGGGAGCCTTTCCCGAGAAGGCGCCCCGAAACCGGCTTGGACTCGCACGCTGGCTGACGTCCCGCGAACACCCCCTTGTATCGAGGGTCCTGGTGAACAGGGTCTGGCAGCGGGTCTTCGGCGATGGAATTGTCCGTACACCGGAGGATTTTGGCATGCAGGGCCAGCAGCCTACCCATCCGGAGCTTCTTGACTGGCTCGCGGTAGAGCTCCAGGACAGCGACTGGGACCTCAAGCACATGCTGCGCCTGATGGTCACCAGCCGAACCTTCCGCCAGGACTCAATCCGCCGGAAAGATCTCGATGATCCGGAAAACAAGCTCTTCGCGCGGGGCCCCAGCCACCGCCTTGACGCCGAGGTACTGCGCGACATCGCCCTCTGGGCCAGCAGGCTGCTGGCTCCTGAAATGGGGGGAGAAGGCATCAAGCCCTACCAGCCCGCCGGCCTCTGGAGCGCCCTGATGCACCCGGCCAGCAACACGAAGAGGTACGTCGCCGACAAGGGTGAGAAGCTTTATCGGCGCAGCCTCTACGTCTACTGGAAGCGAACCAGTCCCCACCCGATGATGACCCTCTTTGACGCGCCGAGCCGCGAGTCAAGCTGCGTAAAGCGCTCACGCACCAACACCTCGCTCCAATCACTCGGGCTCTTCAACGAGACCCAGAGAGTGGAGATGGGGCGAAAGCTGGCGGAGCGGCTGCTCAAGGATGCCGGCGACGACCGGCAGCGCCTCGACCTGCTCTTTACCCTGCTGGCCTGCCGCACGGCGAATGAAAATGAACGCAAGGCCTGCCAGGGACTGCTGGATGCCATGCGAGACCGCTACAAGGACGCCGAAAAGGACGCGCTGGCTCTGCTCTCCATGGGAGAGGCGGCGCGGGATGAGAAGCTCAACCCCGCCGAGCACGCGGCCTGGACCCAGGTAGCTATCACGCTCCTGGCGAGCGATCTTTCAATCCTGCTCTATTGAAAATGAAACCATTTCTCAGAGACCACCAATGACACCTGCAAATCCCCAGCGCGAATACGACCTGATGATGACCCGCCGGCAGCTCTTTGGCCGCACGGCCCTCGGCCTCGGCACCGCGGCGATGGCGAACCTGCTCGGGTCCGAACTCTCCGCTGAAGGCAAGCCCACGGGACCCCACCACAAGCCAAAGGCGAAGCGCGTCATCTACCTGTTCATGAGCGGCGGCCCGAGCCATCACGACCTCTGGGACTACAAGCCCAAGATGCAGGAGATGTTTGGAAAGCCGCTTCCGAAGGAGGTTCGTGACGGGCAGCGGCTTACCGGGATGACCGCCAGGCAGAAGACCCACGCAGTGGCCCCGAGCAAATACAAGTTCACGAAATACGAAAACAATGATCGCGGAGTGTGGATCAGTGAGCTGCTGCCTCACACTGCGAAGGTCGCGAAGGAGCTCTGCGTTGTGCACAGCACCTTCACCGAGGCCATCAACCACGATCCGGCCATCACCTACATCCAGACCGGCAGCCAGGTGCCCGGACGGCCAAGCCTCGGCGCCTGGCTGAGCTACGGCCTCGGGACCATGAACGAGAACCTCCCGAGCTATGTGGTCATGCACGCCCGCAGCCGCTTCCCAGAGCAGAGCCTCTTCAGCCGGCTCTGGGGGACCGGCTTCATGCCTTCGGACCACCAGGGCATCCTCCTGCGCAGCCAGGGCGATCCGGTTCTCTACCTCAGCAATCCCAAGGGCGTCAACCGGAAAGATCGCCGAGTTCAGCTCGACACGCTGGCGGCCCTGAACCAGCAACAGCATGAAAAATTCGGCGACCCGGAGATCCTCGCGAGAATTCGCCAGCACGAGATGGCCTACCG
>DCKY01000228.1:3796-5556 GCA_002320775.1 Planctomycetes bacterium UBA1662
ACCTTCAAGCTCTACGGAGAGGAGGCCCGCAAGCCCGGCTCCTTCGCCGCCTGCTGTCTAAACGCCCGGCGGCTCGCCGAACGTGGAGTTCGCAATATCCAGATATTCCACCGCGGCTGGGATGCCCACGGCTCCCTCCCCCGCGAACATGAATCTCAATGCAAAGATGTCGACCAGGGCTCGGCCGCCCTCATCAGGGATCTCAAGCAACGCGGTATGCTCGAGGACACCCTGGTTGTCTGGGGCGGTGAGTTCGGCCGAACGGCCTATTGCCAGGGCGGGCTCTCGCGCAAGAACTACGGACGCGACCACCACCCACGCTGCTTCACTGTGTGGATGGCCGGGGGTGGAATCAAGCCGGGGATCACCTACGGCCAGACCGACGATTACGCCTACAACATCGTCGACGCGGATGGAAACACCCTGAGGCCGCAGCCTACCAAGGATAAGTGGACCCCGGGGACCATGCACATCCACGATCTCAACGCGACGATCCTGCACCTCGTCGGCTTCGACCACAGGAAGCTGACCTACCGCTACCAGGGTCGCGACTTCCGCCTGACCGACATCCATGGACACGTCATCAAGGAGCTGCTCGTCTGATCGATCCGAAAAGGTCGGGATTTCGCGCCTTTTTCCGCTCCGGTGCCCCTGTTTCGGCTTGTCCGATCAGCTTAGACTTGAACAAGTGGGTTCCAGAGAAGATAATCACCTCAGTACGAGACACTGTGATTTCATTCTCGCTCGAGGAGAACCATCATGAAACGTCGCCGTTTCCTGCAGACCAGCCTTGGTGTCGCGGGACTTTCGCTGCCTGATTTTCTCGGTCTGCGAAAACTCCAGGCCGCCGAGGGAACAGGAGTCAGCCGGGCGAAATCATGTATCGTACTGTTCTGCTGGGGAGGCATCAGCCAGCTCGACAGCTGGGATCCCAAGCCGAACGCGCCGAAGGAAATTCGCGGCCAGTTCAAGCCGATCTCAACCGCGACACCCGGGATCCAGGTCTCCGAGCACATGCCGAAGATCGCCCGGCATACAGAGAAACTCGCCATCGTGCGCTCGGTGCATCATGGCAGCCCGGCTCACGGCCGAGCCATGTACTGGAACATGACAGGACGCCCGCCTCCGCAGCGCGCACTGGCAGCTAACCTGCCGCCATCTCCCGATGACTGGCCATCGATGGGCGCGATCGTCTCCAAGTTCCGCAAGGCTCCCACTGGCCTGCCGCCGGCTGTTCGCCTGCCCTATCCGCTGGTGGACAACGGCACCCTCCAGGCCGGTGAGTACGGCGGCTGGCTGGGAATGAAATACGACCCCATCGTGATCTCAACGAAGAACGGCAAACCCTTCGGAGGAGTTTCCCGCGGTCTCGGCGCCGCCAATATCGATCCCACCCTGACAACGGGAGAGGACAGGCTCAAGAAACGCCTCGGCCTGCTGCGTGGCCTCGAAGCGGGCCTTGCCAGGAGCCAGGGGACTGACCAGTTTGACCACTCCCGCGGCCTGGCTGTCGATATGCTTGAAAATCCTGAGGTCCAGGAAGCCTTCAAGCTGGAGAAAGAACCTGAAAAGGTCCATCGCTCCTATGGCGAACATATCTGCGGCAAGAGCATGCTGCTGGCGCGGAGGCTCATCGAGGCCGGAGTGCCTCTGGCCACCGTGGTCTGCGCGGCTGGAGACCTCAACGGCTCCAAGGGCGACCACTGGGACACCCACGGCAATGGCTTCAACCGGCTCAAGAACACCATGCTGCCGGTCTT
>DCKY01000286.1:0-218 GCA_002320775.1 Planctomycetes bacterium UBA1662
GAAGACCGATCGCGACGAGCTGCCATCGTGGGGAACCCCGGCGATTGTCGAGGGACCGAAGGGGCCGGAGCTCGTCACCAACTCATCGAATTTTATCCGCGGCTACGACCCGCTGACCGGCAAGGAGCTCTGGAGGCTCGGCGGCAGCTCGAAGATCACCGCCCCGACGCCGGTGTTCTCCGATGGGCTGATCATCGTCTCGAGCGGGCGGCACCCTG
>DCKY01000286.1:585-855 GCA_002320775.1 Planctomycetes bacterium UBA1662
GGTGATCTCACCCTGGCCAAGGGCGAGACCTCCAATGCCGGCGTAGCCTGGAGTATGGTACGGCGCGGGCCTTATATGCCGACCCCGGTCATCTACAAGGGGCTGCTCTATGTCCTGCACAACAACGGTCTGCTTGACTGCTACGAGCTCGTCTCGGGCAAGGAGATCTACCGCCAGCGGATTCGCCATGGCGGCAGCGGCTTCAGCGCTTCGCCGGTGGCAGCCGATGGAAAGCTCTACCTGCCAAGCGAGGACGGGGACATCTTCGTC
>DCKY01000286.1:1178-3088 GCA_002320775.1 Planctomycetes bacterium UBA1662
GGCGGGCCGGGAGTTCAAGCAGCTCGCCAGGAACTCTATGGGTGAGTTTCTCATGGCGACGCCGGCTCTTTCCGGGGGGGCGCTCTACGTGCGGGCCCATCACCATCTCGTGGCGATCGGCCGCTGAAGGCGGCTCTCAGCGGATGAACTGCAGGACTGCGTCGGCCCCGAGACCGACCTCCTCGAAGTGCGCCTTACACATCTCGATCTTGGTGTGGACGTCATCGTGGCCGATGGGCTGGTTATCATCATCGTAGTAGACGAGCGCTCCGCAGACGTGGAAGAGGGTGATCATCTCTTCTTCGGTTTCATCCACCACGAGGGTGTGAATCTCTCCCGGGGGCTCGAAGACGTAGGTTCCCTCGGTGGCGACCCAGTCGTGTTCGAGGTAGCGCCAGGAGCCCTTGATGACGTAGCCGTGGACGGGGGCGGGATGGCGATGGCGGGTGAAGACGCCCGAGCGCGCCACCTTCAGCAGGTTGACCCACTCACCATTGACGGTATTGAGCAGCAGGGGGCGGAACCAGACCTTGTCGGCCTGGGGAACCCAATACCTGTCGTCCTCGGGCATCGCCTGGGTGACAAAATCAGGAATGGCGTGGGATGCTTCAAGGGAGGGTTTCATGGGGTTTCCTCTGGGCGAAGGGAGGGTGTTGGTTGAGCTGTGTTCAGGGCACAGGGAGCGAGGATAGTCAAAGCCGGCCCCGGTGTATAGTTTCGAAGCGGGAATCATCTTCTTCGTGGATGGGCGGCAGGATGCTCAGGCTATAATGCGTGGCCCGGAGAAGAACAGGCCTGCTCGCCGCTTCCCGGCTTTCCCTCACCGTGGAGACAATATGAAGAAGATCATTCTTTCCCCCGCCGTAGCGCTCACAGCGCTGTTCCTGGCCGTTTCGATTTCCGCGGAAACCGCGCCGAAGAGACCGAACATTCTCTTCGCCATCGCCGATGACTGGGGCTGGCCGCATGCCGGCGCCTACGGCGACCCGGTGGTCAAGACCCCGACCTTTGACCGCCTGGCGAAGGAGGGCATCCTCTTCAACCATGCCTATGTCTCTTCCCCATCGTGTACTCCCTCGCGCGGAGCGATCCTGACGGGGCAGTGGCACTGGCGCCTCGGTGGTGCCGGGAACCTGTGGAGCGTCTTCCCCGACCGGCTGGCCACCTACCCCGAACTGCTTGAGAAGGCCGGCTACCATGTCGGCGCCACCGGCAAGGCCTGGGGGCCCGGGCGCACCGAGACCAGGGGGCGGAACATCGCCGGCAAGCGTTTCAAGAACTTCGGGACCTTCCTCTCATCGGTGCCGGCGGACAAGCCCTTCTGCTTCTGGCTTGGAACCAGCGACCCGCACCGGCCCTTTCGCAAGGGCTCGGGCGCACAGAGCGGCATGAAGATCGATGATGTCGTCGTCCCGGCCTGCTTTCCGAACGTCGCCGAGATTCGAGGCGATGTGGCGGATTACTATTGGGAGGTGCAGCGCTTCGACCGCCTGGTCGGCTCCGCGGTGGCCGCGCTCGAGAAAAACGGCCAGCTCGACAATACGATCATCTTCATGACCGGTGACCACGGCCTGCCCTTTCCCCGCTCCAAGAGCAACCTCTACGACACCGGCGCGCGCGTCGGGCTGGCGCTGCGCTGGGGGGCGAAGGTGGCGGGCGGCCGGACGGTCGAAGACTTCGTCAGCCTGACCGATATAGCTCCAACCTTTCTCGAGGCGGCGGGGCTCAAGGTGCCGGCCGACATGACCGGCCGCAGCCTGGTGAATATTTTCGAGAGCAAAAAATCCGGGCAGGTGGAGCCGGGCCGGGGCTTCGTCCTGACCGGCAAGGAGCGCCATGTGCCGGGGCAGGAGAAGCCCGACATGGGCGGCTATCCCTGCCGGGCAATCCGGACCCACCAGTTCCTCTAC